>JAYUZE010000213.1:0-46257 GCA_043752035.1 Gammaproteobacteria bacterium
GGTGGAGAGCGGCATGCCCGCGCGCTTCATGAACGCCACCTGCTCTGGCGCCGTGGCCGTCATCAGATAAACCAGCTGGCCGCCTGGCCGCAGGTCGAGCGAGGTGACAGTAACGTCGAACCCTTCCGGGCCCCACCATGACTCGATGCCAGCCTTGGTGGTCCAAAGCGCCCAGGTATCATCAATCGAGCTGGAATAGGTGCGCTCGATTGAGAACTGGGCCCGCGCGATCGTGGATGCGGCGGTCATCACGACCTCTCCCGAGAGCCAGTTTTGTCCGCGGCCCGC
Source organism: Gammaproteobacteria bacterium (assembly GCA_043752035.1). GTDB lineage: Bacteria > Pseudomonadota > Gammaproteobacteria > Steroidobacterales > Steroidobacteraceae > FEN-1191. The sequence continues at coordinate 289 of JAYUZE010000213.1, forward strand.
CCTCGTTCGAGCGCTGCGCCCAATCGGTCGAGCCGCGCCTCCCAGTGGCGGCGATATCTTGCCACCCAAGCGTCGAGCTGGTCGAACGCTTCTTTGCGCAGGGAGTAGAGGCGCTTCTGTCCGTCGGGGCGCATCTGCACGATCCCTGCTTGCGCAAGGATACGTAGGTGCCGCGATACGCCGGACTGATGGATGTCCATGCGCTCGACAATGTCCCCGACGGCACACTCCCCCGCTTTCATTGCCTCGACGATGCGAAGGCGAGCCGGGTCGGCGAGAGCGTGGAACACGGATCGGTGCATTAGCATGCATATACACTATCATGCATATCTAGTTCGGTAAAGTGCCGATCGGGCACTTGCAGAAAGTGACATTGGAGATGTCAGCAATGCTGCAGGCACTGAGAGCAGCGTTGTACACGCGGCTGAGGCCTTGGCCGCTTCACTCAGCTGCTGCTCCAGCTGCGCAACGCGTGCTTCATGCAAGCGGATCTCTTCGATCAGCAGCTTGAGCGTGTCGCGCAGCATCAGCGGCAAATCGCTGTTCGGGTCTGCCAGTACCCGAGCCATCTGCTTGACCCCGATGCGGGAGCCGGCCGCAACCACGATGCCAAACTCCAGACAGAACCCGCGCAGGGCATTGATGCGGGACGTGCGGGTTGCCATCCAGGCGGAGCGTACGCGGTGCAGGCTTTGGAGCGATTGCTGCTCCACGGATTTGGCCCGCACCGGCACGATATCCGCACAGCGCACCGCCTTCAGCAGCGCGGCTGCATCGGCCGCGTCGGTCTTGTTGCGCTTCACGTAGGCGCGCACGTAGCGGGGCGGCAGCAGCTTCACCTCAATCCCCTGGCACTGCAGGACTCGGGTCCAGTGGTGGGCGCAGCCACAGGCTTCCATCACCACCAGGCCAACAGAACGGTTATGAAACCAGCGTCAAACTGCGACCGCGTCAGTCGCGCCCGCTCTACGACACGCCAATTCGAATCGGCCACGGCCAGTTCGAAGACACTCTTTGCCAAATCTACCGCACAGTCGTAGCATCAATCAGTGACTCGTTCCGGTTTGGTTACGCTGACGCACCACACATGAGGCCAGCTGACACAATGATGCCGAATTCAAATCCGGAGGAGTCCATCCCATCATTCGAGCGGATCGTAATGCGTGGTCACGGCGCCCTTGGCGCAAAGACAGGGTGCGCCCGCGGCGTCTGTTTGTGGGCGGCGTGCGGCCGCTCAACGCAGTTGCTAGGCGGCGAGAACGCCCCAGGAGGTACGGCCGATGTCATCGCCAGAGGTTACAATCCCGATCTTGCCGAGCAATTCCATTGACGCGACCACAGCCTTCTACCGGCGTCTAGGTTTTGAGGGCGGAGCTCACCAGCACGATAGTAGGTACGCTATTCTTCGAAGAGGCGGAATCGAGCTGCACTTCTTCGAACACAGAACGCTCATCCCCGCAGAATCCTACGCGGGTAGCTATGTTCGCGTCACGGACGTTGAGTCCATATATCGCGCTTTTTCAAGTAGCGGACTCACTGGGTCAGGAATACCTCGCATCGACAAGCTCGAGAACAAACCTTGGGGCCTTCGCGAGTTCGCAGTCGTCGACCCCAATGGCAATCTGCTGCGCATCGGACAGATCATCTAATGTCGCCATGGAACGCTGGCCCAGTGCACCGTCAAACAACGTTCTACGGAGGACCCCGTCGAGGCAAGCACTTTAGATGGTGCGTTGATTTGAGGTGGATCGTGACCGAGAGCGAAGCGCCAGTGGATGGATCGTCGTGAAGGAGCGGACTGCAGCGCTCTACGCGGCCTCGTTGGATGGAGTGTGTGGCGCATGCGGGCCACGATACTAGTCGCGCACGAAGTCCTCATTCGTTCTACAGCTGGAACACGCGTGGCTGATCGAGCGCACGCGTTTGGGTTCCGCCAGGTAGTTAGCCAGGTTTTCACCGTGCTCGGTCCAACCTCGTTGACGATCTTTGATGGCGCAGTGGGTGAAAGAAATTCGGATCAAGCCGGTGTCGGCGCAGAGCGCCGCCAGGCATTGGGATCGTAGGATTGGTTCCGAGCCAGCATGGCCCAGCAGAATCTGGCGTGCTTGTTGGCGATGGCGATTCAGTAGCCACTCGGCGCTAGAATGGTGTTGTGACAAACTCAACTGGCAAGCTGGCATATGTCCTCGCGGGTGGCGGAAGCCTAGGGGCGGTGCAGGCTGGGATGCTGGTGGAGTTGTTGGCGGCAGGCATTCAGCCGGACCTGGTGGTGGGCGTGCCTGCAGGTGCGCTCAATGGCGCGTTTCTCGCCTACGATCCGTCGCCTACCATGGGCGATCGTATTGCGGCATTGTGGCGGCGCGTGACCACGCGCGAAGCTTTGGGGCTTCCCAGGCGTTCGATGCTGGGTGTCTTGGGTTTGTCGGGTCAGTTGGCGGACGCCCGCGGGCTGCGCGGCATTCTCGAGCGCGAGTTGCCGTATCGTCGCTTCGAGGCGCCGGCCGTTCCGCTGCATGTGGTGGCGGCAGAAGAATCGAGTGGCGCGGAAGTAGTGTTGAGCACGGGCGATGTCGTGCCTGCGGTGCTGGCCAGTACCGCGATTCCGGGCGTATTCGCCCCAGTGACACTCGAGGGCCGGACATTGGTCGATGGCGTGGTGGCTACGGGCACGCCGATCGCGACGGCGGTGCGGTTGGGGGCGACGCGCCTGCTGGTCTTGCCGTGCGGTTTCACCTGTGTCGGCAAGGCGGTGCCGCGACACGCCATCGGCCGTGCGATGCACGCCCTCACGCTGGTCGGCGCCCGGCAGCTGCGGCAGGATTGTGAACACTACAGTGAGCGTGTGGATCTGCGCCTGGTGCCGCCCCTGTGCCCGCTCAACCAGTCGTCCTACGATTACTCGCAGGGTGCGAGGTTGATCGATGCGGCGCGCGACGCGACACGTCGCTGGCTAGCGGAAGGCGGGATGAAGCGCGGCGGGTTTCCGCATGAGCTCGTGGTTCACACCCACTAGTGTGGGGCGCAGAGCGTGGATTTCGGAGGTGCGGCCTCCACGCGATCGTGCATGGGCGCGAATGCCAGTGCATCAGGCCAATGGACTGAGCGCTGGCTCCATTGAGTCTGCGCGGATCGGCGTCAAGGCCGCAGGCCAGACGCCAGCGAAACTGGCTCGGTACCTGCGGCGCCTGAAGGTGGAACAGTTGCGCGTGTTTTCGGACTTGGACCCGGGACGGCTCAACAGAGTCGGAGCGATGGGTTGCGATGGGTGCGGTCATTGACTTTCAGGATTCACCAATGCCTTGGCGCAACCTATCGCAATATTTCTCGCGACGGCAAGCGTACTTTTAGCCATTGAGATGCGCATGAAAATCGAATCCCCGGTCCGAATGACGCGTCGGGCGTTCCTGGAGTCAACCGGGCTCACAGGTGTAGCCCTCGCAGCGCCGCCGGGGCCGCAAGAGCGATGGGCAGAACAATCTCCACCGGGTCTCAAGCGACCCGACGCCGCACCCGAAGTGGTCGCCTCGGACGAAGCCTATTGGCGTCGCGTCGCTGCGCATTACCGGGTAGCGAAGCGCATCACAAACCTCGAGGCGGGCTACTGGGGAGTCATGGCGGACCCGGTACTTGCCCAGTATGCGCATCACACCGAGCGCGTGAATGCCGAGAACTCCTTTTACGCCCGTGGACAATATCTGGTTGACCTGGAAGCTGCCCGCTCACGCCTCGCCGCGGCGCTCGGCGTCGACATCACTGAGATCGCATTCACGCGCGGGGCCACAGAGGCCCTGCAATGCCTGATCGGCGGCTACAACCGGCTTAAGGCCGGGGATGCGGTGCTGTATGCCGACGTGGACTATCCTGCCATGCAGTATGCGATGAAGTGGCTGGCCGATCGTCGTGGCGTGAGCGTCGACCGGCTGACTATCCCTGAGCCGGCATCGCGCGAGACTGTGATTGCCGCGTATACAGCGGCTATGGACGCGAGTCCGGCATTGCGACTGGTGCTGCTCACGCACGTCAACAACAAGACCGGGCTGGTGTTGCCGGTGGGTGCGATCAGTGCGTTGGCGCGGCAGCGTGGTATCGATGTCATCGTGGATGCTGCACACGCCTGGGGGCAGATCAAGTTTTCAATTGACGACTTGGGCGTTGACTTTGTCGGCCTGAATCTCCATAAGTGGATCGGCGCGCCGGTAGGGGTGGGTGCACTCTACATTCGCAAGGGTAGGCTGGCCGATGTCGATCGCATGATGGCCAATGAGGACGAGCCTGGCGACAGTATCTTGAGTCGCGTCCATTCGGGCACAGCAAACTTTGCTGCGTTCCTGTCGGTGCCCGCCGCGCTCGATTTCCATGCCGCGGTCGGAGAGCGCTGCAAGGCGGCGCGCCTGCGCTACTTGCGGGATCGTTGGGTACAGGCCGCGCGCGGGATCGCAGGGATCGATGTACTCACGCCGGACGAGGCGGGAATGGCGGGCGCCATCACGTCGTTCAGGTTCCGTGGGCGTACTTCAACTGAAGAGAATCAGCGAACTGTCGACCAACTCCTCAATCGCTACGGCGTGTTCACCGTACGTCGCACCGGACTAACGGCGGGCGACTGCGTTCGCGTGACACCTGCGCTTTACAACAGCCCGGCAGATGTCGATCGATTGGTGGTCGCGCTGAAGGCGATGGCGATTGGGCGCTCCTGAGGGCGCGAGCTCTTATCGCAGGAGCCAGCTTAACAGGCGCGGAAGCGGACCCCAAGGTTTCGGTGTCAGTCGTTCCACCATCGCCAGCGCTCGCGTCATGTGTTCGGCGAATGCCACCATCTGCTTCAGGTCACGCAACTGGTGGTTCTGTGCCATCCGTCCGGAGGCGAGCTCCCGTTGCACCACAGCCTGCGCGAGCTTCGGATCAATGCGATCATCGACGAGGCATTCCTTGACGATCAGCATCGTGTAGCTGTGGCCGCGAATCTCGCGAAAGCTCTCCAGGTCCTTGGCGTCCAGACCCCTCTCGGCCAGGTTCATCAATGACTGGTTGAGCGTCAGCAAGGCCTCGCGCTGCGTGCTGGTGCGGGCGCTCTCGAAGGTGTCGTGAATCCGCGTCCGCAGCTGCCGCCACTGTGCAGTGGCCTCCGCCGGGGTCTCCGGCACATCGCCGATCAGCTCGTTGTTGACCATTGCGCGTACCCTGAGAAATTGGACCCTCCCATAATGCGTTCCGCGGCGATCGGGCAGGCGGCGGCAAGTCACATTGTTAATGGCCGGTTGGGGGTGCAGAGACGGGTACAGTCTTTCTTCGTGCCAAATGCGAAGTTGGTCTCAGTACTGGTGGCCAGGGTTCACGTAAGTGGGATACGCGCACCGTGGTGCGGGGAGGGGCGCGGTAGGATGTTGGCCCGCAGCTTTCCTGCGTGGGTGCGAGGCATCGAGGTAGACGACCATGCCAGACTCAAGACACACGCTCACATTGACCGCAATTTACGAGCGCTTCAGCGTCGGCCGGACCGAAGAGCGCGAACCCCTGGCGCTCGTGTTGCCGTCCGACACGGTAGCGCGCCTGACCGAGTCATGCGCTGCGGCGCGTGCCGCCGCGTTGAAATTGCCTCCAGTGGCTGGCAACGAATCGATCGAGGATCTCGTGGAGCTCATGCATGCACTGCTGGGCGGCTTCGCCAAGGTCGCCGCCGCCGATGCGCTGGCTTCGCGCAGCACGGAAACGCTGGAGATGGCACTCTCCGAGATCGCGCAGCTTCGCGAAGAGTTGAACAAGTGAACTTGGTGTGCACTGCCTCAGGCGGAAATGCCGCGCTGCTAGCGGCTCGTACCGTCTGAATACCAGCGATTATCGTACAGATCCTCAGTGACCATCAGCAGCGCCAGGCCATCGCGCTCGAGCTCCCTGTCACCCGGCGCCGGTTACTGGTGATCTCCCGCGACGCGCCAAGTGCTGGCGGGCTTGTCGGGGCGCAGGACCGCCACGGTATCGCCGCGCCGGCACGCGCTGCAGGTGTATGAGGCCGGGAATGTGAAAGCCGGGCACCGGCACCGAATCGTCGCCGCCGACGCGCACATTGTGGTCAGCGACCAGTACGCACACCGTGTTTGCGTAGTAGAGCGACTGGCGTGCGAGTTCGAAATACTGTCCGACCGCGTAATCCGCATATTTGATGGCGTTCTCGACCGACCTGCGCGGCACGCTGGGTTCCCAGCTGATCTTGCCATCCGGCAATTCAAAAGGCGTGTGATTCGAAGAGGTGAACACCAGGCTGATAAATGGGCGACCTGCCGAGGTCAGTTGCGTGACGCGTTCGTTGGGCTTGATGAACAGGTCCTTCTAGCTGACGCCCCAGGTGCTCACGAACCCGGGATGCTGGTAGTCCTTCTGCTCGATCACCTCGTCATTTCCATTGCCGAGGAACCAGGACTTCATGCCATCGAAGCGCGCCGCGCCGCCGTAGATGAAGCTGGCGTGGTAACCCAGCGGCTTGAGCAGTGCTGCCAGACGAACAATCCGCAGCGACCCAGCACGCATACCAGCAGCCACAGGCCGTAGACCCGAAGCAGCAGCAGTCACAGCTGCCCGCCGCTGCGCAGTGCTTTAGTCATTGTCGGCGAGATCGGGATCCTTGGGCGGCGCGAGCTCCGGGCGCAGTGGTGCGAGGTGTGCGCGGCGCAGACTCGAGTTCAGGTCGGGAGAAACGGTTGTGAGCACTTTCTGCCACTGTGGCTCCAGCGCCTGCCAATCGGCCAGAGCGTGTGCGGCGGCGGTGCTTTGCGCTGCAGTAGGCGCGGTATCGGCGCGCGTCACGTGATCGTACAAAGTCGCGAGGTCGCCGTTCAGATCCTCGAGACCACGCAGCTGCACAGTCGCGGCCGCCGCTGCCGCATGCTCGGTGGAGTCCGGCTTGTGACCGTTCACCAGTGTGCCAAGCCACTGGTCGAACTCTTGCAGTCGCGTCGCGGCCACGGCCAGGGCGCTGCCGGCCTTCGGCGATTTAACCTGCGCGGCTTGCTGCTTCGCCTGCGCCCGCAGCGAGCGCGCTGTGAGCAGCGCAGCAGTGCTGCGATCCAGACCAACGGCCAATTGCCGCGCGAGCGCGAGCTGGCTCTCATAGTCATTCGCAGCGAGTTTGAGTCGCGGATCGGCGCGCAGCTCCAGCGGCTGATCCCAGTGCTGTGCGCCCACCACAAGCCGTACCCGGTAGTTGCCGGGCGCAGCAGTCGGACCTCGCGGCGTGCGTGGCGTATCGCCAGGGACCGCGGAGATCGGGTAGCCGCGCTGCGGCGTGCGGGGCGCGGCGTAGTGCAGATCCCAGATCCAGCGGTGCATGCCGGCGGAGCTCGCCAGCGTCGCGGGCTTGCGTAGCCAGTAGGCAGGGATGATCTCCTGCGCGAGGACGTCGGGCTGGTTCTCGGGCGGCTCGTCGCTAGCGTAGCGACGGACCAGTGCTCCGGCGGCGTCGTAGATCTCGATCGTCACGACTGCTTTGGCATCGTGCGCAAGGAAGTAATCGAGCACTGCGCCATCGGGCGGGTTGCCGCCGGTGGGCTCATCGGGCGGAATCGGTGTGTCGGTATTGGTGCTGCGCTGGACGCGCAGTGCCAGCGCGGGCCTGAGCAACGCGGCGTCGCGTTGCTGCATCGCGGCGTCGTACTGTCGCAGCGGGCTCAGGTCATCGAGTATCCAGAACGAGCGCCCGTGCGTGGCAACGATCAGATCCTGCCCATGCACCGCCAGATCGCGCATTGAGGTGTGTGGCAGGTTCAGCTGCAGCGACTGCCAGTGAGCACCGTCATCGAAAGACACAGCGACCGACTTCTCCGTGCCCGCGTACAGCAGGCCGCGCCGCGCCGGATCTTCACGCACAGTGTTGACCGGCTCATTCGCGGCCAGGCCCGTGACGATAAGCTGCCAGCTATGGCCGCCATCCGCGGTACGGTAAATGTAGGGCGCCAGATCATCGACGCGGAACCGGCTCACCGTCGCGTAGGCCACCAGCGGATCGAAGTGGGAGGCCTCGAGCTGTGTCACCTTGCTCCAGGCGATCAGCGCAGGCGGCGTCACGTTGACCCAGTCGCTGCTGCCGGCATCGCGGCGCCAGATCAGGCCGTCATCGGTGCCCAGCCAGATCAGGCCATCGGCGAGCGGAGAGGGGCTGGCCGCGTAAATCACGCCGCGCTGTTTCTCGGCCTTCTTGAGCCGCAGCTCCCCGACGCTCGCAGGCATCTCGGGATGCTCGCGCGCCAGGTCGGGGCTGATGACCTTCCATGTGCGTCCGCTGTCATTGCTTTCGTACAGCCGGTTGGCAGCGTAGTAGAGCTTGTGCGGATCCTGCGGTGCGAAGAACAGCGGCTCGGTGCGATCGACACGCATATCGGGCCCGCGCAGTGGAATCGGTGAGATGTTCTGCACCTGGCCGGTGGCGAGGTCGGTGCGCGTGACTTCATTGCGCCCGGCGCCATAGACAATGTTCGCATCGAGCGGATCGGGCACTGCGTAGCCGTATTCGATCACGCCGACCGGATGCCAGTCCCTGAAGGTGATCTCGCCGTCGTTCCCGCGGCTGCTGATGCACACTGAGCCACTTTCCTGCTGACCGGAGCAGACCCGATAGGGAAAGCCGTTGGTCACGCCGAGGTGATAGAGCTGCGCGGTGGGCTGGTTGAACCATGAACTCCAGCTGGCACCGCCGTTCACCGTGACGATCGCGCCCTGGTCAGAGACCAACGCAATCGTGTCGCCATCATCCGGGCTGATCCATAGGTTCTGGTAATCATCGCCCCCCGGCGCACCGCGCAACGAGTTCCAAGTGATACCGCCGTCGGTTGATTTCATTGTGACGATGCTGGCGCTGTAGACCACTTCGGCGTTGTGCGGATCCACCCGGATGATGGGCAGATCGCCGCCGCCGATGCGCAGCGCCGGCCGCGGGTCGCTGCTGATGCGCGCCCAGTGTTCGCCACCGTCGTCAGAGCGATAGACGCCGAGCCCCGCCGAGGAGCTGTAATCTCCGGGCGCAGTCGTGCCGACAGTGGCATACAGCCGGCCACGCTGGCTCGGCGCTACGCTGACCTGGATCTGCGAGAGGTTCTCGGGCAGTCCGGCGTTCAGCTGCTGCCAGTGTTCGCCGCCATCGGTTGACTTAAAAAAACCGCCGCCGCTACCGTTGTACTGGTTGTTGTCCTCCCAGGGGCCCGAGCGCGCATTCCACAGCGAGGCGTAGATCACGTTCGCATCAAAGGGATCGACGATCACGCCATAGGCGCCGGTGTTCTCGTCGCGATACAGCACGCGGCTCCAGTGAGCGCCGCCATCAACACTGCGAAAGACGCCGCGCTCGCTGCTCGCGCCGAAGGGATGGCCCAGCACCGCCGCGTAGATGCGCTGCGGGTCGCGCGGATCGATCGCCAGCTCCGGAATCTGCTGCGCGTCAGCCAGGCCCAGGTGGGTCCAGCTCTTGCCCGCATCATCGGAGCGATACACGCCATCGCCGACCGAGAGATCTGGCCGGTGCAGACCTTCGCCGCTGCCGACATAGATGATCGAGGGGTTCGAGGGCGCGACCGCGATCGCGCCGATGGACTGCGTGGCCTGCGCATCGAACAGCGGCTGCCAGCTGCGGCCATAGTCGTCGCTCTTCCACACGCCGCCGTTGACGGCGCCGATCAGAAAACTGCCGGCGTGGCCCGGAATGCCGGCTACGGCGCGCGTGCGCCCGCCACGATACGGCCCGATCATGCGCCATTGCAGACTCTGGGCTGCCGGCGTCGCAGCGCCCGCCGGCTCCGCACTTTGAAGGTAGCCGGGCAGCAGCGACGCTGCGACCAGGATCGACAGGGTGCAGTGCACAGCTTTCATGGGTGCCAGGCCTACAGCAGCGGAACCAGCAGCAGCGCCACGATGTTGATGATCTTGATCAACGGATTGATTGCCGGCCCCGCCGTGTCTTTGTAGGGATCGCCCACCGTGTCGCCGGTCACCGCTGCCTTGTGGGCATCAGAACCTTTACCACCGAAGTGGCCTTCCTCGATGTATTTCTTGGCGTTGTCCCAGGCGCCGCCGCCGGTGCACATGGAGATCGCGACGAACAGCCCCGTCACGATCGTGCCGATCAGCAGGCCGCCGAGCGCGCGGATGCCCGCACCCGGGCCCATCAGCGCATTCATGCCGAAGGCGACGATCACCGGCACCAGGATCGGCAACAGCGAGGGAATCACCATCTCCTTGATGGCCGCCTTGGTGAGCAGGTCGACAGCGCGCGAATAGTCGGGCTTGCCCGTGCCTTCCATGATGCCCTTGATCTCGCGGAACTGGCGGCGCACTTCCGTGACCACCGAGCTCGCGGCGCGGCCCACGGCTTCCATCGCCATCGCGCCGAACAGATAGGGCACCAGGCCGCCGATGAACAGACCGATGATCACGGCCGGGTCGGACAACGAGAAGCCCACCATCGACCGGCCGGTCGCGGTCAGCTGCGCTTCGAGGTTGTGGGTGTAATCGGCGAACAGCACCAGCGCAGCGAGACCGGCCGAGCCGATCGCGTAGCCCTTGGTGACCGCCTTGGTGGTGTTGCCTACCGCGTCGAGCGGATCAGTGATGTCGCGCACTTTCTTGTCGAGACCTGACATTTCGGCGATGCCGCCGGCGTTGTCGGTGATTGGGCCGTAGGCATCGAGCGCCACCACCATGCCGGTGAGCGAGAGCATCGCGGTCGCCGCGATGGCGATGCCATAGAGGCCCGCGAGCGCATTGGCGCCGTAGATAGCGGCACACACGGCGATCACCGGCAGCGCGGTCGACTTCATCGACACGCCGAGGCCCGCAATAATGTTGGTCGCGTGACCGGTCTGCGAGGCCGCGGCCACCAGCTGCACCGGCTTGAATTCGGTCGCGGTGTAGTACTCGGTGATCACGATCAGCGCTGCGGTCAGCGCGAGACCCACCAATTCACAGCCGAATATCGCATTGAAATTGCCCGGCATGATCTGCTTGGTGATGAACCAGAACAGCACCGCCGAGATCACACCGGAGACAATCACGCCCTTGTACAGCGCGTTCATGATCTTGCCGCCTTCAGAGACCTTCACGAAGAAGGTGCCGATGATCGAAGAGACAATCGAGGCCGCGCCTAGCGCCAGCGGGAACACGAGCGCCGCCATGCCAGCTTCCTTCAGCAGCAGGCCGCCGAGCAGCATCGTGGCGACGATCGTCACCGCGTAGGTTTCGAACAGATCGGCCGCCATGCCGGCGCAATCGCCGACGTTGTCACCGACGTTGTCGGCGATCACCGCGGGATTGCGCGGGTCGTCCTCGGGAATGCCGGCTTCGACCTTGCCGACCAGATCAGCGCCAACATCGGCGCCCTTGGTGAAGATGCCGCCGCCGAGCCGCGCAAAGATCGAGATCAGCGAACCGCCAAAGGCCAGGCCCACCAGCGAATGCAACGCGATCTCATCGCTGCCTGCGCCGAGGATGCTGCGTGCAAAAATGAAGTAACCGGCAACGCCCAGGAGCCCTAAGCCCACGACCAGCATGCCGGTGATGGCACCGCCGCGGAACGCGACCTGCAGCGCAGCGTTCAGGCCCTTGGTGGCTGCCTGCGCCGTGCGCACGTTGGCGCGCACCGAAATATTCATGCCGATGTAGCCGGCCAACCCCGAGAGCAGTGCGCCGACCGCGAAGCCGCCCGCGGTGACCCAGTTGAGCGCGAAACCCAGCACCACGAACAGCACCGCGCCAACCATCGCGATGGTGGTGTATTGGCGGTTGAGGTAGGCCTTGGCTCCGGCCTGGATGGCTGCCGCGATTTCCTGCATGCGGGCATTGCCGGCATCCAGGCGCAGGATCGAGATCATCGAGAGCACCCCGTAGAGCACGGCGAGAACGCCGGCGATTACGGCCAGCCACAGCCAGTTAGCGGCATCCATGTAGAAACCTCCGGATTTCAAGAAATTCTGATTTTTTAGAGCCCACTTAAACCGGAAACCGGCGTCCGCGGGGGCGCGAAATATACCACATGGGGCCTGCGGCGGCCCGCCGGGGGCGCCGCGCAACCCGGCCGCTGCGGCGCTAATAGTGGGGTGGTTTTTCCTCGGCGCTGGCGCTGGCGCCTTGCGGAGCTTCGAAACCCGCAAGACGCTCGGCCAGGTGCGCGAGCCGCGCGCGCGCCGCGTCGATCTCGCGCTGCTGGCGGGCGATCACGTCGCTGAGCGCACTGACCGTGTGCTCCACATGGGCGAGCTTGGTCTCGATCAGCTCGAAGCGCTCAAGTTCGTTCATCGCCACCTGCGCAGACCGTTTCAGATATTGTAGGGCACGTTGAGCCTGCGACGCACCGCGCGATTGCGCAGTTTTGCGTATTTCGGCAAGCCCTTGTGGTAGGGCGGGTAATCTTCGCCGCCGATCAAGGGCTCGAGATAGCGACGGCACGCGGCGGTGATGCCAAAGCCATCGGTGGTGACAAAATTTCGCGGCACTTTCTTCTCGACATTGGCGACCGAGGCCAGCGGCACCGGCACGATCTTCCAGCGATAGGGTCTGGAGGAGACGCGCTTGATCGCGGGCATCACGCCGTGCTTGCCGGCCACCGCATATTCAACCGCCGCGCGACCAACCGCATAGGCCTGCTCGACATCGACCTTCGAGGCGATATGGCGCGCCGCACGTTGCAGGTAGTCGGCGACCGCCCAATGGAATTTATAGCCGAGCGACTCGCGCACCATGTTGGCGACCACCGGGCCGACGCCGCCGAGCTGCGTATGGCCGAAGGCATCCTTGCTGCCAGCCTCGGCAAGGAAGCGGCCGTCGGGGTATTTCGCACCCTCTGAAACCACCACCACGCAGTAGCCGTAGCTCTCAACGCACTCCTTGACGCGGGCGGTGAAACGCTCGCGATCGAAGGCGATCTCCGGAAACAGGATGATATGTGGCGGATCGCCGGGCTTGCTGCCGGCCAGGCCACCTGCGGCGGCGATCCAGCCGGCATGCCGGCCCATGACTTCGAGTACGAACACCTTGGTCGAGGTGCGCGCCATCGAGGCGACATCCATTGCGCCTTCAAGTGTCGAGACCGCGATGTACTTGGCGACCGAGCCGAAACCCGGGCAGCAATCGGTCAGCGGCAGATCGTTGTCGACGGTCTTGGGCACACCGATGCAGGCGATCGGATAGCCGAGCTGTGCACCGATCTGCGACACCTTGTTCGCAGTATCCATCGAATCATTGCCGCCGTTGTAGAAGAAGTAGCCGACGTCATGCGCACGGAACACTTCGATCAGACGCTGGTACTCGGCGCGGTTCTCATCGAGCCCCTTGAGCTTGAAGCGCGCGGATCCAAAAGCACCCGCGGGCGTATGGCGCAGTGCGCGGATCGTGGCGCGATCCTCCGCGCCCACATCGATGAGATTCTCGGTCAGCACACCGACGATGCCGTCGCGGCCGGCATACACCTTGCCGATATGGCGCTGGTGTTTGAGCGCGGTTTCGATCACACCGCAGGCCGAGGCATTAATGACGGCCGTGACGCCACCCGACTGGGCGTACACGGCGTTGCGCGGCTTGGCAGTAGGCATAGGGTTTGGGCTCCGGCCGTTGCAATAAGTGGAAGAGCCAAAGGATAACCTGAACCCAGCTGAAGGGGGCGCCGGCGTTTGACCCGCTGGCGCGCGCTCGGTACCTTTGGCGGATGCGTATCGTGTTACTCGGAGCGCCCGGCTCGGGCAAAGGTACCCAGGCGCAGCGGCTCGTTGTGCGGCTGGGTGTGCCGCAGATTTCGACCGGCGATCTGCTGCGTTCGGCTGTGGCGCGCGGTACCGCCTACGGATTGCGGGCCAAGGCGGCGATGGATTCCGGGCAACTGGTGGTCGACGAGATCGTGCTGGGCATCATTCGCGAACGCCTGGCCGAGAGCGATGCCGCGCGTGGCTATGTGCTCGATGGTTTCCCGCGCAACCTGGCCCAGGCCGACGCGCTCGCCAGCATGCTGGCGTCCATCAGGCAGCCGCTCGATGCCGTGATGCTGTTCGAAGTCGACTACGGCGAGATTGCGCGGCGCATCTCCGGGCGGCGCACCTGCCCGCAGTGCGGCACGATCTACAACGTGCACGATGCGGCAACGCCCGGCATTACGGATTGCAAGAACTGCGTGCCCGGACCACGGCTGACGCAGCGCCCCGATGACAATGAACAGACAGTGACGCGACGGTTGGCGGTGTACGTCGAACAGACCAAGCCATTGATCGCACATTACCGGGCGCAGGGACTTTTGCGCACAATCAACGCGCAGGGCAGTGTCGATGAGGTGACTGCGCGGCTGCTGCAGGCGCTGGCGATCAAGGGCTGACTACAGCGCGCCGAGCAGCGCCGTACCGATGACCTCGCGGCGCCAGCCGCTCAGCGCGCTGCTGTTGCGCTCGCCATTCACCAGTTGTTCCATCTCGCGCCGCGTCGCCAGCAGTTCTGGCGCCAGTGCCAGCTGCTGCGCGGTGCGACGCGTGGTTTCACTGAGCCGTGCAACGGCGGCCAGCTGCTCGGGATCGGGCCGACGGCGCGGCGGCAGTGGTGGTGGTGGATCGGGCACCGCCGCTGCAGCGATCAGCTCCAGCAGCTGTGCGCCGCTGTTCTGGCAGATGCCTTCCGGCAACTCGCGCAGTTGCGCCAGCGCTGCCTTGTCGCGCGGTACCTGGAACACCAGGTCGCGCAGTGCCGCGTCCGGCAGTATCCAGCCGCGCGGCCGGTTGGCGCTGATCGCGCGCTGCTCGCGCCAAGCGCACAGTGACTGCGCCAGGCGCTTGCGGCTGCTGTCGAGATCCGCGAACGACTTGATGCGCTGCCAGGCCTGCTGCGGATCGATCACGAAGGATTCGGTGCCCAGCTCGCGCATCTCTTCGGCGAACCAGCCCAGGCGCCCGAGTTTGTCGAGCCGTTCACTGAGTTGCTCGCGCAACGGCAGCAGGTGACGCACGTCGTCCAACGCATAGTCGAGCTGCGCCGCGGAGAGCGGCCGGCGCGACCAATCGGTACGCGTCTCGCTCTTGTGCAGGTGCGTGCCGGTGATCTCCCTAACCAGATCCGCGTAGCCGATCTGCGCCGGAAAGCCGATCAGCGCCGCCGCCACCTGGGTGTCGAAGATGTTGTTCAGCGCTCCCACTACCGGCCCAAGCACCTCGAGATCCTGGCGAGCGGCGTGCAGTATCTTGCAGGGTGTCGCCGCCGCCATCAGCGGCCGCAGTGCACCCAGATCCGCGAGCGCCAGCGTATCCACGCACAGCGCTGCGCCGTTCCCCGCCAGCTGCAGCAGGCACAGCTGCGCATAGTAGGTGCGCTCGCGCATGAACTCGGTGTCGATGCCGAGTGCCGTGCCGCCGCCCAGCGTCTCGGCAGCGGCCGCGAGTTCAGTCAGCGTGGTGATAGGCGCAATCATTCGTTCTCCAAAGGCTGCAGTGCCCGGTTGCACTTCAGGGCCGGTGGTCGTGGCCGTGTACAATTGCCGCGATTATGCACGTACATATCCTCGGCATCTGCGGAACTTTCATGGGTGGCATCGCGGCGATCGCGCGTGCCGCCGGCCATCGCGTCAGCGGTTCGGATCGCAACGTGTATCCGCCGATGAGCACGCAGCTCGCAGTGCTGGGCATCGAGCTCACCGCGGGCTATGAGGCGGCGCAGCTACAGCCGCGACCCGATGCCGTGGTGGTGGGCAACGTGATGAGCCGCGGCGTGCCAGTGATCGAGGCGCTGCTGGAGAGCGGCATCCCCTATGCCTCGGGTCCGGAATGGCTGGCACGTGAGGTGCTCGCCGAGCGCTGGGTGCTGGCGGTGGCCGGCACGCACGGCAAGACCACGACCGCGGCGATGCTGGCCTGGATACTCGAGGATGCCGGCCTCGCGCCCGGGTTCCTGATCGGCGGCCTGCCCGGCAATTTTTCCGTGAGCGCGCGTCTCGGAGAGTTGCCGTTCTTCGTGATCGAGGCCGATGAGTACGACACGGCATTCTTCGACAAGCGCGCCAAGTTCGTGCACTACCGGCCGCGCACGCTGGTGCTCAACAACCTGGAATTCGACCACGCCGATATCTACCCGGATCTGGCCGCGATCGAGCGCCAGTTCAATCACCTGCTGCGCACCGTGCCGGCCAGCGGCCGCGTGCTGGTCAACGGCAGCGACGCCAATCTCGAGCGGGTGCTGCACGCCGGCTGCTGGAGCGAGATTGAGCGCTTCGCGCGCAGCGGCGGCGCTGGCATCACCTGGTCGGCGCAAATGCCCGAGGGCGGCGATGGCTCGCAGTTTACGGTGCGGGCCGCGGGCGTGGCCTGCGGCGAAGTGCGCTGGCCGCTGATCGGCATGCACAATATCGACAATGCGCTCGCGGCGATCGGCGCGGCGCGCCACGCCGGCGTGCCGCCCGAGCGCGCCGCGGCGGCGCTCTGCAGTTTTGCCAACGTGCGGCGGCGCATGGAGCTGCGCGGCAGCGCGGCGGGCGTGCAGGTGTACGATGATTTTGCGCATCACCCCACCGCCATTGCCACCACGCTCGAGGGTCTGCGCCGTCGCGTAGGAAAACAGCGCATCGTCGCGGTGCTCGAGCCACGCTCGAACACCATGCGCGCCGGCGTGCATCGCCACACGCTGGCCGACTCGCTGCGCGGTGCCGACAGCGTGTGGCTGTATGCGCCCGCCGACCTCGGCTGGGATGCCGCTGCAACGATGGCACCACTGGGCGCGCGCGCCCACACCGCGGCTACGTTTGATGCCCTGCTCGCTGGACTTACGGCCGAGCTGCGCTCAGGCGATCATGCACTGCTGATGAGCAATGGTGGATTCGGCGGCCTGCACGAGCGACTGCTCGCGGCACTGAACGGTCGCTAGCGGCGGGAACCGCGGCGCCTAGACTCAGGCGCCGGCGGCGCGCTGGGTCTGCGATTGCCCGGCCTGCAGCGGTACGCGCACTACTTCCGTGTCGAGGCTGCCATCCTGGCACAGCGTCAGACGCCGATAGCCTGGTGGACTCGGATCGAGCGCGAACTGGTCGGCATGCGGCAGGAACTGGGCGCAGGTCGAGGGCACCGAGAGCAGTCGCACGCCCTTGCGGCGCGATTCGAATTGCTGATGCACGTGACCCCAGACCATCGCGCGCACCGCGCTGCTGCGATCTGTCACGGCAAAGAATTCATCGGCGTTCTGTAGGCACACGGAATCGAGCCAGCGGCTGCCCTGGCGCACCGGGTGATGGTGCATGCCGATCAGCACATGGCGTTCGCCGGCACCATCGAGCGCTGCGGCGAGGCGCTGCAATTCGCTGGCACTGAGGCGCCCGTGCGCCTTGCCTGGCACGCAGGTGTCGAGCATGACGATGCGCCAGGCACCGAGATCGGCGTGACCGCCTACCTGGAACGGCGCGGCCTGTAGCTCGCGTTTCATCACTTCCGGATCGTCGTGATTGCCAGGCAGGCAATACACCGGTTTGCCGAAGGCGCCGAACAGCTCGCGGATGCCGGCATAGCCGGCGCCATCGTCGTTGACCAGGTCGCCGGTCAGCAACAGACCATCGACGTTGGCGTGCTGCGCGCGCGCGTGGCGCAGCACCGTTTCCAGTGCCGGGCGCGTCATCACGCCACGCAGCATGGCGTCGCCGCGCGCCGACAGGTGCGGATCGGAAAACTGCAGCAGGCGCAGGTCTTTGGTCATCGCCGCCATGGTACCCAGTGAGCACCGGCTGCCTCGGTGATCTGATTCATGTTTGCGCGGCCCATGCGAATTAAGACCCCCGAACTGCGCCACAGTTCGGGAATCCGCGCCCGTGATGTTAAATCTCGCGCATCAATAACGGTACTGGTCGTTCTTGTAGGGTCCGTTCTGATCCACACCGATATAACGCGCCTGGCGATCGCTGAGCACAGTGAGCTGCGCGCTCAGCTTTTGCAGCTGCAGGCGCGCCACTTTTTCGTCCAGGTGCTTGGGCAGCACATACACGCCGAGCGGATATTTTGCGGTGTTGGTGTACAACTCGATCTGCGCCAGCGTCTGGTTAGCGAACGAGGAGCTCATTACGTAGCTCGGATGTCCGGTGCCGCAGCCCAGGTTCACCAGCCGCCCCTCGGCCAGCAGGATGATGCGCTTGCCGTCCGGGAAAATGATGTGATCGACCTGCGGCTTGATGTTTTCCCACTGGTATTGCTTGAGTGAGGCGCAGTCGATCTCGTTGTCGAAGTGACCGATGTTGCAGACGATGGCGTTATTCTTCATGCGCTTCATGTGATCGTGGGTGATCACATGCAGATTGCCGGTCGCGGTGACGAAAATATCGGCCTGGTCGGCGGCGTAGTCCATGGTTACGACGCGATAACCTTCCATCGCGGCCTGCAGCGCACAGATCGGGTCGATCTCGGTGACCCACACCTGCGCGGAGAGGGCGCGCAGCGCCTGTGCTGAACCCTTGCCGACATCGCCGTAGCCGGCGACCACGGCGATCTTGCCGGCCACCATCACATCGGTGGCGCGCTTGATGCCATCGACCAGCGACTCACGGCAGCCATACAGGTTGTCGAACTTGCTCTTGGTGACCGAGTCGTTGACGTTGATCGCCGGGAAGGCCAGCTGTCCGTCCTTGGCCATCTGGTAGAGGCGCTTGACGCCGGTGGTGGTCTCTTCCGATACGCCGCGCACGGCCTTGAGGCGCACCGAGTACCAGTGCGGGTCGCGCTTGAGCGTGGCCTTGATCGCCTTGAACAGCGAGGTCTCTTCTTCGCTGCTCGGGTGCGCCAGCAGCGTGATATCCTGCTCGGCGCGCGCACCGAGGTGCAGCAGCAGCGTCGCATCGCCGCCATCGTCGAGAATCATGTTGGCGTGCTGGCCACGCGGCCACTCGAAGATGCGGTGCGTGAAATCCCAGTACTCGTCCAGCGATTCGCCCTTGTAGGCGTACACCGCCGTGCCACGCGCAGCAATTGCCGCTGCGGCGTGATCCTGGGTCGAGAACACATTGCACGAGGCCCAGCGCACCTCGGCGCCCAGCGCCTGCAGCGTTTCGATCAGCACCGCAGTCTGGATGGTCATGTGCAGCGAGCCGGTGACACGCGCGCCACGCAGCGGCTGGAGCGGGGCGTATTCCTCGCGGATCGCCATGAGTCCGGGCATCTCGGTTTCGGCGATCAGGATTTCCTTGCGCCCCCAGTCACCGAGCGACAGGTCGGCAACGTGGTAATCGGCAGCGATTTTGGCAGCAGCTTTATTCAGGGCGTTCATGGCCGGCTCCAACTCCTAAGTCACTTAAGGTTGCGAGCGCCGTTGGCATTGAAGCCACAGTGTCTCAAGCCTGGCTGGGCTAGACCCAGTCGCAGCGCCCCTTGAGGCACCGGCGTGCCAAGGGGCACGTCGAGGGAGGGGAGTATACGTGCCGGGTGCCCCGGCCATCAATTGCTGTCGCGCAGCACGGCGGTCAGCGCCTGCAGGTCCGCCAGGCGCGAGGTGGAGCGGCGCGCCGCCAGCGCGATGGTGCGGCTGGGGCAGGGTTTGACCAGCGGACGCGCCAGCAGCCGTGGGCTCTTCGTCAGGCCACTCCTTATCGCCATCTCGGGAACCAGGCCTACACCGAGGCCGGACTCGATCATCTGCACCAGGGTTAAAAGGCTGGTGGCCTCCAGCCCGTTTTCATGGTGCCGCTCGGCAGCACCGCAAGCGTGCAATGCGTGATCGCGCAGGCAGTGGCCTTCCTCGAGCAGCAGCAGCCGATCCGCCAGCGCGCTGGTCACCGTGACCCGCGCGGCCTTGAGTTGCCGGTCTTCGCGGCGACCGACGATCCACAGGTCGTCATCGAATAGCGGCTCCACCAGCAGATTGCTGCTATCGAATGGCAGCGCGAACAGCACGAAATCGAGCTCGCCGCCGCGCAGCCGCGCCAACAGGCTCGCGGTGAGATCCTCGCGCAGTGCGAGCTGCAGCTGCGGATAGCGTTTGCGCAGCGCGCTCACGCAGCGCGGCAACAAAAAGGGTGCGATGGTTGGAATCACGCCGAGCCGCAGCAGACCCGTCATCGGCTGCGCGCCGGCGGCGGCGAACTCAGTGAGGTCGCGGGCCGCCGCCAGGATGGCCCGCGCCCGCTCGCTGACCTCGCGGCCGATCGGCGTCATCATCACTGACTGACGGTCGCGCTCGACCAGGCGCACGCCCAGCAGCCGCTCGAGCTCCTTCAAACCTGCGCTCAGCGTCGGCTGACTGGCGTGGCAAAGGTGCGCCGCGCGCGTGAAGCTCAGCTTGCTGTCGAGCGCCACCAGGTACTGCAATTGCCGGAGTGAGGTCAGGGTTGCCATGCAGGATCCTATAATCGAGGAAATCGATTATATAAGACGACAGTGATTATATTATGAATATCGCTACCGAGACTGCTGAGGCAGCCTGGCGTGCGGCTGCCGCGCGTGGCCGGGTCGATAGCAGCGGGAGGCTAGTGCGCGGCGACTTCGACGCGCGCGTCGTTGTAGCAGGCGCCATTGGCGAGATCGGCCTTGTGCGTGGGTGCCAGCGCCGACACGGTCTGCCCGTTCAGGCTGGTGCGCAGCCACGCGCCCTTGTCAGAACTGACTACGCCCGGACGCACTGCCGCAGTGACATGCAGCTTCAGGAACACCTGTCCCAGATCGTTCCATACCTTCACCACCGCGCCATCGCTAAGCTGCCGCGCCGTGGCATCGGTCGGGTTCATCTCCAGCAGCGGTGTGGCGTCGCTGGCTGCGAGGCCCCCAAAGGTCGAGGTGATGCGCTGGTCCGAGGCCGGCGTGATCAGGGTCAGTGGAAAATCTGAGTGCACCGGCCGGAAGCTCGGCAGCGCGGCGTCGAAGCGCGCGCGCAGATTGGCCGATTCCAGCTCGATTTTGCCGCTGGGCGTACGCGGCAGCACATTCCTGAACAGCACCGGCTCGTCACCGCCAAATTCCATGCGTAGCGCCTGATCCACCGGCAGCTGGCTGGGGCGCAGGCCGGCCATGCGCGGATCCTCGGCATTCAGCGCCTGGTCCATCAGTTCGGCGTCGCTGTCGCGAAAGGCCTGATCAGTAAAACCAAAGCGGGCCGCCAGCCGCCGGAAAATCTCGGTATTCGGCAGGCTCTCGCCTACCGGTGGAATCACCGCCTCGGCACGCTGCAGATATTGCTGGCCGTAAGCTGCGTAGATATCCGCATGTTCGAAGTGCGTGCAGGCTGGAAGGATGATGTCGGCATAGTTCATGCTGTCGGTCATTGCCACTTCGATGCCGACGCTGAACAGATCCTCGCGCGCCAGGCCTTGTCGCATCCGGTTCTGGTCCGGATGCACGATCAGCGGATTGTGGTTGTATATGAACAGCGCTTTGATCGGTGGCGACAGCCTGTCATCGAGCAGCAGGCGGCCTACATCGATGATGTTGAGTTTGCGTGCCTTGGGAGGCGCGAGATCTGCACGCGTCAATCGATCGGTGGTTTTCGGAAAGGCGTGACCTGCGCCGGCCACCAGCCCACCGCCGGCGACGCCGAATTTTCCCGCCAGCGCTGGCAGCGCCGCGATCGCACGTAGCCCCGAGCCGCCATTCTGGTTGCGCTCCAGCCCGTTGCCCCAGGCAATGACCGCAGGCGTCGCCTCGCGATACCAGCGCGCCAGCGTGCGGATGTCTTCCGCCGGCACACCGCAGATTTCGGCGGCGCGCTCGGCGGGGTAGGCGCGCGCGAGGGCCATGTAGCTCTCGGCACCGAGCACGTGCTGCGCGATGAATTCCTGGTCGAACCCGCCGAGCCGTTCGAGTTCCTCGGCCAGCGCCCAGGCCAGCACCACGTCGGTGCCGGGCCGCACCGCCAGATGTAACTGTGCCTGCTCAGCCACCCGGACGCGGCGCGGATCGATCACTACCAGTCGCGCGCCGTTGCGCTTCGCGGCATTGATTTGTCGCATCAGGTGCAGGTTGCAGCTCGTGGCATTGTTGCCCCAGACGATGATGAGCTTCGCGAGACTCACCTGTTGCAGCGGCGTGCCGGGCGTGGCGCCGTAAGTGCCGGAGTAGGCCGCGCTGCGTATGCCGCCGCACAGCGGGCTGCGATCGAGCAGCGAAGCACCGAGCCGATGGAAGAAGCGCAATGACATTGATTCACCGGCCAGCATGCCGTGCGGACCGGCGTAGTTCAGCGGCAATACGGCTTCGGCGCCGTGGTGCTGGATGACCTCGCTGACGCGCGTCTGAATGGTGGCAAGCGCTTCATCCCAGGAGATGCGCCGGTACTGGCCCGTGCCCTTGGCGCCGACGCGCTTTTGGGGAAAGCGCAGGCGATTCTCGCCATGCACGAAATCCGGGTAGTGGTGCGCCACTTTCGCACACACCGCGCCATGCGTCAGCGGGTTCACCTTAGAGCCGCGTACCCCGATCACCTGATCGTCGGACACTGTCACAGACAGACTGCAGGTGTCGGGGCAGTCCAATGGGCAGACACTGGGTTTTTCACTATGCATGGCGCAACTTCCGGAGGGCCAGGAGCGCAGCATACCTCAGGCCGCCGTCGCCGATCTGTTCCCGGGCGCAACGCACATGCAGGAGGTTTGCGGCAACGAGCTAGCTCACTTAGCCAACCTTCCCATTCCTGGCCCCAAACGGGAATGTACGGCGACCGAAGCTTCGATCCTGTCAGCGACTGAACTTGTTACGGTATCTAGGGCCAATACTCCGAAATGGAAAAGTTTGCGGCAGTGATGAGCAATTCTGGCACCTTGCGAACGACCGCTTTGACCGAAACGTGCGCTTTTCCTGCATGCCTGTAAACGTCGCCGACGGGCGCATGCCCCCTGCCAGGGTCTTGGCTCCGCGCCGTTGGCGGTATGCTGCGACCATGATCCGCCGGCCCGGAACCTCAGCACCTGCCCTCGCGTGTCACGGCGTGGCGCGCGCGATCTCGAAGCTCGGCCTGGCCTCGCGGACCCGGGCGGCACAGTGGGTGCGCGCCGGGCGTGTCAGCGTCAATGGCAAGCTGGTGCGCGATCCGGATTTCCCGGTCCTGCAGGGCGTCGACCAACTGCTCATCGATGACGTTGCTGCTGAGCCCGTCGCGCGCGTCGTGCTCATGCTCAACAAACCGCGCGGCCTCGTCACCACCCGCCAGGATGAGCGGGGTCGTATGACGGTTTACAGTTGCCTGAACGACCCGACGCTCCCATGGCTCGCGCCGTTAGGCCGCCTCGACAAGGCCAGCGAAGGCCTGCTGCTGTTCACGAACGATCCGGCCTGGGCGGCGCTCATTACCGATCCCGCCACTGGACCAGATAAGACCTATCACGTCCAGATCGATTGCCTGCCCGATGCGGCGCTGCTGGCGAGGTTCGAGCGCGGCGTGCTGGTTGATGGTGAGCGATTGAATTTCAAATCGGTACGCACGCTGCGTGCCGGCGCAAAGCACGCCTGGCTGGAAGTCGTACTCGATGAAGGACGCAACCGCCAGATCCGCCGCGTGCTCGAAACCTGCAAGGTATCGCCCTTGCGACTGGTGCGTGTGGCGATCGGTCCGCTGGCGCTCGGCAAGCTGCCCAAGGGCGAGTGGCGAAAGCTCAGCGATCGCGAAATCGCGGCGCTGTGAGTGTCGGGTTGCAGCCCTTGCTGACGCTGCCTGTGTACAGCACGCTGATTGCAGCACGCACTGCGGGCGCCGCGGATCTGAGCTGCACGCTCGACCTGGGTCTTTCCACGACTACCGTGGCGATTGCCGCGCAGTCCTGGCGTTGGAATCAGCAGCACTATCCGTATCCGGAAGTCTGCAAGGATCGCACCGTGTACCACTGGAGCGGCGCGGATTTTCAGCCGGTCGCGCGTTATAGCAACGCGTTGTTGAAACTCGTGCCTACGGAATGGGGTCCGCCGACTTTCGAAATCGACGGCATCAAGATGTTGCCGAGCGCGCGTGTATCGCCATACGAGGATGCCAGCACCAAAGTGGCACTGATCGAGCCGCGCGGCAAAACGATTCTCGATACCTGCGGTGGCCTGGGCTATTTTGCCGCTTGGTGCCTGCGCTCGGGCGCCTCGCGGGTAATCTCGTACGAGAAAAATCCGGATGTGCTGTGGCTGCGCAGCCTCAACCCCTGGTCACCGGACAGTCCCTGGTCGCAACTCGACCGCAGCGCACTGGAGCTGACGCAGGCCGATGTCACGAGCGCGATTGCTGATCTGCCCGCGGGCTCAGTGGATGCCGCGCTGCACGACCCACCACGCTTTGGCATTGCCGGCGAACTGTATTCGCAGCTTTTCTACGATCAGCTGGCGCGCGTGCTGAAGTCGCGCGGCCGCCTGTTTCACTACGCCGGCGCGCCGAACAAACTGAGCCGCGGTCGCGACCTGGCAAAGGAAGTGTCGCAGCGTTTACAGCGCGCAGGCTTCACCACGGAGCCGCGCGGTGACGGCGTGCTGGCACACAAGCGCGGCCGACACATGTGACTGGCCACTGGTGCGCGACTGCCGCGCGCCGTGCGAACGTCAGGGCTTGCGCCCCGCGCGCCGCGCCATCCGGCGGCCCGCTGCGCCCAGCGCCTCGGCGCGATCGGTGCGCTCCCAGGTGAAATCGGCTTCGGTGCGGCCGAAGTGCCCGTAGGCCGCGGTCTGCCGATAGATCGGCCGGTTGAGATCGAGCATTTTGCGCAAGCCATAGGGCGTGAGATCGAAATGCCGGCGCACCAGCTCGGTGAGCTGCTCGCGATTGAGCGCGCTGGTGCCGAAGGTGTCGACCATGATCGAGGTGGGCTCGGCCACGCCGATCGCATAGGAGACCTGCACTTCGCAGCGATCGGCCAGTCCCGCGGCCACCAGGTTCTTGGCGACATAGCGCGCGGCGTAGGCCGCCGAGCGATCGACCTTGGACGGATCCTTGCCCGAGAAGGCGCCACCGCCGTGGCGCGCGTAGCCACCATAGGTGTCGACGATGATCTTGCGGCCCGTGAGGCCGCAGTCGCCCACCGGCCCGCCGACCACGAAGCGTCCGGTGGGATTGATGTGGTACTGCGTGTGCTTGCCGAGCCAGCGCTTGGGCAATACCGGCTTGATGATCTCTTCCATCACCGCTTCGCGCAGTTTCTTCGTGGAAATGTCATCGCTGTGCTGGGTCGAGAGCACCACGGCCTCGATGCCCACCGGGCGATCGTTCTGGTAGCGCAGGGTCACCTGGCTCTTGGCGTCCGGGCGCAGCCAGGGCAACTTGCCGCGCTTGCGCACGTCCGCCTGACGCTTGACCAGCCGGTGCGCGAGCGTGATCGGCGCCGGCATCAGCACGTCGGTCTCATTGGTGGCGTAGCCGAACATCAGCCCCTGGTCGCCCGCGCCCTGCTTGCGGGCCGACTTGCGATCCACGCCACGCGCAATGTCCACTGATTGCTTGCCGATGATGTTGATGACGCCGCAGCTCGCCCCATCGAAGCCCATGTCCGAGCTGTTGTAGCCGATCCCGAGTACGGTATCGCGCACCAGCTTTTCGAGGTCGATCCACGCCGAGGTCGTGACTTCACCGGCCACCACCACCACGCCGGTCTTGACCAGTGTTTCGCAGGCCACGCGGCCGCCCGGATCGACCGCCAGGATGGCATCGAGCACGGCGTCGGAAATCTGGTCGGCGACTTTGTCCGGATGACCTTCGGATACCGATTCCGAGGTGAACAGGAAGCTGTTGGACATGCGGGGTCTCGTGGCTGGTTTGAGGGGCGGCGCAGTATAGCGGTGTCGGCTTGCCGGCGGAAAATCGCTGGTGGACAATGCGCGCCCGTTCCAGCCCCTGCACCCCAGCGAGAACTTCATGCCGACACGCCGCGAGCTTGCCAACGTCATCCGCGTCCTGGCCATGGATGCCGTCCAGCAGGCGAATTCCGGGCACCCCGGCGCGCCGATGGGCATGGCCGATATGGGCGAAGTACTGTGGCGCGAGTTCCTGAAGCACAACCCGGCCAACCCGCGCTGGTGGGATCGTGACCGATTCGTGCTCTCGAACGGCCACGCCTCGATGCTGCTGTATGCGTTGCTGCACCTGACCGGCTACCCCGTCGGCATGGACGAGCTGCGCAATTTCCGGCAGCTCGGCAGCCGCACCGCTGGCCATCCAGAACACGATCTGGCGATGGGCATCGAGACCACCACCGGGCCGCTGGGGCAGGGGCTCGCCAATGGCGTGGGATTTGCGCTCGCCGAGCGCGTGCTGGCCGCGCAGTTCAACCAGCCAGGCCTCGGGATCGTCGACCACCACACCTGGGTATTCCTCGGCGACGGTTGCCTGATGGAAGGCATCTCGCACGAGGCGGCCTCGCTCGCCGGCACGCTGGGCTTAGGCAAACTGATCTGCCTGTACGACGACAACGGCATCTCGATCGATGGCAAAGTGGCGGGCTGGTTTGCCGACGACACGCCCCGACGCTTCGAAGCCTACGGCTGGCAGGTGATCCGCGCGGTCGATGGCCAAGATGGCGAGGCCGTGGCCGCGGCCATCCGCATGGCGCGGGCCGACAAGACGCGCCCCTCGCTGATCTGCTGCCGCACGGTGATCGGCTTTCCGGCGCCCACACGCGGCGGCACCGCCAAGGCGCATGGCGAGCCGCTGGGGCCTGAGGAGATCGCCGCCGTGCGCAAGCTCCTGAACTGGACCGAGCCGCCGTTCCTGGTGCCCGCGGAGCTGCGCGCTGCCTGGGACTGCCAGGCCAGGGGCCGCGCCGCCGAGCAGAGCTGGCAGGAACTGTTCCGCCGCTACCAGGCCGCGCACCCGGCGCTGGCCGCAGAATACGTACGCCGCATGCAGGGCGACCTGCCGGCCGACTGGCCGCAGCAACGCGCCGCGCTGCATGCGGCAGCCACCGCGACCACCGCTCCGCAGGCCACGCGCGTCTCTTCGCAGGCCGCGCTCGATACGCTGGGCGATGGCCTGCCCGAGCTGCTGGGCGGCTCGGCTGATCTCACCGGGTCCAACAATACGCTGCGCAAGGGTGCGCGCGTGATCACGCCTGCCGACGCTGCGGGCAGCTACCTGCACTATGGCGTGCGCGAATTCGGCATGAGCGCCATCATGAACGGCGTGGCGCTGCACGGCGGGCTGGTGCCCTTCGGTGGCACCTTCCTGACCTTCTCCGACTACGCGCGCAATGCGGTGCGCATGGCCGCACTGATGCACCTGCGCGTGATCCATGTGTATACACACGACTCGATCGGTCTCGGCGAGGACGGCCCTACCCATCAGCCGATCGAGCACCTGGCCTCGTTGCGTTTGATGCCCAACCTGCAACTGTGGCGGCCGGCGGACGCGCTGGAAACCGCGGTGTCCTGGGCGCAGGCGATCGAACGCACGGACGGTCCCTCGGCTCTGGTGCTCACGCGTCAGGCCTTGCCGCAGGTGGCCGGCGCGGCGCAGGCGCCGCAAGTGGCTCGCGGCGGCTATGTATTGCAGGATTGCAGTGGCACGCCCGAATGCATCGTGATCGCCACGGGTTCCGAGGTGTCGATCGCGCTCGAAGCAGTGCGCAGCGCGCAGGCCCAGGGCCGCCGAGTGCGCCTGGTCTCCATGCCCTGCACCGAAAGATTCGAGGCGCAGGATGCCGCCTGGCGCGAGGCGGTGCTGCCGGCCGCAGTGACGCGCCGGCTGGCGGTCGAGGCTGGCGCCACGGGCCTGTGGTGGCGCCACGTGGGGAGCGGTGGCCGGGTGCTGGGGATCGACCATTTCGGTGCTTCGGGCAAGGCGCCCGAGCTGTTCAAGAAATTCGGCCTCACGGCCGCTAATGTGCTCGCGCTCATACTAGAATTACTGGCCTGAGACCGTGGGCTGAGACCCTGGTCGGGCGGCCGGCGCGACAACTGAATTCGATTGCAAAAGGAAGATTTATGGCTGTCAAAGTGGGCATCAATGGTTATGGGCGCATCGGCCGCAACGTGCTGCGGGCGCTGTACGAGAGCGGTCGCCAGTCCGAGCTCCAGATCGTCGCGATCAACGATCTGTGTGATTCGCAGTCCAATGCGCACCTGACGCAGTACGACACCGCGCACGGCCGCTTCCCCGGCAAGGTCAGCGTCGATGGCGATTCGATCATCGTCAACGGCGATCGCATCAAGGTGACCGCGCAGCGCGATCCGGCGCAGATTCCCTGGGGCGCGATGGGCGCCGACATCGTGCTCGAGTGCACCGGGTTCTTCACCACCAAGGCGGATGCCGGCAAGCATCTGACGGGCGGCGCAAAAAAGGTCGTGATCTCCGCGCCGGGCGGCAAGGATGTGGATGCCACGATCGTCTACGGCGTGAATCATCAGGTGCTCAAGGCCAGTCACACCGTGATCTCCAATGCCTCGTGCACCACCAATTGCCTGGCGCCGCTCGCCAAGGTGATCAACGACGGCATCGGCATCCAGAACGGCCTGATGACCACCATTCACGCCTACACCAACGATCAGCGCCTCACCGATGTCTATCACGAGGACATCCGCCGCGCGCGCTCAGCCACGATGTCGATGATTCCGACCAAGACCGGTGCTGCTGCAGCGGTGGGCCTGGTGCTGCCGGAGCTCAAGGGCAAGCTCGATGGCTTCGCGATCCGTGTGCCGACCATC
This sequence comes from Gammaproteobacteria bacterium, assembly GCA_043752035.1. Classification (GTDB taxonomy): domain Bacteria; phylum Pseudomonadota; class Gammaproteobacteria; order Steroidobacterales; family Steroidobacteraceae; genus FEN-1191. The sequence continues at coordinate 28,845 of JAYUZE010000213.1, forward strand.
AACGTGTCGCTGGTCGATCTGACTTTTACGCCCAAGCGTGCGACGACGGTCGACGAGATCAACAAGCTGGTGAAGGCGGCTGCCAGCAGCGCTCCGCTCAAGGGCATCCTCGCCTACACCGAGGCGCCGCTGGTCTCGATCGACTACAACCACGATCCGGCGTCCTCGACCTATGACGCCACCATGACGCGCGTGATCGAGGGGAATCTCGTCAAGGTCTGCGCCTGGTACGACAACGAGTGGGGTTTCTCGAACCGCATGCTCGATACCACGCTGGCCTGGTCGCGCGCGGTTTGAGCGCTTCGGCCGCCAGCGCCGCCATCCCGCAGCGCACACCGCTGCGGATGAGCGAGCTGAACCTCAAGGACCAGCGCGTGCTGATCCGTGAGGATCTGAACGTGCCAGTGCACGATGGTGTGGTTACCAGCGACGCGCGCATCCGCGCGGCGCTGCCGACACTGCGCGCCGCGCTCGCCCAGGGCGCGCGCGTGATCATCCTCTCGCACCTCGGGCGGCCCAAGGAAGGCAAGTTCGAACCAGAATTTTCGCTGGCGCCGGTGGCCGCGCGACTCTCCGAACTGCTCGGCCGGCCCGTGCCGCTGGTGAAGAACTGGCTCGATGGCGTGGAGTGCGCCCCCGGTCAGGCGGTGTTGTGCGAGAACGTGCGCTACAACCCGGGTGAAAAAGCCGACGATGAAAAACTTGCGCGGCGCATGGCGGCGTTGTGCGATGTCTTTGTGATGGACGCGTTCGGTACCGCACATCGCGCCGAGTGCAGCACCCATGGCGTCGGCCGCTTTGCGCCGGTGGCCTGCGCCGGTCCGCTGCTGGTGGCCGAGCTCGATGCGCTCGAGCGCGCCTTGCAGAGCCCGAAGCGGCCGCTGGTGGCGATCGTCGCCGGCTCCAAGGTGTCGAGCAAGCTCACGGTGCTCGCAGCGCTGCTCGAGAAAGTCGACATGCTGATTGTCGGCGGCGGCATCGCCAATACTTTTTTGGCGGCGAATGGCGTGCAGGTCGGCAAATCGCTGTACGAGGCCGACATGCTCGATATGGCGCGCAAGCTCCTCGCGCGCGCCCGCGAGCGCGGCGCGGCGATTCCGCTGCCGACCGATGTGGTGGTGGCGCGCGAATTCGCGGCCACTGCGCATGCCGACGTGCGCTCGGTCGACGCCGTGGCGGCCGACGAGATGATCCTCGACATCGGCCCCGATACGGCCGATGAGCTGAGCGCGCGACTGAAGACCGCCGGCACCATTCTCTGGAACGGCCCGGTGGGTGTGTTCGAATTCGACCAGTTCGGCGAGGGCACCCGCGCGATCGCCAATGCGATTGCCAGCAGCACGGCCTATTCGCTGGCCGGTGGCGGCGACACGCTTGCGGCCATCGAGAAATATGGCGTGGAGGACAGCATCTCCTACATTTCGACCGGTGGTGGTGCGTTCCTGGAATTCGTCGAGGGCAAGACGCTGCCGGCCGTCGCCATGTTGCAATCGCGCGCCGGAGGCTGAATGGATACCGCACGTCGTACCAAGATCGTCGCTACGCTGGGTCCAGCCACCGACGATCCGGCGGTGATCACGGGCATGGTGGCCGCGGGCCTCAACGTCGCGCGCATCAATTTTTCACACGGCACGCGCGACTCGCAGCGCAAGCGCGTCGAGATGGTGCGTGCCGCGGGCCTGGCCGCCGGCCGCTATATCGGCGTGCTCGCCGACCTCGCCGGTCCGAAGATCCGCATCGAGAGTTTCGTCAACGGCAGCGTGCAGCTGGTGGACGGTGCGCCCTTCGACCTTGATACCACGCTCGATCCTGCGGCTGGCAATATCAACGAAGTGGGCTGCGCCTACCAGAACCTGCCCTCCGACGTGCGCGGCGGCGATACGCTGCTGCTGGCCGATGGCCAGATCATACTCGGCGTCGAGCGTGTGGTCGGTGCGCGCATACACTGCGTGGTGAAGGCGGGCGGCGAGCTCTCCAACCGCAAGGGTGTGAATCGCCAGGGTGGCGGCATCTCGGCGCCGGCGCTCACCGAGAAGGATTTCGAGGACATCCGGGTCGCGGCCGAAATCGGCATCGACTACCTTGCAGTCTCGTTCGCGCGTGATGGCGATGACATGCGCCGCGCGCAGAGCGAACTGCGCAAGTGGCGCGGCGAGGCGCGCGTGGTGGCCAAGATCGAACGGCACGAAGCGCTCGACAACCTCGCCGGCATCCTCGCGGTCACCGATGTGGTGATGGTGGCGCGTGGCGACCTGGGCGTGGAGATGGGTTATGCCGAACTCACGGGACTCCAGAAGACCATCATTGCGCAATCACTGGCGCGTAATCGCGTGGTGATCACCGCCACGCAGATGATGGAATCGATGATCCAGAACCCGATGCCGACGCGCGCCGAAGTGAGCGACGTGGCCAATGCGGTGCTCGATGGCACCGACGCGGTCATGCTCTCGGCCGAGACTGCGGCCGGCAAATATCCGGTGAAGGCCGTGCAGGCCATGGCTGATGTGATTCGCGGCGCCGAGAAATACCAGCTCGGTTCGCAGCGCGGCCTGGTGCGTGCTGAGGATGAATTCGGCAACACCGAAGAGGCAATCTCGCGCGCGGTGATGTACACCGCCAATCACATGCGGGTGCGCGCCATCGTCGCGCTGACCGAATCGGGCCTGACGCCTCTGTGGATGAGCCGCATCCGCGCCGATATCCCGATCTACGCCTTCACCCGCAACGAGGGCACACGCCGGCGCGTCACGCTCTACCGAGGCGTCTACGCGGTGCCTTTCGACATTACGCACACCGAGCCACAGGCGCTTTACCAGACGATTTTCGATCGCCTGCTGGAGTTGCAGCTGGTGGATGTGAACGACCTTGTGATACTCACGAAGGGGGAGTTGTCCGGCGTGTCGGGCGGGACGAACTCCATGCAGATTGTGCGGGTTACTCAGCGGTAAGAACCCAGATCGGTGCTGCGCCCGCAAAACGTTGGCGTCGTGACGTACCGGATCTCGCCGGCCCGTGGCCGCCACAATGCGCGGGTTCGCGCACGCAGCACTCCTCGCCACGCCTCGCGTCAGCTCGCGCTCGCACGCCGCGGCGCGCGCTGCGCATTTCTTACTGCTCGCTTGCCCTGAGATTCCCGTCTGCACGTTCGTCCGACCAACGCTCAGGACTTGATCAGCGCCTTCAGATCACCCAGCAACTGCTGCGAGTGCTGCTTCGGATCCACCGACGGGTAGTGCTTGGCAATCCGCCCCTGCGGGTCGATCACGAAGGTCTCGCGGTGCGCGAACCCCATGATGCTCAGCACCCCGTAGGCTTTGGCCACCGATTTATCGGTATCGGCCAGCAACGAGAACGGCAGGCTGTGCTTGGTGGAAAACTGCTTCTTCGAGGCCACATCCTGCACGCTGATGCCGAGCACGTTCACACCCAGCTTGCGGAACGCGAAGATATTGTCGCGAAATTCGCAGGCCTCGGTGGTGCAGCCGGGCGAATCGTCCAGGGGGTAGAAATACAGCACCAGCCACTTGCCTTTCTGATCGGCCAGGCTGATCCAGTTGTCATGCTGGTCCTGCAGGCGGAAGGCTGGCGCCGGGGTGCCGGTGACCGCTTTGACGTCGGCCCGCGCCGGTTGCAGTGCGGCCCAGGCCAGCAGCAGTCCCAAGGGTAAGAGCAGCCTGTGAGCGCGTGAAACGAGACTTGCGTACATGTCGAACCTCCGGGTAATGAGCGTATCTTAGGCCCGTGAATCCGCAACCGTCAGCCGGCGCGCGCGCCGGCATTGGCAATACTGTCGGGTTGGTGTTGCCCGGCGGTGGAGCCCGCGCAGCCTATCAGGTGGGCGTGCTGCGCGCGATTGCCGACCTGATGCCGAGCGCGCCGAATCCCTTTCCCATCATCGTCGGCACTTCGGCGGGCGCAGTTGCCGCAACAGTGCTGGCGAGCGAAGCCTTTCGTTGGCAGCGCGCGGTCGACGCGCTCGAATCGGTCTGGGCCGGCTTCCATGTCGAGCAGGTGTTTCGCGCCGATCCCTTCAGCATGTTGCGCTCTGGACTGCACTGGGGCCTGTCCCTGATGTCGGGCGGCATGCTGCTGCCGCCGCCCCGGGCATTGTTCGACAACACTCCGCTGACACAGTTGCTGAAGCAACGCATTAACTGGAACCATCTCCAGCGCAGCGTCAGGGTCGGCGCCTTGCGCGCGCTGGCGCTGTGCGCTACGGGTTACGGCAGCGCCGCCTCGGTGTCGTTTTTTGAAGGCGCGCCCGACCTGGGTGATTGGGAGCGCCACCAGCGCGTGGGCCGGCGCGAGCGCCTGACGCTCGATCACCTGATGGCCAGCATGAGCGTGCCCTTCCTGTTTCCGCCGGTACTGCTCGATGGCGAGTACTACGGCGACGGCGCGCAACGCCAGCTGTGGCCGCTGAGCCCGGCGATCCACCTTGGGGCCGACCGGTTGCTGATTATCGGCGTGCGCTCCGAGCAGGGCGCGGGCGTGAGCACGCGCGCGCGGCCGGTGCCGCAGGTGCCCACCTTCGGCCAGCTGTTCGGCTATATGCTCGATACGCTGTTCATGGATCAGATCTACGCCAACGTCGAGCACGTGGCACGCCTGAACCAGGTGGCGGAAGTGGCGCCGCAGGCGGTGCCGGGCGTGCACAAGGTGGCGACGCTGATGATCGCGCCGAGCGAGGATCTGCGCGCGATCGCGACCCGCCACGTGCAGAGCCTGCCGCGCAGCCTGCGGGCGCTGCTGCGCGTGATGGGTGCGCGCGGCACCGGCGGCGCGCAGCTGGCCAGCTACCTGATGTTCGAGTCGACCTTCACGCAGGAGCTGATTGCGCTGGGGCGGCGCGACGGGATGGCACAACGCGACGAGCTGCTCGAGTTCCTGAGCGGCGCGGCGCTCGATCGCACCATCAAGCTGCCTTCGCTGGGCGGGCTCGAGCGCAGCGGCAGCTAAACCGACACAGGCTCGCCCGGGTTACCACTGGCCGCACTGCGGCGCAGATGCCACAATGAGTCGGTGGAAGAAGAACTCAAACAGGCTGCCCTGGATTACCACCGGTTGCCGCAGCCTGGCAAGATAGCGCTTTCGCCGACCAAGGCGTTGGCTAACCAACGCGACCTGTCGCTGGCGTACTCGCCCGGCGTGGCCTATGCGAGCCTGGCGATCCGCGACAATCCGCTCGAGGCCGCCAATCTGACCTCGCGCGCCAACCTGGTGGCAGTGGTCACCAACGGCACCGCGGTGCTCGGGTTGGGCAACATCGGGCCACTGGCCGGCAAGCCGGTGATGGAAGGCAAGGGGTGCCTGTTCAAAAAATTCGCCGGCATCGATGTATTCGACCTCGAGCTGGCCGAGACCGATCCCGATCGGCTGGTGGACATCGTCGCCGCGCTCGAACCCACCTTTGGCGGCATCAACCTCGAGGACATCAAGGCACCCGAGTGTTTCTACATCGAGCGCAAGTTGCGCGAGCGCATGAAGATCCCGGTGTTTCACGACGATCAGCACGGCACCGCGATCATCGTTGCCGCGGCCGTGCTCAACGGCCTGAAGGTGGTCGGCAAGGACATCACCAAGATCAAGGTGGCGGTCTCGGGTGGCGGCGCCGCGGCGCTGGCCTGTCTCGATCTGCTGGTGGCATTGGGCCTGCGCAAGGAGCAGGTCTGCCTTGCCGACAGCAGCGGTGTGGTCTACCAGGGCCGGCCGTCGACTGATGCGGACAAGCTGCGTTACGCGCAACCGACAAAGATGCGCACGCTGGCGGAAATCGTCGCCGGTGCTGACGTGTTTCTCGGCCTCTCTGCGCCCGGCGTGTTGCAGGCGCAAAGCGTTGCCACGATGGCACAGCGGCCGCTGATCCTGGCGTTGGCGAATCCGGAACCCGAAATCCGCCCGGAGCTGGCGCGCGCTGCGCGCCCCGACTGCATCGTCTGTACCGGGCGCTCCGACTATCCGAACCAGGTCAACAATTCGCTGTGCTTTCCGTTCATCTTTCGCGGCGCGCTCGATGTTGGCGCCACGGTGATCAACGAGGCGATGAAGCTCGCGACCGTGCATGCACTCGCGGGGCTGGCGCAGGCCGAACAGTCCGATGTCGCTACCGCCGCCTATGGCGAGAGCAGTGCGAGCTTCGGGCCTGAGTTCCTGATTCCGCGCGCCTTCGATCCGCGCCTGATCACCACCATCGCGCCGGCCGTGGCGCAGGCGGCGATGGACAGCGGCGTGGCGACCCGGCCGATCACCGATTTCGCCGCCTATCGCGCGCGGCTCACGCAGTTCGTGTATCAATCGGCCTCGGCGATGCGCACGGTGTATGCCTCGGCGCAGCGCCGGCCCAAGCGCGTGATCTACGCCGAAGGCGAAGACCCGCGGGTGCTGCAGGCCGCGCAGGTGGTGGTCGATGAGGGGCTGGCGCAGCCGATCCTGGTCGGCCGCACCGAGCTGATCGCGGCGCGCATCGAGAAACTCGGTTTGCGATTGCAGCTGGGCGTGAACTGCGAAGGCGTCAACGTGCTTAATGACGCGCGCTTTCGCGATGCCTGGAGCGAGTACTACCAGCTTGCGCGACGGAGCGGCGTGACGCGCGCGCTGGCCATGGAAGAGATGCGCAGCCGCACTTCGCTGATCGGCGCGGTGCTGGTGCGCCGTGGCGACGGCGACGCCATGCTGTGCGGTACGGTGGGCGATTACCTCGATCACCTGAAGTACGTGCAGCGCGTGATCGGGTTGCGTGATGGCGTTACCACGGTCGCGACCATGCAGATGCTGATTCTCCCGGAGCGGCAGTTGTTCATCTGCGATACCCATGTCAATCGCGATCCGGATGCGGCGCAGATCGCCGAGATGACGCTGCTGGCGGCCGCGCAGCTGACCCGCTTCGGCCTCATACCGCGGGTGGCGCTGCTGTCGCATTCGAGCTTCGGCAGCAGCTCGGCCGCTTCGGCGCAAAAGATGCGTGCGGCGCTCGAACTGATCGTCGAGCGCGCGCCCGAGCTCGAGGTCGACGGTGAGATGCGCGCCGATTCAGCGCTTTCCACCACCATTCGCGACCATGAATTTCCCGACTCGCGGCTCAGGAGCGATGCCAACCTCCTGATCATGCCGAACGTCGATGCTGCGAACATCACCTACAACGCGCTGCGCATCGCTGCCGGCGGTGGCGTGACAGTGGGTGGCATCCTGCTCGGCATCGCGCGCCCGGTGCATATCCTGACGCCTTCGGCGACCGTGCGGCGCATCGTCGACATGACGGCGCTGGCCGTGGCCGATGCCGGCGACGCCGTCAGCGCCGGCGTTGGTGCGGGCGCTGGCTCGGGCTGAGTTGCCAGAGATCCGGCTGCTCAATAAATTCGATCAGGTTGCCGAAGTTGTCGCGATTGAAGCTGTTCGGCGGCATGCCCTTCAGGCCACCGACGAAGAAGATGTCGAGGCCTGTGGCGCGAAATTCGCGCGCCACTTCTGCAACGCTCTGGATCGCGAAGCACAGGTGCTTGTTAGCGTGGGTGTGCAGGGAGTCTCGATGTCCATTGTCTATCGCAGCGATGTCGGGCGCGTCTGCCCCGGGTGCCGGCGGCCAGCGGGGCAATGCGCCTGCAAAGACCAGCGCGGCAAGCCGCTGCCCACTGCTGCTGGCGCCGTGCGCGTCGCGCGCCAGATCCAGGGCCGGGCAGGCAAGGCGGTGACGCTGATCAGCGGCTTGCCGCTCGGCGCCGGGGAGCTGGCTACCTTGGCGGGCGAGCTCAAGCGTCGCTGCGGTTCGGGTGGCACAGTGCGCGAGGGCACGATTGAAATCCAGGGCGAGCATCGCGACACCCTGGTCGCCGAGCTGCAGCGCCGCGGCTATGCGGCCAAGCGCTCCGGCGGCTGAGCGCTGGCGCGCCAAAGCGCGCTAGCTGTTGTGTTCGGGTCGCAGCGTGCGCACCGGCGGCGTCTGGGCGGTTTCCGGCAGGCCCGAGTGACGCACGCGCACTTCCGGATACTGCTTGGCAAAGCGCGCGGCCAGCTGCTCGGCGATATACACCGAGCGGTGCTGACCACCTGTGCAGCCGATCGCCACCGTGAGATAACGCCGTGCGCTGGCGCGAAATTCCGGGATGCGCGCCTGCATGAATTTTTCGACATCGTCGATGAGGCTAGCCACTCCGGGCTGCGCCTCCAGGAAATTCACTACGGCCGGATCGCGACCGGTGAGCGGGCGCAGCGCAGTTTCCCAGTAAGGATTCGGCAGTGAGCGCGCATCGAATACGAAATCGGCATCGCCGGGAATGCCGTGTTTGAAGCCGAAGGATTCCACCAGCAGCGACAGCCGATCGCGCGCGCGGTTGTCGAGCCGGCGGTAGATCAGGTCGCGCAGGCCGTGCACGCCCATGCGCGAGGTATCCACCACCAGGTCGGCGTGATTGAGCACCGGCTCGAGCAGCCGGTGTTCGGTGGCGATCGCTTCGCGTAGGCTCTCGCCCTGGCGGCTCAAGGGATGCACGCGGCGCGTTTCGGCGAAGCGACGCAACAGCTCCTCGTCGTTGGCGACCAGGTACAGCACTTCGCAGTCGATGCCGCTGCGCTTGAGCTCATCGACCAGCTTGGGGACTGTGGCGATCTCGGCATCGGTGTTGCGCGCATCGAGTCCGACTGCGGTGCGCTCGTAGGTTTTCTCGCCGCTCCGCACGGTGTGCGAGATGAACGGCTTGAGCAGCGCCGCCGGAATATTGTCGATGCAGTAATAGCCCAGGTCTTCGAGCATGTGCAGCGCTACGCTCTTGCCGGCGCCCGAAAGCCCACTGACGATGATCAGACGCACGGGTGCCGCGGGCTCTACAGACGCGCGCTTTTCTGCGCTTCGGCCGCGTGATGATCAGTGGCTTTTTCCTTGTGCTTGAGCACCCGTCGGTCAAGCTTGTCGACCAGCGCATCGATCGAGGCATACATGTTCTCATCGACCGCCACCGCATGAATCGTCTCGCCGCGCATGTGCAGCGTCGCCTCGGCCTTGTGCAGCAGCTTCTCCACGGTCAGCACACAGTGCGTGTCTATCACATGGTCGAAGTGGCGCGCTAGACGCTCTAGTCGCTTCTCGACATAGGCGCGCAGTGAGGCAGTGATCTCGACGTGGTGGCCAGTGACGCTCAATTGCATGGGCTACTCCTCAGGGTGATCTCAAACCAGACACAAACAGGGCGTCGCGCTCATTGCGCCGCGACCCGGCGCCGCTCGTTGGAGGGCGCCAATCCCAGGATCTCGCGATACTTGGCGACCGTGCGGCGCGCCACGGGGATGCCCTCGCCGGAGAGCAGCTCGGCCAGGCGACTATCGCTCAAGGGGTTGGCCGGATTTTCCTCGCGGATCATTTTGCGGATCTTCGCGCGGATCGCGGTCGAGGAGGTGCCGCCGCCTTCGGCGCCTTCAACCTGACTGGAAAAGAAATAGCGCAGCTCGAATACGCCGCGCGGCGTATGCATGTATTTTCCCGAGGTGATGCGCGAGACCGTGGATTCGTGCATCTCGATGGCCTCGGCAATGTCGCGCAGGATCATCGGCCGCATGTGCTCTTCGCCATGCTCGAGAAAGTCCTGCTGCCGCTCGACGATCGAGCGCGCCACCTTGAGCAGCGTATCCTGGCGGATCTCCAGGCTCTTGAGCAGCCAGCGCGCTTCCTGCAGCTGCGTGCGCATGGTCGCATGCGCGGCGCCGCGGCCGATGAGCTGTGCGTAGTCCTGGTTGACGCGCACGCGCGGGAGCGTGGTGCCGTTGGCTTCCACCGACCAGCCGCGCGCGGTGCGGCGCACGAACACATCGGGCACCACGTATTCAGGTGCGGCTGCACTCAGCACCGAGCCCGGCCGCGGATGGCAGGCGCGCAGCAGCACCAGCGCCTGCTCGAGCTCCTCGTCGTCGCAGGCCACCGCGCGCCGCAGTGCCGCCAGGTCGCGACCGGCCACCAGTTCCAGATGCGAGCGCGCCAGAGTGCGCGCACAGTCGAGGCCCGACGTGTCGACATCGAGCTGCGCGAGCTGCAGCAGCAGGCATTCGCTCACCGTGCGTGCGCCGACGCCCGAAGGGTCGAGGGTCTGCACCATGTCGAGCACCCGCGCGACTTCCTCGGTGCTGCAGTCGATCTCGGGTCGCAGCGTCGCGGCGATTTCCTCGAGTGCATCGCCGAGGTACCCGTCGTCCTTGATGGCATCGACAATCGCGCGTGCGATTGCCAGCTCGCGCGGCGTGAGTTGCGCCAGTTCGAGCTGCCACAGCAGGTGATGGCGGAGTGAGGTCGCGCCGGCATCGGCGAATTCCTGCTGGCGCTCGTCGTCGCCGGGGCTCCAGGGATTTTCCGCCGGCCCGACGCTCTGGTCGTTCCAGCCATCGTCGATCACTTCGACTTCCGCGGCCGGTTCCGGGGACGCCTGCTCGCCGCCCATCTCGGTGGTGGCCAGCGGCTGGAAGGTGGCGGTGTCGTTCTCCTCGTCCTGCTCGAGCATTACATTCGATTCGAGCGCTTCGCGGATGTGCGCCAGCAGATCGATAGTGGGCAGTTGCAGCAGCCGTATCGCCTGTTGCAGCTGCGGCGTCATCGTCAGCTGCTGGCCGAGGCGTAACTGCAGTGAGGCTTTAAGCATCAGCGTCTGCCACCGCTCGTGGCACGGACGCTCGGGCCCGAATCAAGCGCTTGATGTTTGGATAACTCCAGTTTAGGCAACGGGCGGTCTACAAGCTGAAGGATTCACCCAAGTACACCTCACGGACGATGGGGTTGGCAAGCACTTCAGTACCGGTTCCCGAAGCAATTACCGCACCGCGGTTGACAATGTACGCCCGGGTGCACACGCCGAGGGTTTCGCGCACATTATGGTCGGTAATCAGCACGCCGATACCGCGCGCCGCCAGTTCGCGGATGATGGTCTGGATATCGGCGACCGACAACGGGTCGACGCCGGCAAAGGGCTCGTCCAGCAGGATGAAGCGCGGCTCGGCCGCCAGCGCGCGCGCAATCTCCACGCGCCGGCGCTCGCCGCCCGAGAGCGACATGCCGAGGCTCGCGCGCACGTGCCCGATGTGCAGCTGCTCCAGCAGTTCCTCGAGCCGCCGGTTCCGCGATGCAGCATCAAGCTCAGGGCGCAGCTCCAGTATCGAGAGGATGTTGTCAGCGCTCGAGAGCCGCCGGAACACCGAGGCTTCCTGCGGCAGGTAGCCCAGCCCCAGGCGCGCGCGCTCATCGATGCCGAGGCTCGTGACATCGCGATCATCGAGCAGGATGCGGCCGCTGTCGGCGCCTACCAGCCCGACGATCATATAGAAGGCCGTGGTCTTGCCGGCGCCGTTGGAACCGAGCAGACCTACCACTTCGCCGGTGCGTATCTCGAGCGACAGGTTGTTCACCACCTGGCGGGTGCGATAGCGCTTGCACAGCTCCTGTGCGCGCAGCGTGCTCACGATGCGGCGCCCGCAGTTGCGGCAGGAGTGGCTGCCGGGGCGGCATTGGGCGACGCAGCCGGGGCCGACGCGGGCGCCGCGCTCGGCGACGCCGCGGGCGCGGCGCCAGGCGTCGCACCTGGCGCGGTTGCCGGCGTGCCGCCAGGCTTGCACTGGCGAATCGTGCCTTGCACGCGCCCGCCGCCGCCGGCGTTCTCCGAGCCCTGCGCGTGCACGCTGCGCTGAGCGAGGTTATAGACAAACAGCGCGGCGCGCGTTTCATTGCAACCATCGCGCGTGATCCAGGCATCGCCGCGCAGGCGGATCTCGCCGGCACCCAGGTCGTACTCAATGCTGGTGGCATGGCCGCGCACGCCCGTGTCGCTCTCGAATGTGGCGGGCGTACCGGTGGCGAGCGCGGTGTTGAGCTTGCTGCCCAGGAAATGCACCCGCGCGCTGTCGGCCGTCAGCGTGCCCTGGGCCACGCGCACCTCGACCGCGCCGTTCAACACCCAGTTGCTGTCATTGAAGTTCAGGCTCGAGGCCTCGGCAACTTTCGCACTGACGCGCATCGGGCTGCCGCCCTGGTAGACCACGATGTCGTGCAACACCACTTTGTCACGCTCGTAATCCGCCGGGCCGCTGGCAGTGAAACACAGGTTGCCGGCGGCGCAAGGCGCTTCCGCTTCGGCAGCGGGCGCGCTGCGAGCGGCGAAAAAAAGCAGCGCCATAGCCGTAGCCAGTACGCTCAGCGCCAGCCGGCCGCTGCCTGAGTCAGTGCGTGAATTCGCCATGAATGTCCGATTCTAGTCGCAGGCTGTCGCTCTTCATATCGGCATGCAGGCCCATGGCGCTGAGCCGGTTGCGACCCCAGTCGATGCTGACCGCGGCCAGCGTGTCGAGCTTCTGCTGCTGCAGGTCGACGTTCAGCGATTCGGTGCGGATGCTGATCGGCGCGGCGCCGAGGACACCGTTGGCCAGCACGCTGCCGCTGAGCGCCAGCTGCTGGGTGTCGGGTGCCATCACGCCGCGCTGCGCGCTCAAGGTCCAGGCGCTGCGCCCCTGGTGCTGGAATTCCGGGTTGCTGAGCAAGACATCGGAGTCGGGCGTTGCCTGCTCGACGTGCGCAGCCCGCAGCCGGAACTGTTCCAGGCCGTCGGCACCTGTTTCAATCAGGTCGGCCGAGGTCGCCACGTAGCCGGGCTCGGCATTGCCGTGCGCGGCCGCCGTCGTGGTCGCGGTGGATTCCGGTCGCGGGGTCGCCTGCCACAGCCACAGTCCGAGCGCGGCGGCGAACACCAGCAACAGCCCGACACGGCGCATCAGCGCCGCCGTGTGCGCGCTGCCAGCAGCGCATCGCAGATTTCGCGCACTGCGCCGCGCCCACCGGACAGGCGTGTGCGCCGGTGCGCCGCGCGGCGCGCATCCGTATGCGCGTCGGCCACGGCGATCGCCAGCCCGACCTGCCGCAGCAACGGCACATCGGGTGTGTCATCGCCGATCGCGGCGCAGTCGACGGCGGCGATGCCGAGCCGCGCGATCAGGCTCGCGAAGGCGGCGGCCTTGTCGGCCACGCCCTGCTGCAGTTCGCTGATGCCAAGATCGGCGCAGCGGCGTGTCACCGCGGCCGAGTCGCGTCCCGAAATCACGGCGATCGTGACGCCGGCGCACGCCAGTGCCTTGATACCGTGGCCGTCGCGCACATGAAATACTTTTTCGGATTCGCCGCTCGCGTTGTAGCGCAGCGTGCCGTCGGTGAGCACGCCATCGACGTCCAGCACCAGCAGGCGGATCGCGGCGAGGGCGGTCGGGCGGCGCATCGCGCTTACACGACGCCCGCGCGCATCAGATCGTGCACGTTGAGCGCGCCGATCAGGTGCTGCGAGTCATCGACCACCAGCAATGCGGTGATGCGGTGAGTTTCCATCAGGTGCGCCGCGGTCGCGGCGAGCTCACGCGGGCCGATCCTGCGCCCACCGGGTGTCATCACCGCTCGCATCGTGACCTGGTGGATGTCGATGCGCTGATCGAGCGCGCGGCGCAGATCACCGTCGGAAAACACGCCGAGCGCGCGGCCATCCGCATCAACCACGGCAGTGATTCCCAATCCCTTGGCGCTCATTTCGACCAGCCCTGCGGCCACGGGTGTATCGGGTCCGACGCGCGGCAGCGCCGCGTCGCGCCGCATGATGTCCTCGACGTGCAGCAGCAATCGCCGGCCGAGATTCCCGCCCGGATGAGCACGCGCGAAATCCTCGGCGGAGAAGCCGCGCGCTTCCAGCACCGCCACCGCCAGTGCATCGCCCATCGCCAGCGTCGCGGTGGTGCTGGTGGTCGGCGCGAGATTGTGCGGGCAGGCTTCCTGTTCGACGCTGACATCGAGCGCGATATCCGCGGCGCGCGCCAGCGTGGAGCCGGGCTTGCCCGTGAGTGCGACCAGAGGTACGCCCAGCCGTTTCAGGTGCGGCAACAGCATCAGGATCTCGGCCGTCTCACCCGAGTTGGAGAGCGCCAGCAGCACGTCAAGGCGCGTGATCATGCCCAGGTCCCCGTGCCCGGCTTCGGCCGGATGAAGGAAGAAGGCCGGCGTGCCGGTGCTGGCCAGCGTTGCGGCGATCTTGCCGCCCACATGGCCCGACTTGCCCATGCCGGTGACGATCACCCGCCCGGCGCAGCCCAACAGGGCGCGGCAGGCCCGCGCGAAGGCCGCATCGAGACGCGCGCCGACGGCGCCGATGCCGGCCTGCTCGCGCTGCAGCGTGCGCTGCGCGCTCGCCAGCAGCGCGCTATCGTTGATCGCGGTAGCGCTTGCGGTGCTCATAGCGCTGCATCATAACGCGTCCCGCGGCGGTCAATTGAGGAGAGGCGGGCGCCGGCAGGCGCCGATTCTGCAAACACGCCGCTGCGAGTAAGATGCCGCGACCCGGCGGGCGCGGCCTGCCTGTCCCAATCAAGGTTTCAAGCGCATGCATCCAGACCAAGTGGCACAACTGATTCGTAGCGCCATGCCCGGCGCCGAAGTGCGGGTCGAATCGCCCGACCAGACGCACTTCGAGGCCCAGATCGTCAGCGAGGCCTTTACGGGCCTGCGCGGCGTCGCGCGTCACCAGCTGGTGTATCAGGCGCTGGGCACGCTGGTCGGCCGCGAACTGCATGCGTTGTCGATACAGGCCCTCACGCCCGACGAGCGCGCCGCCCGCAAGCTGCAGGCGGGGAGCTGAAGTGGACAAGCTCCAGATCACCGGCGGCGTGCCGCTCGAAGGCGAGATCCGCATCTCCGGCGCCAAGAATGCCACCCTGCCGATACTGGCCGGCGCATTGCTGGCCGACGGCCCGGTGACGATCGCCAACGTGCCGCATCTGCAGGATGTGACCACGATGATCGAGCTGCTGGCGCGCATGGGCGTCACGGTCACGGTCGATGAGCGCATGCGCATAGAAGTCGACCCCTCGAGCATTCGCGAATGTTTCGCGCCCTATGAGCTGGTGAAGACCATGCGTGCCTCGATCCTGGTGCTGGGCCCTCTGCTGGCGCGCTATGGGCGCGCCGATGTGTCGCTGCCCGGCGGCTGCGCGATAGGTGCGCGGCCGGTGAATATCCATGTGGCGGGATTGCAGGCAATGGGCGCGGATATCCACATCGAAGGCGGCTACATCCGCGCCCGCGCGCAGCGCCTCCATGGTGCGCGGCTGGTGCTCGACACAGTCACCGTGACCGGCACCGAAAACCTGATGATGGCCGCCGCGCTCGCCGATGGCGAGACCGTGATCGAGAATGCCGCGCGCGAGCCGGAAGTCGTCGACCTCGCAAATTTCCTGATCGCGATGGGCGCGCGCATCAGCGGCGCCGGCACCGACAAAATCGTGGTGCAGGGCGTGAGCAAGCTCCACGGCTCCCAATACGAAGTGCTGCCCGATCGCATCGAGGCTGGCACCTACCTGGTCGCCGCGGCGATTACCCGCGGCCACGTGCGCCTCAAGAGTACCAACCCCACGCACCTCGATTCCGTGCTCGGCAAGCTGGCCGAAGCCGGCGCCACGATCGGCACCGGCAGCAACTGGGTAGAGATCGACATGCGCGGCCGCCGCCCGAAATCCGTGGACGTGCGCACCGCCCCGTACCCGGCCTTTCCCACCGACATGCAGGCGCAATTCGCCGCGCTCGACACCGTGGCCAATGGCGTCGGCACCGTGGTCGAGACCATCTTCGAGAACCGCTTCATGCACATGCTCGAGATGCGCCGCATGGGCGCAGAGATCCGCCTCGAGGGCAACACCGCGATCATTCACGGTGTCGAAAAACTCACCGCCGCGCCGGTGATGGCCACCGACCTGCGGGCGTCGGCCAGTCTCGTGCTCGCGGGGCTGGTGGCGGAGGGGCGCACTGACATCGAGCGCATCTATCACATTGACCGTGGATACGAGGCCATCGAAGAGAAACTGGCACAACTTGGGGCGCATATTCGGCGGGTGCCTAACTAGGAACGCAGTTTTGCGAGGGCGCGCGAGCGAGCGCGGGGCGCAGGGGCCGAGCGTTCAAGGGCGCCGGCCGCCGCTACGCAACGCCCGCCTATGCAGTCCCCATGCGCTCCCGGCTCCGCCCTTCCACGCAGGCAGGCTTAAACCTGCGCCGGACGCTCGATCACCTTGCATTTTACTTCTGCAACTGTGGTGCCCCGCTGAATCCGCAACTTCACCTCGCCGCCCGGCTTCTGCGTGGCCAGCTGCTTCAGCACGTCCTGTGCGCCGGCGACTTCGCGGTCGTTGATGGCCAGCACGATGTCGCCCTGGCGCAGGCCGGCGGCGGCCGCGGGGCTGTCGCGATAGAGATTGATGATCACTACGCCGCCGCGCGCCAGGCCGCTCTGCGCGGCCAGCTCGGCGCTATAGTCCTCGGGCACGATGCCGGTCCAGCCACGGATCACGCGGCCGTGATCGAGGATGTCATGCATCACCCCGCGCACCAGGTTCACCGGGATCGCAAAGCCGATGCCCTCGACACCGGTCGTGTCCAGGTTCTTGGCTATTACGGCGGTATTGATACCAATCAGTTCGCCGCTGGCGTCGATCAGTGCGCCGCCGGAGTTGCCTTCATTGATGGCGGCGTCGGTCTGGATGAAATTCTCGAAGGTCGCGATGTTCAGCTGGCTGCGACCGACGGCACTGACGATGCCATGGGTCACGGTCTGCTGCAGTCCCAGTGGATTGCCGATCGCCAACACGTCATCGCCCACCTGCAGCCGGTCAGATCGCCCCAGGGTCATCACAGGCAGCTTGCCGAGCTTGATCACCAGCACAGCGAGATCGGTGTCGGGGTCGCGCCCCACCACCGTCGCTTGCGCGACCCGACCGTCAGCGAGCTGAACATTGATCACGGTTGCATTGGCGATCACATGATTGTTGGTGACGATGTGGCCGGCCTCATCGACGATCACGCCGGACCCGAGCGCGCCCTGTACGCGCCGCTGCAGGCGCGGCCAGTAGTCGCCGAAGAACTGCTCCATGCCATTGGGCTGCACGCGCTCGACCACGACCCGGCTGGTGTAGATGTTCACGACGGCCGGCGCGGCGCGGCGCACAGCGCCGCCGAAGCGGTGCAGCGGGGTCACAAGCGCGAAGGGCGCCAGTTCTTCGGGAACGGTGGCGCTGCCGGTCGCAGCCGGCGTGTCTGGGGTCGCTCCGGGGGTGGCTTCAGGAGCCGTGGCAGTAACAAGGGTAGTGCCGGCATTCGCACCGGGCGCGGCATGTAACGGCGCTTTCACCGGCGTCCGCACCAGCAGCTCGGGCTTGAAAAACACCACGATGAAGGCGAGCGCCAGGCCGCCGACTACGGCCCCGGCCAGGAATATCGCGCTGCGCCCCAATCTGCCCAGACTCATTTACGGCTCCTTAAATCTCGCGCCACCGCGTCGGGCGCCGCAACAGGATGTGTATAATGCGACACTTCCCGGACAATCGTGAGCCTGTGCAATGGCCGACCAAGACGCGGTAGACCTCGATCGCC
>JAYUZE010000214.1:0-3533 GCA_043752035.1 Gammaproteobacteria bacterium
GACCTCAGCGCCCACATTACCGATCTGACTGCCGAGGCCATCGGTCCAGGTCGCTCGACGTGAACGGCGAACGCCGGCAGGCCGACAACAATGGGCGTCAAGCCGCAAACGGTGTTCCCGCGCGCTGGCGACCTCATGCACTTGCGCATCGACAGGCTCGGTGAGCAGCTGCAGCGCGTAGTACCGTGGCGCGATCTGGGCGAGGCCCTCACGCCCTAAGCGAATTAGTGATTGTCGCGCGGCACACCGTAGCTGCGATCGATCTGCTGATATTGCTCGGCACCTTCGAGGATCGCGCCTGTCGCGAGCGGCCCAACCACGCCCCGCTGCATGGCCTGCCACGGCGTCTGTGAAGCCGGCACTGGATAGCCGCCCGCCTGTGTCAGGGCAGCGCGACGTTTGGCCAGCTCGTCGTCGGCAACCAGCACGTTGGCACTGCCCTTACGCAGATCGATGCGCACACGATCACCGGTGCGCAGCAACGCCAGGTTGCCCCCGACAGCCGCCTCAGGCGACGCGTTGAGTATCGACGGCGAAGCCGAGGTGCCCGACTGGCGGCCATCGCCCACACAGGGCAGGTCGGTCACGCCGATCCTGATCAGATAGTCGGGCGGCCGCATATTGACCACTTCAGGCGAACCCGGGTAGCCGACCGGGCCGACTCCGCGCATGAACAGAATATCCCGGTCAGTGATGGCCAGCGCCGGATCGTCGATGCGGGCGTGGTAGTCCTCCGGCCCATCGAACACGACCGCGCGGCCCTCGAAGGCTTCGGGATCGGCAGGGTTGCTGAGGTAACGCTGGCGGAATTCCTCGGAGATCACACTGGTCTTCATGATAGCCGCGTCGAACAGGTTGCCACGCATCACGATGAACCCGCCACTGCTCTTGAGCGGCTGGCCGAAGCTGCGTATCACATCGGGGAGCACGATCGTGCGGCCGGCGCAGTTCTCGCCGATGGTGCGTCCATTCGCGGTCAACGCCTGCTCGCGGATCAGGCCCTGCCCCATCAGTTCGGCCACCACCGCCGGCACGCCTCCGGCCTGAAAGTAGTCTTCGCCCAGGTATTTGCCGGCCGGCTGCAGATTGACCAGCAGCGGCACACCATGTCCGTATTGCTGCCAGTCATCGAGCGAGAGCTCCACGCCCATGTGACGGGCAATCGCCGCCAGGTGTACCGGTGCATTGCTCGAACCACCAATCGCCGAGTTCACGACGATCGCGTTCAGGAAAGCGTCGCGTGTCATGATTGCCGAGGGACGCAGATCCTCGCGCACCATCCCGACGATGCGCTTGCCGGTCGCGTAGGCCATTTGCGGGCGCTCGCGATAGGCCGCCGGAATTGCCGCCGATCCCGGCAACTGCATGCCGAGCGCTTCGGCCAGTGAGTTCATCGTCGAGGCGGTGCCCATGGTGTTGCAGAACCCGACCGAGGGGGCCGATGAGGACACCAGCTCCACGAAACCCGGATAGTCGATCTCCCCGGCCGCCATCATCTGGCGCGCCTTCCAGACGATGGTGCCCGAACCCACACGCTCGCCTTTGTGCCAGCCGTTGAGCATCGGACCCACCGAGAGCGCGATCGCGGGAATATCCACAGTGGCAGCGGCCATCAGGCAGGCGGGCGTGGTCTTGTCACAGCCGATGGTGAGCACCACGCCGTCGAGTGGATAGCCGTACAGCAATTCGACCAAGCCGAGGTAAGCGAGATTGCGATCAAGTGCGGCCGTTGGCCGTTTGCCGGTTTCCTGGATCGGATGCACCGGAAATTCAATGGCGATGCCGCCGGCTTCACGGATGCCTTCACGCACGCGCTGTGCGAGCTGCACATGGTGGCGATTACAGGGCGTGAGATCGCTCCCAGTCTGCGCAATGCCGATGATCGGTTTGCCCGATTGCAGCTCTTCGCGCGTCAGGCCGTAGTTCAGATACCAGCCGAGATAGAGCGCAGTCATATCCGGGTTCGCGGGGTTGTCGAACCAGGCGCGCGAGCGCAGCCTGCGCTCGCTGCTCCCCGGCTTCGCGCTGTCGGTCTGGTCGGGCTGCTTGGGGATTGAGGTCATGGTCACTTTTTTTAGGCAATTCAGTAGGATCAAAAGCTAGTGTGTTTCGGTCAGAGGCTCTTGGAGCGAGGGCGTATCGACAGTACGTTGACGATCGCGCCCTCGGTACGCGGCCTCGTCCGCAAGGCGCAGATCGCCGGCGATTACTAGCAGGCTGCTGAAAAAGGCTTGAACTTGCGCATTTTATGCGTGCCTAATGCTGAGTGTGTTGAACGAGAGGTAGATCGATGCGTGGCCATGTGACCCCTCAAGCCCATATGTTCAGCTACTTTTCGCCCGAGGAGCGTGTGCCAGTCAAGCACCCGTTGCGCTCGATCAAGGCGTACACGGATGAAGCGCTCAAGCAGATTCGCCCGGTGCTGGATGGGATATATAGCTTGATCGGTCGTCCCTCGATTCCGCCCGAGCGCCTGCTGAAGGCCCAGTTGCTGATTGCCCTTTACTCGGTGCGCAGTGACCGGCTGTTCTGCGAGACGCTCGACTACAACATTTTGTTCCGGTGGTTCCTGGACATGGGTCTTGAGGAGCCGTCCTTCGATGCCTCCACGTTCAGCAAGAACCGCGAGCGACTGGCGGGCGAGGATGTGGCCCTGAAGTTCTTTGATGCGGTGGTGCGCGAGGCGCGGGCTCTGGAGCTGCTGTCGGATGAGCATTTTAGCGTCGATGGCACGCTGATCGAGGCCTGGGCCTCGATGAAATCGTTCCGACCCAAGGACGGCGGCGGTGCTGGCCCCGATGCCGGCGGAGATCGGAACTTCAAGGGCGAGCGGCGACGCAATGACACGCACGCCAGCACCACGGACCCGGAAGCGAAGCTGTTGCGCAAGGCATTGGGCAAGGAAGCCAAGCTGTGTTTTGCCGGCCATGCGCTGATGGATAACCGCCACGGGCTGATCAGCGATGTCTGCCTCACCCCGTCGGTCGGGGTGACGGAGTCTGAAGCGGCCCTGACGCTGCTGGCCCGGCAGCGGCGCAAGCGCCTTCGACCCAAGAGTGTCGGTGGCGATAAGGGTTATCACACACGCCGGTTTGTCGATGCACTGAAGGCGCAGCACATCGCTCCGCATGTCGCCTACATGGAGGCACGTAACGTCGGACTGGGCGAAGGGACGCTCGAGTCGCCTGGCTACCGCGCCAGTCAAATCGTGCGAAAACGCATCGAGCAGTTCTTTGGTTGGGGCAAAACCGTGGGCGGCCTGCGTAAGACTAAACTGCGCGGCGTCAGGCGCAACAAGCAGCTGATGTGCCTGACCGGGATGGCCTACAACCTGGTACGCCTCAGTCGATTGTGTCCAACCACAGGATAGGTGTCGGTGAGATTTGCTCAAAGGCGATCCGAAAATGAAAAAGCTCACGAAATCAGACGATCGAAACGGTTCCGACATCGAAACCTCACTTCGACCGATAATCAATAGAACGTCACCCATGCATAAACTCCTCAAACCACAGCCTTTTTCAGCAACCTGCTAG
>JAYUZE010000215.1:0-39332 GCA_043752035.1 Gammaproteobacteria bacterium
GCAGCGCATCGTTGACCGAGGCGCGCGGCAGTGCCGCCCACAGCTCGGGCCGCGCAAAGCCCGCATCGAGCAGCAGATAGGGACAATGCGCCAGGCGCAGCCGTGCCGGCGCGCCCAGTGCCTCCCAGCGCCAGCGCAGCGCGCTGACCACCGGCCCGCCCGCATTGCCGGGAGCGCAGGCGCCGGTCAGCAGTTCGACCACCTCTTCATTGATCTCGGCCAGCGGCTCGAGCATCGAGCTATCCCAGCGCCCGACCAGCGCGCTGCCGGCAAATTGTGGCTCGCTCATGCATTCCTCCTGGTTCCCGCAACATATTGCTTGCCAGCAGGACTGGAAAGCCAGCAGCAAATTTGGGATATTTTGCACAAATTTACAAGGATGCCGTAAAACAGGCAATCCAGGCACCAGCTAGGGAGCACACATGCGCATCTCCGACGACCGCTACTCACGCGACCGGCTGCGGCTCGAGATCGCGATTCACTTCATCCGTCACGAGGCACGCACCCACACGATCCGACAGTGGACCGGGCTCACCGACGATCGTATCCGCAAGCTGTATCGCTCCTACCTGCATGGCGGCGGCGAGCGCGTGACGCGTCATCGCGGCAAATCGCCTCAGCAGGCAGGCTATTTCCTGCGCACCGTACGGCTGCGCCAGGAGGCGGCGGTGCTGGCTTCGATCTGCTGCCTGCTCGGCGTACTGCATTATTCCAGCGGCGCTCCGGCGCGCCTCTCACCGGGCATAGGCCGGGCGGCCTCGCTGTGCCAGGCCTACGAAGCCTACTGCGCGCTGGTCGCCGAGCCGGCCATCACCATGGAGCACGCGGTATTGCTGCTCGTCACCTTGAGCAACGGGGTCGAACTGGCGCTGCAGGGCTGTGGCGAATGCGGTGCACTGGTGGTCGCCGATCCGCTGGCATTGCAGCCACCCCACTGCGTGGTCTGCTCCCAGGAAGGGCTGCGACCCGCGAAACGCACATCCTGCAGCCACTGACCCGGCGTCCCTAGCTGCTAAGATCGGCTACCTTTCGAGCGAGCCGATGACAGCAGCAGCAAGCGACAATCCGTTTTCAGGCGCCGGACTCGACCGGCGCTCGGCCGCGCGCGCCGAGAGTGGCTGGCTGCCCGCGGCACTGGCTGACCGCGGCACGCGCTTCCTGCTCTCCAGCGGCACCCGGCACCTGATCACGCGCGCACCCGACCCGTGCATCGCCTTTCTCGAAGGCAGCCATCCGCTGATCCGTGCAATCGATCCATCGCGGCTGGTGCTGCTGGGCTGGTACCAGGGCGCGCGCTGCGTGCTCGTCGATGCGCCCGAGACCGGACTCGAATTGCCGCCCGGCACCGGGCTCGAGGAGTTGCGGGCCTTACTAGGATTGCTGCCCGAGGATCACGCGGCGATCCTGGCCTGCGCGCGCGCGCTGCTGGTGTGGCGTACGCGCCATCGTCACTGCGGCGCCTGCGGTGCGCCAACCACGCCGCGCAGTGCCGGCCACAGCATGAGCTGCACCAGCACCGAGTGCGGCGCGGAATTCTTTCCGCGCATCGACCCGGCGATCATCGTGGTGGTCACCGACGCCGACCGCATATTGCTCGGGCGCCAGTCGAGCTGGCCCAAGGGACGCTACTCGGCACTCGCCGGTTTCGTAGAGCCGGGTGAGACGCTGGAAGATGCGGTACTGCGCGAGGTGTATGAGGAAACCGGCGTGCGCGCTAGCGTGCCCAGCTACTTCGCTTCGCAGTCGTGGCCATTTCCCTCATCTTTGATGCTGGGCTTCCACGCCATCGCCCAGGTCGGGCCGCTCGAGCTCGATGGCGAACTCGAAGCGGCACAATGGTTCACGGCGCGGGATATCGCGGCCACTGCCGCCAGCCTGCTGCCGCCGCGACATACGATCGC
The DNA here is from genome assembly GCA_043752035.1 of Gammaproteobacteria bacterium. GTDB lineage: Bacteria > Pseudomonadota > Gammaproteobacteria > Steroidobacterales > Steroidobacteraceae > FEN-1191. Next base: position 1,902 of record JAYUZE010000215.1, read on the forward strand.
GCGCCGCCTGATCGAATTCTGGTACCTGCGTGCCGCCGGCTCGCCACTCGTGGCGGCCTGAGCCGTGTACCGCGCGCGTGCACGGGAACCTCAGGCGCGGACCTGACTCCGACCTAGTGATCATGAAGCGAATATTCCTGCTGGCGGGTGCGCTGCCGCTGTTGTGGCTGCAGCAGCCTGTGCACGCGGCGATCCGCGTCGAGATCAACGGCGTCGATGCCGAACTGCGCCGCAACGTGCAGGCACTGCTGAGCCTCGAGCATTACAAGGAACGCGAGCGGCTCGAGCCCGATGCCGTGCAGCGTCTGTACCGGCGTGTACCGATCGAAGTGCGCGATGCGCTGCGTCCCTATGGTTACTACGCGCCCAAGGTTGAGAGCAGCATCACGCCCGATGAGCAGCAGCGCAACTGGCGAGTGCAGATCGACATCGATCCGGGCGCGCCGGTATTGCTCGAATCGGTCAGCGTAGTGGTGCACGGCGCCGGCGCCAGCGACCCGGTGATTGCGCGCATTGCTGCTGCTCCCGGGCTGCGCCAAGGCGAACGCCTGCGGCATACCGCCTACGAAAAACTCAAGGTCGACCTGCAGGCGGCGGCCAACACCTATGGCTACCTCGATGCGAAACTGCTGCGCAGCGAATTGCGCGTCGATCCGCAGGCGCTTAAGGCCAGCGTGTTCCTGGAAATCGAAACCGGTGAGCGTTACAACTTCGGCGCCACCACCATCACGCAGAGCGCGATCCGCGAACAGCAGATCCGCCGCTACCTGCGCTATCACGATGGCGAGGGCTACGATGCCCTCAAGCTGCTGCGCACGCAGTTCGCGCTCGATGACAGCCAGTTCTTCTCCAGCGTCGAGGTGACCCCAGGCACGCGCGATCCGGCCTCACACCTGGTGCCGATCGAGATCCGCGCCACCGGCGCCCGCAACGGCTATTCCTTCGGTGCCGGCTATGGCACCGACTCCGGCGCGCGCGGCACCATCAGCTGGCTGAATCCGCGCATCAACGATCGCGGTCATCGGCTGCGCGTGCAGCTGCAGGCGGCCGTGACCACGCAGAACCTGAACGCGCGCTATGACATACCGTTCGGCGATCCGGTGCGCGAGAAATTCTCGATGCAGCTGCTGACGCAAACCCAGGATCTCACCAGCACGCTGCACACCCGCGAGCTGTCGTTTCGCCCCAGCATCACCCAGAGTCTCGGCAACTGGCAGCGGGTGCTCACGGTCAGCTTCGCGCACAACGTCACCACCACCACCGACGGCTTCCTGCCGGAGCAGGTGAACAACCTGGTGGTGCCGGGCATCACCTATGCCGCGGTGCCCGAGGGTTACCTGGGTGAAGACCTGTTCTCGCGCAAGCTATACGCCGAGCTGGTCGGCTCGCACCACGTGCTGGGCGCCAACGCCAATTTTCTGCGGCTCGATCTGCAGTCCGAGCGCGTGCTCGACCTGAACCCGCGCTGGCACCTGCTGCTGCGCGGTGAGGTCGGCGCCAGCGCGGTGGGCGATTTCCAGGAATTGCCTGCGGCTTACCGCTTTTTCGCTGGCGGTGACCGCAGTGTGCGCGGTTTCGCCTTCGATTCGCTGTCGCCGCGCGTGCTCGATCCGATCTCGCAAACCTACGTGGGCGTCGGCGGACGACACCTGCTGACCGGCACCATTGAGCTGGAGCGCGATCTGCCGCACAGCCTGGGCGTGGCCGCATTCACCGATTTCGGCAACGCCTTCGATCGTATCGGCGATGCACTGGCCTACTCAGTGGGCATTGGTTTTCGCTGGCGGCTGCCGGTGGTCACCGTGGGCATTGACCTCGCCAAGCCACTGCACGCGCCGGGATTCGCCGTATTGCCCGGGCCGCGCCTGCACCTGAATATCTCGCCCAAACTATGATGCGGCGCCTGTTCCACAGTTCCTGGATCGCCGTGCTGGCGCTGCTGCTGTTGGTCGGCGCGCTCATCTACTATGCGGGCTGGACGGAATCCGGCTTTCGCAACCTGGCGGCACTCGCCAGCCGGCGCCTCGGCCCCGTCACGCTGCAGATCAAGGGCACGCGTGGCACGCTGCACGGCGGCCTGCACGTCGACAGCTTCACGCTCGATCATCACCGCGTGCACATCAGCGCCACCAACATCGAGGGTCGCGTGGCGCTGCTGCCGCTGCTGTGGCAGTCGATCAAGGTGCGCAGCTGTCATATCGAGAGCGTGCAGGTCAAGGTACTGCCGGTGACCGACAGCGGCAGCGCACCGTGGAAACCGCATTTCCTGATCGGCCTGCTCACGCTGCAGGCCGATCAGGCCGCGATCGACCACGTGGAGCTGATCACCACCAGCGGCCGCAGCTTCAGCTTCGATAACATACGCGGCGCTGCCGGTCTCGACGTCAACGATATTCATATCTATGACGGTTCGATGCTGTATTCGGGCTTCAAGCTGCAGAGCAAGGGCCTGCTGCACGCCGCCAACCCGCTGCAGATGGCCGGCACCGCACGCATCACGCTGAGCGCCGCCGGCCAGCCCGATTGGCTCGCCAATGCCCAGCTCGACGGCGACCTGGACAAGCTGAACATCGGCGGCAACCTGCTCACTCCCATCAGCGCCAGCGTGCACGGCGACGCGCGCGCGCTCACCGGCGATTGGCACTGGCAGGCCGAGGCGCAGGTGCAGAGCCTCGACCTGCGCGCCTGGAATGCCGGGGGTGCACTGGGCGTAATCAGCGGCAGCCTGCTGCTGCAGGGCAACCACAACGGCTTTGCGGCACGCGGCTCGTTGACGCCGCCCGGGCTCGGCGGCGGACCACTGGGTGTGGATTTCGCCGGCAACTATGCCGAGCGCGTACTGGCAGTCACTCACGTGAACTTCACGCACCGCGCCTCGGGCGCGCAGCTGGTCGCTGCGGGCAGCGTAGGCATTGTCGAGGGCGGCCCGCGACTCGACCTGCATGGACAATGGAGTTCGTTTCGCTGGCCGCTGAACGATGCAGCCGCACCTGTGCGCAGCGCTGCGGGTGAATACTCACTGACGGGGCTCTGGCCCTATGCGCTGCGCGCCAGCGGGCAACTGCAGGTGCGCGACCTTCCGGCGATGCCGTTCACGGCCCGGGTCGGCCTGCGTCATGGCGGTGTCGATCTTGACAGCGCGACACTGCAGGCATACGGCGGTCAGGCCGCGCTGCACGGCGCAGCGAACTGGACGCCGGCAGAAAACTGGTCGCTCGCGGGCAGCATGACGCACCTGGATGTCGCGGCACTGCGGCCCGGCATCCCGGGTCACGTGAGCTTCGCGCTGCAGGCGAAGGGCCAGAATTCTGGCGCCGCGGCCACGCTGCAGGCCAACCTGAGTGAGCTCAGTGGCAATATCCACGGCCAGCGCGCCAGCGGTCACGCCGGCATCGCACTGACGAACGATGAGTGGTTGCTGCAGCAGGTGCGGCTGCAACTGGGCGCCACGCATATCGACCTGGATGGCTCCATCGGCGAGCACCTCGACCTGCAGTTTGCGGTCGATGCCGCAGACCTCGGCCTGCTGCGCGAAGGGGCGCGCGGCACGCTGCGCGCGCAGGGCCGCCTGCGCACCGATGCCTCGCAGCCGCTGCTGCAGGCCACACTGCACGGCGCCAGCATCCAGTGGGATGACTCGGCACTGCAGTTGCTCGAGGCCCGGATCGACTTCGATCCACAGGGTTCCGGGCGCGCCGATTCCACCATCCAGTTGAGCCAGCTGCGGCTGGCGCAGCGGCGCTTCGATGCGCTGCGACTCGCGACCAGTGGCACCATGGCCTCGCACCACTTCGATTTCATTGTGCGCGCACCCGCGCTGACGATGCAGGCGGGCGGCAACGCCTCGTTCGCCAACGGCCGCTGGCACGCGCAACTCACCCAGGCCGATACCAACGATGACGGCGATATCCATCTGGCGCTGACCGAGCCCGCCGCGCTGATGGTGGCGCTCTCGGGTCAGGAATTCAGTCTCGAACATTTTTGCCTGAGCGCTGAACAGGCCCGTCTGTGTGCGAACGGCGAGCACCTGACAGGCAACAGCCATGTCAATGTCAGCGCCACCAACGTGCCGCTGCGCACGCTGACCGCCGGCCTCACGAGCGACACCGACTTCGAAGGATCGCTCAGTCTCGAGGGACACGGCGAGTCGCAGGGCGCCAGCCCCTGGAGCGGCGCCTTCGAGGCGACACTCGCCAACGCCGCACTGAAGCACCACCTGGTCGGCGGCCGGGTCGAATCCTTCAGTCTCGGCAATGGTTCGGTGCGCGCGCTGCTCAACGCTGCTGGCCTGCATACGCAGGTGGCGCTCGACGCGGGCGCGCAGGGGAGTGTGCATGGCCAGCTCGATGCCCGCAGCAACGGCGGCAGCTGGGGCAGTTGGCCGATCGCCGGCGAACTGCACCTGCAGACGCAGGCGCTGGGCTTCATCGATTCCTTCGTGGCACAGGTCGATCGCGTCAGTGGCCGCCTCAAGGCTGACCTGACGCTCGGCGGCCTGCTCGCGGCGCCTACGCCCAGCGGCGAGCTCAAGGTCAGCGACGCTCAGGTCGACGCCTACCAGATCAATCTGGCGCTGCGCGAAGTGAATCTCGACGCGCGCCTGCACGACTCCACGCTGGAGCTCGACGGCAGCGCCGCTGCCGGCGCCGAAGGCCACGCGCGCGTCACCGGCACGCTCGCCTGGCGCAACGCGCTGCCCTACGGCCAGCTGCACCTGAGCGGCGAGAATCTGCGCGTCGTGAATATTCCCGAAGCGCGCGTGCAGGTCTCGCCCGACGTCAACATGAAATTCGCCGGTCACCGCATCGACATCACGGGCGTTGTGGCCCTGCCCTATGCGCGCCTGGCACGTCCCGACCAGCTCACCAATGCGGCGCGTGCCTCGGGCGATGAGATCATCGTCAGCGCGCAGCAGGCAGCGCCGGCGCCGGGCTTCACGGTGTTCAGTGATCTGACGCTCAAGCTAGGCGAGCGCGTCACCATCGACACGCTGGGGCTCGCCGGCCGCTTGAGCGGGAGCCTGCGCACGGTGACCGATGAGTCGGGCTTCGATCGCGGCACCGGCGAGCTGCAGGTGGAGGAAGGAAAATATACGGCTTACGGGCGCAAGCTCGATATCGAGCGCGGCCGCCTGCTGTTCAGCAATGGTCCCTTGAGCGATCCGGCGATCGACCTGCGTGCGATCAAGAAATTTCCGGACATTACTGCGGGCGTAAACGTACGCGGCACGCTGCGCAATCCGCGCATGACTTTCTTCTCCGATCCAGCGGTGGCGCAGGCGCAGATCGTCTCGCTGCTGCTGGCCGGCGGCTCGCTCGAGAGCGTGCAGAACACCAGCGATCCAGCCAGCCGTAACAGTTCGGCGCGCGCCAATCTACTGCTGCAGGGCAGTGCGCTGCTGTTCCAGCAGTTCGGCGGCAAGGTCGGGCTCGATGATGTCAGCGTCGAATCCAATCTCAACAACGACACCTCGCTGGTGCTGGGCCGCTACCTGTCGCCACGGCTGTACATCAGCTACGGCATTGGCCTGGCCGAGCAGATCAACACCATCAAGATGCGCTATACCATCGGTGATCACTGGACCATCAAGACCGAGGCCGGCACGGCGCGCAGCGCCGACCTGGTCTACACCATCGAGCGCTGAGCGCGGACAACAGGGGGAATCATGGCTGGTACGGTATTTTCACGTGGCGCCGAAGGCGCCGGCTTCAACATGGGCAATCTGCTGCGGCGCCTGCCGGTGCTGGGCCTGATCGTACTGATTGTGCTGATCGCCACCTCGGGCTACACCATCGACACCGGCAATGTCGGCGTCGCCAAGACTCTGGGCACAGTGAATACCGAAGGGGTGAGTCCGAGATTCCACCTGCGCCTGCCCTTCATCACCGAGGTGCGCGAGTTCTCCGCCAAGGAGAATTCCTTCGATCTCACCGACCTCACGCCCAAGGCCGCCGATAACCTCTCGCTGCGCGAGCTCGACGTCGCGGTGTTCTACAAGGCGGCGCAGGACAAGATCACCGATCTCACCATCAAGTACGCGGCCACCGAAGAGCGCGGGCCGCAGGGCGTGTATTACCCGGCATAAGGTGTGGTGTGGCGCGAGGCGCGAGGCGCCGTCTACGAAGTGGTCGCCGGCATCGACTCGCTGCAGCTGCACAAGGAGCGTGAGGTGCTGCAGAACTCGGTCCAGGTGCTGCTGCAGCAGCGCCTGGACGCCAAGGATCCCGGGGTGTTCAGCATCCAGCACGTGGTAGTGCGCGCGCTCAACACCGATCCCTCTATCGAACAGTCGATCCAGTTGGCGGTCCAGAATCAGAAGAAACTCGAGGCTAAGAAGATCGATGTCGCCAGGGCGCAGGGTATCGCCAAGGCGAACCAGATCATCAATTCCTCGCTAACTGCTGAATACCTACAGCACGAAGTCAACCTGGCGCTCTCTGAGTTCGCCAAGCACGACGGCCAGACGGTGGTGATACCCGCTAACATGCAGGGCTTCCACGTGCCGCTCAACAAGGATGGCCTGCGCCGCTCGCATCTAGACGCGGGCGTGAAGGGCACGGCGCACTAGCGCCGCACTATTCAGGCCAGCGGCGGCGGCTGGCGTGGAACCTGCGGAATCGACTCGGCGATGCAGGCCCAGCGCGGCGCCGAGTCGGTCCAGATGGTCATCGCCGGCTGCACGCCACTGGGATCATCGAGCGTGCCCGCACGTACGCCGATCACATGCGGCCGGGATTCGGCGCCGGTGAACAGCGGCGTGCCACACTGCGGACAGAACTTGCGATGGATGACGTTGCCGCTGTCGGCAACACTCGCGTAGTCGTGCGTCTCGCCCTGCACCGTGAACGACTCAGTGCGAAAGAACACATTCACGGTCGCGCTGCCGGCCGCGACATACTGGCAGGTCCGGCACCAGCAGACGCGGGTAATCACGGGCGCCGCAGTACTGCGATAACGCACGGCCCTGCACAGGCATCCACCCTCGATTGTCATGCTCGAACTCCTTCAGGTCTTGCTTGAGATCACGCGCTCGATGCGCCGGTCGGGCACCAACCAGATGACGGCCACGCCAATGTACAGCGCGCACGACAACCAGGTCCGCAGGAAGGCCAGCGCAATCGCCACGAGATAGATCACCAGCGACATATTGCCCTTGCGGTCGGCGCCGACCGCGCGCGCCAGCAATGAATTGCGGCCGTGCAGGCCAAGCAGCGTGCGCACCAGGATCGTGTAGGCGCTGCCGGCGCACAGCAGCACCACGCCGTAAATGGCCACCGGCACCATGGCGAAGCCGCTCTCGCCCGCCCAGGTGGTCACGAACGGAAACAGCGACAGCCAGAATAGCAGGTGCAGGTTGGCCCACAACACCGCACCGTTCACTTGCTCGACCGCCTGCCACAGGTGGTGATGATTGTTCCAGTAGATGCCGACGTAGACGAAACTGACCAGGTAACAGGCGAACACCGGCCACAGCGGCTGCAGCACCGCCAGCGTGGCCTCGTGCGGCACCCGCAATTCCAGCACCATGATCGTGATGATGATGGCGATGACCCCGTCGCTGAAAGCCTCGAGTCGCGACTTCTTCATTGCGGCAACGCGTTGCGGTTCATATGCCACTCGGCACGCGTCTGTCCCCAAAGATCCACCACCGCAACTTCCAGCGGCGCCGGCAGTTTGCCCGGGCCGCGATTGGCCGAGCCGAGCCGTCGCGCGAGCGCCTGCGAGGCGAGGTTCTCGGGCGCGATGCAGTGAATGACTTCATCCCAGTGCAGCTGCTCGAATACCCAGTCGATCGCCGCGCGCGCCGCCTCGGTGGCGTAACCCTGATTGCAGAATTCGCGCCGGATGCTCCAGCCCACCTCGCTCCCCGGCCAGCCCTCAGGCATCGTCGGCCCCACCCGACCCAGCCACACACCGCTGCGGCGCTCGAGCACCGAGAACATGCCGAAGCCCATCGCCGACCAGCTGCCGACCGCCACCATCAGGAACCGCCACACCGACATGCGCGGCTGCACGCCACCGATGAAGCGCATGTTCTGCTCATCGAGCATGAACCCGGCCCAGTCGTCCAGCTCCTCAAGCCGTGGCTGGCGCAGCACCAGGCGCGCGGTTTCAATCCTGAGATTGCGGTCATACATGGCTACACATCGCACACCTCATGGCCCACACCTCATGGCGCTACCCGCAAACCCATCAACACCAGGTCGCGCTCGATTTCATCGAGCCGCGCGACGCGCGGCAGATTGCCCCAGCGCCCGAACCCGGCGCGCGCGAAAAGCTGCAGGCTGGGCTCGTTGTGTCCGAAAATGAAGCCCAGCAGTGTGCGCAGGCCGCAGTCGGGCGCAGCCTGCACGGCCCGCTGCAACAGCGCGCTGGCGATGCCCTGTCGGCGGCAGTGCGCGGCTACATACACGCTGATTTCCGCAGTTGCCGCGTAGGCCGGGCGGCCGTAAAAATCGGAGAAACTCAGCCATGCGGCCACGCGACCCTGCTGCTCCACTACCCATAGCGGCCGCGTGGCACTGCCGTGCGACTCGAACCAGCTGCGCCGGCTGTCGACCGATACCGGTTCGAGATCGGCGGTCACCAGGCGCGAGGCCACGGTGTCATTGTAGATTTCGACGATGGCCGGCAGGTCCGCGGCGCGCGCCTGCCGATGCGGAAAGCCTGCAGCACTCACTGCTCGAATTGCCCGCGACCCTGCGGGTACTGGCGCTCCCAGTTGCGCCCGTCCACCTCGCTGATATGCAGCGCAGTGACGGTGCCGTCGTCCAGGCAGCGGACATTCACACTGTAGCCGTCAGGATGCGAGCGCGGCACGTAGTAGGACTTCACGCCGCACACTGTGCAGAACAGGTGATGCGCGGTGCCGGTGTTGAACTGGTAATCGTGCAGCACCTCGGCGCCGCTCAGCAGTCTGAATTGCGCTGCCGGCACCATCAGGTGCAGGAAACCGGCCTTGCTGCAGATCGAACAGTTGCACTGCACGGCCTTGAGCTCGGCGGGCGCCTGCACAGTGAAACGCACACGCCCACAATGGCAACCACCGGAATGCGTGACCAGGACACCCTCGCTCATTTGCGGTGCATCCTACCAGAGCCGATTACTGTGACCCAGGTAACATTGATTGACCTGCTGCCCTGCGAGACTGCCGGGGTTATGAACCAGCCGGTCGGCGAACAGAGCGTACGCGCAGATGACTATCTGATCGTCACGCAAGATGAAGTGCTGTGCGCCGATTTGCACAGCTCGCTGGCCATCTGCTGCTACGACGCGGTCGAGGAAACCGGCGCGCTGTTGCATATGCGCCTCGCTGTGCCCGGTCGTGCGCATGATCCGAATCTCACCGACGCGACCTTGTCGAACGATCTGGCGATGCTCGATCGCCTGCGCCGCAGTATCAGTGCGGCCTGCCCGCGCGCCCAGCACTGGCAGGCCAAGCTGATCGCACAGCTCGAGGCCGTAGCGGGTGCGCACGAGCGCTTCGAGGGCCTGCAGGTATTCCTGTGCGCCTTCCTGCAGGATGCCGGCATCGCACTGATCCATACCGAAGTGCACGTGGAGCCGAAGGTGCAGGTGCGCTTCCGCCCGGCGATGGGCCAGGTGTGCACGCTCGTCTCCTAGGGCCGGATCGCCCCTTCCAGGCGCAACAAACGCAGCTTCGTGGTGACGCCGCCGTGCGCGGAAAATCCGCCCGGCCGGCCACCCGCGGCCACTACCCGATGGCAGGGCACGATGATCGGTAATGCATTGCGCGCCATCACTCCGCCCACCGCGCGTGCGGCGCCGGGCTGGCCGAGCTTCGCCGCCAGCTCTCCATAGGTCAGAGTCTGGCCCGCCGGTATCGCGCGCGCAGCTTCGCACACGCGACGATGAAACTCGCTGGCACTGCCATAGTCGAGGATCAACGGACCGAGCTCGCGCGTTGCACCTTTCAGCAGCCGTACGATCGCGCTCATGGCACGCCGTACCGGCGCTGGCGGCATGCCGCGCTGCACCTGCGGCTGGCGGCGCAGCAACCGCGCACGCGTAGCAGCGCTTGTGGATTCCGGCAGCTGCAGCGCGCAGATGCCGCGAGTGTTCCAGGCAATGGCGCACTCGCCGACGGGCGTGGCGAACAGCGTGTAGGAGGTTTCCGCTGGGCTGGTGCCGGTGCTCGCGCGGGTGCTGGTGATCGAGGCGGTGCGCATGCGGCTATTTTCTCACAGCGACGCGCCGGTGGGCAGCCGGAAAAAATACCAGGCGGCCAGCGCTAGGCCGAGCAGCACCACGACGCGGCGCAGGCTTGCCGGATGCACGCGCTGCGCCAGCCGGCCGCCGAGAAAGCCGCCCAGCAGCGCGCTGCCAGCGAGCACAGCGACCAGTGGCCAGTCCACGTGGGCGCGGGCCATGAACAAAAGCACGGCACCGGCGTTCGCGGCCAGCGCCAGCGCCTGCTTCGACGCATTGAGCGGCGTGAAGGAATCGCTGTAGGCCAGGCCCAGTACCGCAAGAAATACCACGCTGACGCCGGCACCGAAGTACCCCGCGTATACCGCGGCCAGCAGCATCGGCAGCAGCACGAAGCTGGTGGAGCCACGGATGCGCGCAGCTTCCTTGCCTGGCGAGCCCATGCGCCCGGCCAGCCAGCCACGCAGCTTCTCCTGTGTGGCCAGCGCCAGGCTGGCCAGCAGTATCAGCCAGGGAATCAGCTGCACGAAGGCGCGCTCGGCGGTGTACAGCAGCAGCCAGCCACCGGCCACGCCGCCAGCGAACACCACCGGCGCCAGCAGCAGCAATCGCCGCCGCTGCGTCTGCAGCGCCTGGCGCTGGGCATAGGCAGCGCCCAGGTAACCCGGGCACAGCGCCACACTGCAATGCAGATTGGCGCTGACCGCCGGCAGGCCTAGCGCCAGCAATGCCGGGTACAGCAACAGCGTGCCCCCGCCTGCCATAGCATTGAGTGCGCCAGCGGCCAGCGCGGCCGCGGCGGCGATCACCACTCGGTCAGTCCCTCGAGATCGTACAGCCGACGCCAGCTCGGCCGCGCGCGCACCAGTCCGGCCAGGCGTTTGAGCGCCGGCCAGTCGAGCGCGGAGCGCGGCATGTTGCGCGACCAGCGCACCAGCATCGCGGCCAGCAGGTCGGCGCCGGAGAAATCCGCGCCCAGCAGGTAGGGACCACCGGCGTTGAGCCTGGCATCGAGCCGCGTCCACATCTCCTCGATGCGGGCCTGCAGTGCGGCGCGTACCGCCGGCGGATGTTCGGCGGCGCCCAGATCTGCAGGATAGAACCAGTAGCGATAGGTCGCCGCCAGCGAATTGCTGAGGTTCACGACGCACTGGTACCACTCATCGTGTAGCGGCGTGCCGCGCGGCGGCGCCAGTCGCGCTGCGGGATGGCGATCGGCCAGCATCAGCAGGATCGCCGCCGACTCCACTTGTGCACGGCCCTCGACCACCAGCGTGGGCACCACGCCCTGTGGGTTGAGCCGCAGGTACTCGGGCGTGCGCTGCGCGCCGGTCTTGAAGTCGACCAGCTCGAGTCGGTAGGGCGCGCCGATTTCCAGCAAGGCCAGGTGCACGACCATGCTGGCGGTGCCGGGAGAATAGTAGAGCGTGTACATGTGAGCCTTAACGCACCACGGCCGCGTTGAAATGCGGATTCTCGATGATGCCGAGCCGGTTGCCGAAGGGATCGAGCACCGCCGCGACCCGGATGCCCTCGCCCACATCGTGCACCGGCTCGAGCGCCGTGGCGCCCAGTGCCAGCAGGCGCTGCCAGGCGCTGTCGGCATCGGCCACGCCCCACAGCGGCTGCGGCCCCTGACTGCCCGGCACGGCGTCGGGCAGCAGCCCGAGTTCGAAGCCGCCGACTGCAAAGCCCACATAGAAGGGTTGATCGAAATAGGGCGCCATCCCCAGCAGTTCGCGATACCAGGCCCTGGCGCGCGCCAGGTCTGGGGCCGGATAGATGGCAGTGCGTAGTCCCAGCAGCATGGCGATGGCCTCGGGGGCGGGCGGCGAGGCCCGGATTCAACACCCTGGCTCCCGGCTGGTCAATGGCCGGGAGCCGGGCTTGACCGCTTGTGCATTTTTATGCAAAATTCGCGCATATTTATGCAGAGGCAATGATGCTCCACGATAATCACCTGCAGGTAAGGCGCGAGGCCATCCTGGGTCTGCTGCGCGGCGGCGCGGTGCGCGGCCAGGCCGAGCTGACGCAGCTGCTGCGTCGCAAGGGCTTTGCGGTCACGCAATCCTCGGTGAGCCGCGACCTGCGTGAGCTCGGCGTGCTCAAGGCCAGCGGCCGCTACCTGCCACCGACCAGCGAGAGCGCCCACGCCAACGGCAACTTCGGTGCGCTGGCACAGTTCGTGCGCTCGGTGAAGCCGGCTGGCAGCTCGCTCACCGTGATCCGCACCAGCACCGGCGCGGCGCAGAGCGTTGCGGTGGCGATCGACAAGGCCGAGTGGCCTGAAGTGGTCGGCACCATCTCGGGCGATGACACCATATTCGTCGCTACTCCGGCGGCACGCGCCCAGCAGCGCTTGCTGGCGCGCCTGCACGAACTGTTCGGAATCTGATCCATGTCCAACCAGGTTGACGCGGGCGCCAGGCCCATCGTGCTCGCCTATTCGGGCGGCCTCGACACCTCATTCCTCGTGCCCTGGGTGGCCGAGCAGTATGGCCGGCCCGTGATCACGGTCACAGTCGATACCGGCGGCATCGATGCCCAGGCGGCGGCCACGCTGCGCGAGCGCGCGCTGGCGCTGGGCGCCATCGCCCATCACCAGGTCGATGCGCGCGCCGATTATTTCGAGCAGGTGCTGCGCTTCCTGATCATGGGCAATGTGCGCCGCGGCCAGCTCTACCCGCTGTGTGTCGGCGCCGAGCGCGTAATGCAGGCCCAGACCATCGCGTACATGGCGCGCAAGCTCGGCACCAACTCCATCGCGCACGGCTGCACTGCCGCCGGGAACGATCAGGTGCGCTTCGAAGTGGCACTGCGCACGCTGGCGCCCGACCTCGAAATCATCGCGCCGGTGCGCGATCGCGCCTTCAAGCGCCAGGAAGAGCTCGAGTATCTGCAGCAGCGCAAACTCCCGGTGCCGCCCTACGGCGCTGCCTATTCCACCAATCGCGGCCTCTGGGGCGTGACCATCGGCGGCACTGAAACACTGACCTCACAGGGCAGCATGCCGGAGAGTGCCTGGGTGCTCTCGAAGCATGCCTTCGAAAATCCGGCGCTGCCGCAGCATCACACGCTGCGCTTCGAGCGCGGGCGTCCGGTGGGTCTCGATGGCAATACGATGAGCCCGGTGGCGCTGATCGAGGGGCTCGAAGCGCTGGCCGCGCCCTTCGGCATCGGCCGCGGCATCCACCTCGGTGACACCATCATCGGCACCAAGGGTCGCGTGGCCTTCGAGGCGCCGGCGGCCGAAGTGCTGCTGAGCGCGCATCGCGAACTGGAAAAACTGGTGCTTACCGCGCGCCAGCAGCGCATCAAGGAAAGCGTAGCCCAGCCCTATGGCGACTGGGTGCACGAGGGCCAGCTGCTCGATCCCGTGTGCCGCGATATCGAAGCCCTGCTGCACAGCTCGCAGCAGCGCGTCAGCGGCGATGTGCATGTGCTGCTGCGACCCGGGAGCGTGTTCATCGAGGGCGTGGAATCGCCTTACTCGCTGATGGCTGCCTCCAAGGGCGTCTACGGCGAATCCGCGGGCGAGTGGACGCCGGCCGATGCGCTGGGCTTCTCGAAGATCGTAGCTCTGACGAGTGTGTTGCACGCACGGGCCGGCGAGCTGGCGGCGAAGTCCGCAGCCGCACCTTCCACCCCTGCCGCAGCGGAGCAGCCTGGTTCATGAAAAGCGAAGTCGTCGACAAGATCGCTTCTGTCACGCAGGCCTGCGGGCTCGCACATGAGCTGCGCATTAGCGCTGAGATACCCGCAGAAGAGGGTGTGGTGATCGTCGCCGAGATCCTCAACAACAAATCGACCTACAACACGCTCGAGCTCACCAGTGGCCGCATGGCCAAGGTGGCGCGCGGCGATGTGGTGGTGGGCGCGCTCGGACCGCGCAAGGCGCTGTTCGGTTACTCGGGCCACGTGCCCGAGTCGCTCAAGCCCGGCGATGTGATTCAGATGCTGAACATCGGCGGCGTGATGGGCATCTGCGATTCGGCGACGCCCGACAAGGGCAAGCCCTTCGATTGCCGCGTGCTCGGTGTGGTGCTGCAGTTTCCGTATCTGGGCGAGCGCATCGGCGTGCCGGCGCGTGCCGGTTATCGCCGGCTCGACTACCAGGCCGCACTCGACGTGCGCGGCGTGCCGGTGGTGGCGCTGGCCGGTACCTGCATGGAAGCGGGCAAGACCGCGGCCGCAGCCGCCATTGTCTCGCGCATGCGCCACCGCGGCCTGATAGTGGATGCGTTCAAGGCCACGGGCGTTTCCCTGCGGCGCGACATCATGGCTTTCGAAGATGCCGGTGCGCGCAGGTCGATGATCTTCACGGACCTGGGCGTGGTGACCACTTCGCCGCGCACCGGGCCGGCGCTGACGCGCACCATGCTGACCGATCTGGCGGCGGGCAAGCCCGATGTGATCGTGTTCGAGCTGGGCGACGGCCTGCTCGGCACGTACGGCGTCGATGCCATTCTCGATTGTGAAGACATCCGCCGCGCGCTGACCGGCGTCGTGCTTTCGGCCAATGATCCGGTCGCGGCCTGGGGCGGCGTCAAGCTGCTGCGCGAGCGCTTCAAGGTCGAGCCCTGCATGGTCACGGGGCCCGCAACCGACAACCAGGTCGGCGTCGACATCATCCGCCAGCAAATGAATGTCGCGGCCTGCAACGCCATCAGCAATCCGGCCGCGCTCGGTGACGCGATCATCAGCGCCATCGGCCTCGACTCACGCGCCGCGGCCGTAGGCGCCAGCGAGTAGCGCTTGAGCAGCGTTCCCACCATCGTGCTCGGCGGCACCGGCTATGTGGCCGGCGAACTGCTGCGCCTGATCGCCCTGCATCCGCGACTCGAGCTGGCCGGCATCATGTCGGACGGGAGCCCGGGCGAACCCGTGGCCGCAGCCTTCCCGCACCTGGCCAGTGCTTACCCCGATGCCACTTTCAAATCACAGGCGCAGATCGAACAACTGCTGCAGCAGGAGCGGCAGCCGGCGCTGCTGGCCGCGGCACCGCATGGCGTCTCCGCGGCGCTGATCGACCGGCTGCTCACGTGTGCCGAGCAGGCCGGCAATGCGCCGCGGGTGGTGGATATCTCTGCCGACTTCCGTTTTGTCAGCGCCAGTGCCTACGAAGCCGTGTATCGCCATCCTCATGGCGCGCCGACGCGGCTGGCACAATTCAGCTGCGCGGTGCCGGAACATCTGGCCACGCTGAAGACCCCGCACGTGGCGCATCCCGGTTGCCTCTCGACCGCAACGCTGCTGGCGGCGGTGCCGCTGCTGGCGCTGAACCTGATCGAGCCGCAGCTATTCGTCGCGGCGATCACCGGCAGCACCGGCTCGGGTCGCAAACCCACCGAAGGCACGCACCACCCCACGCGGCACAGCGATCTCCATACCTACAGCGCGCTCGCGCACCGCCACGCGCCTGAGATTGCGGCCTGTGCGCACTCGGCCAGCGGCGTCGCGGCGAATGTCGCCTTCGTGCCGCACTCTGGGCCGTTTGCGCGCGGCATCCACGCCACCGTGCAGGCGGTGCTGAAGAAACCACTCGACAGCGCCAATCTCAACGCGCAGCTACGCGACTACTACGCGCACTCGCCCTTCGTGCAGGTGAGTGAGCGAGCGCCCCACGTCAAGGAAATTGTCGCCAGCAACTATGCGCGGCTCAGTGCCGCCAGCGATGGGCGCACCGCGGTCGTGATGAGCGTGATCGACAACCTGACCAAGGGCGCCGCCGGCGGCGCCGTGCAATGGCTCAATCGCCTGCTCGGCTTTGCTGAAGACACCGGCCTCACGGCGCCAGCGGCGGGCTGGACATGAATGCCGCGCCCGATTTCCTGGCGCCGGTATTCGCGCAATACCCACTGGCCGTTACTTCGGGTCAGGGCGTGTGGCTGCACACAGCCTCCGGTCGCCGCGTGCTCGATCTGTACGGCGGTCACGCCGTGGCGGCACTGGGTTACGCTCATCCAGGCTGGACCAAAGCCCTCAGCGATCAGGCCGAGATGCTGAACTTCCAGAGTAACGCCGTGCCGCTGGCGGTGCGCGAGCGTGCCGCCGCGCGCCTGATTGAATTCTCGCGCCTCGATTTCAACAGCGTGTTCTTCGTGAACTCCGGCGCCGAGGCCAACGAGAATGCCTTGAAGATGGCCTTCACGATCACCGGCCGCAGCGAAGTGATCGCACTCGAGCACAGCTTTCACGGCCGCACCGCCGCTGCCGGCGCACTTACCTGGGGCGCAGCAGGCAAATGGTACGGCCTGCCGCGCACGCCCTTCGATGTGCGGTTCATCGCGCGGCGCGATAGGGCTGCGCTGGCCGCGATCAGCGAACGCACTGCGGCAGTCGTGGTCGAGCCGGTGCAGGGCGTGGGCGGCGCTTTCGACCTCGGCGCAGAGTATCTGGCCGCGCTGCGCCGTCGCTGCAACGAGACCGGCACGTTGCTGATCTTCGATGAAGTGCAATGCGGCATGGGTCGCACCGGCGAGCCTTTCGCCGCCAATCTTTATGGCGTGCAGCCCGACATGCTCACCACCGCCAAGGCGCTCGGCAATGGGTTTCCCTGTGCGGTGCTGCTGATGACGCCGCGGGTCGCCAGCGCAATCAAACTCGATGCGCTCGGCACCACCTTCGGCGGCGGGCCGATGGCCTGCGCGGTAATCTGCGCGGTGATCGACGCGATCGAATCCGAGCAGTTGCTGGCGAACGTGCGGCGCGTCAGCGCTTACATCCGCGAGCGCTGCCTGGTGGGTCCGGTGCGCGCCTTTCAGGGCGCAGGTTTCCTCGCCGGCCTGATCTGCACGCGGCCCGCGAAGGAGATTCAGCGCGCACTGCTCGAGCGCGACATCCTCGCTGGCACCAGCGGCGATCCGCAGGTGCTGCGATTGCTGCCGCCGTTCATCCTGCGCGAGGCCGAGGTCGAGCTGCTGCGCAGTGCGCTGCTCGATATCGGGCCCTGAAGCCATGACACTGCGACGCTTCGTCGATCTGGCCGAAGTCGGCCGCGAGCAGGTGCTGGAGCTGCTGGCGCTGGCGCGGCGCCTGGAAACACACCCGGAACCGCAAGCGCTGGCAGGCAAGGTGCTGGGCCTGCTGTTCATGAATCCCTCGCTGCGCACGCTGGCTTCTTTCCAGGCCGGCATGGCGCGCCTCGGCGGCGCATCGTTCGTGATCACGCCGGGCCAGGGCACCTGGCAGCTGGAAACGCGCGACGGCGTAGTGATGAATGGTGCGGCCGCCGAGCACATCCGCGAAGGCCTGCCAACGCTGGCCGCGTACTGCGATGTGATGGGCATCCGCGCCTTTGCCGAGGGCAAGGATCTCGCCACCGATCTGACGGAAACGCGCTTCAACGCGATGGCCGCCCTGGTGCCGCGCCCGCTGATCAATCTCGAGTCGGCGCTCAATCATCCTTGCCAGGCACTCGCCGACTGGAAGTCGCTCGACGAGCTGGCGCTGCCTCCGCGCGCGCGCTTCGTGCTCAGCTGGGTATCGCACCCCAAGGCGCTACCGCTCGCAGTGCCGGCGGCGACCGTGCACATGGCAGCGATGCGCGGCATGGAGGTCGTGGTGTTGCGCCCGGCAGGCTTCGCGCTGCCGCCAGCCGTGATGAATGCCGCACGCGCCGCCGCTGCCGCAAGTGGCGGCTCCCTGCAGGAGACCAGCGACCGCGATGCCGCGCTCGACGGCGCACACATTGTCTATGCCAAGGAGTGGAGCTCGACCACGCACTATGGCAACGAGGCCGGCGATCAGGAACTGCGGCGCGCCAACAAACACTGGTGCGTGCGCAACGACTGGTTTGAGCGCACCGCGCCCGACTGCCGCCTGATGCACTGCCTGCCGGTGCGCCGCAACTCGGCGCTTGCCGATGAAGTGCTCGACGGCCCGCGCAGCATCGTGCTGCGCCAGGCCTACAACCGCATGCCGGCGCAGATGGCCGTGCTGCACCGACTGCTATTATCCAGGTCCTGATTTTTAGGAGCGCCGAGCAAACATGATCATGCACCGGGCTGACCAGCTCGCAACCATCCGCGCCCTGCGCGCCGCGGCACCGTATATCCGCCTGTACAAGGGCAAGATCTTCGTGGTCAAGGCCGGTGGCGCCGTGTTCGGCGATCCGGCGCAGACGCGCTCGCTGATCGAACAGATCGCGATCCTGCACTGCCTAGGCGTGCGCGTGGTGATGGTGCACGGCGGCGGACCGCAGCTCACCGAAGTCACCGAGGCGATGGGTGTCCCCACGCGCATGGTGGCCGGACGGCGCATCACCGATGAGAAATCGATCGACGCCACCTCGATGGTGCTCAACGGCCTGATCAACACCCGCATCCTCGCCATCTGCCGCGACCAGGAGATCGATGCGGTTGGTCTGTCGGGCGTCGATGCCGGTCTGGTGATCGCGCACCGCCGCCCGCCGGTAAAGCTCAAACCCACCGACACCGAAACCGTCGACTACGGTTTTGTCGGTGACATCGATCGCATCGACACCTCCGTGATCAGGAAGCACCTCGACAATGGTCTTATGCCGGTGATCAGTCCGCTCTCGGCCGACGAGCGCGGTCAGTTGCTCAACATTAACGCCGACACCGTGGCTGCTGCTATAGGCGCGGCGCTCGAGGCCGAAAAGCTGATCCTGTGTACTGGCGCGCCGGGGATACTCGACAACGTCGCCGATCCGGGCTCGGTGGTGTCATACATCGACCTCGCCGCGCTCAAGCGCATGCGCGATGAGGGCAAGATCGTCGATGGCATGCTGCCCAAGGCCAAGGCGATCGAAGATGCGATACGTGGCGGCGTGCGCCGCGTGCACGTGATCTCCTACAGCGCGCCCGACAGTATTCTTACGGAAGTCTTCACGAATGAGGGCACCGGCACGTTGATCGTCGCCGACACCAAGGCGCTGACGCCAGCAGAGCAGCAGCCCGGCAGTTGACGACAACTTATGTTCAGACCGGCATGGCGCAGTTGCCGCGCCGGACTTAGACTATGAGCCGTGCTCATAGGATTTGAGTCAGGCGCCTCGCCAATGTCGGCCAAATGAAACCACGGCTCGCGCAAGCGCTGTTCCGCAGCTGGCCGCTACCCTTTGCCCACGTGCGGCTGATGAAGTGGATCGACCCGCCGCTGGTGCCGGCTGCGGTGGTCACCACAGAGCTCAAGCGTTACGGATTGCAGCTCAGCTACGATCCCAATTCCTATATCGGCCGCTACATCTACTACCGCGGACTGTTCGAGGAGCAGGTGCTCCGGGCGATCGAGCGCGCGCTGCGACCGGGCGGCACCTTCATCGACATCGGCGCCAACATCGGTCAGCACACCGTGGTTGCGGCCCATTGTGTCGGCGTGGGAGGCCGCGTAATCGCCTTCGAGCCGCAGGCGCTGGTGCGCGCCCGCCTGCTCCACAATATCGCGCTCAACCATCAGCAGGAGGTGGTCGAGGTACACGGCTGTGCGCTCGGCCGCGTGCGCGCTGCGGGCAACATCTATGAGCTGAACGATCATAACGACGGCCAGAGCAGCCTGCGCCCGGTGACTCACACCGAGCCTTGCGAGCCGGTGCAGATTGAAGCGCTGGACGGCATGGAGCTCGGCATCGACGCGCAGCGCGGCTGTGTGCTCAAGATCGATGTCGAGGGCGGCGAAATCGATGTGCTCGAGGGCGCCACCGGCTTCATACGACGTGTACGCCCGCAAGCCCTGTTTATCGAATGCGCCGATCAGCACCTGCGGCGCTTCGGCTACTCGAGCCTCGATCTGCAACAGTGGGTGCGCGATCACGACTACGATCTGGTCGGACTTGTGCATGGACGCTGGCAGCCGCTGAACCGCGCGATCGATTGTGACCTGCTCGCCACGCCGCGCAAGGCAGGGCGTAAGCCACGTCGCAAGTCACCGCATTAGTCACGAATGACGACCAGCCTTGTGGCGAGCGCGGCAATTGAACGTTACTGTATGGGCGGACTGTCCGGACCTTGACGTTAATATTTCTTACATTGAGTAGTTTCGAGTGGAGCAGCTGGTGATATGTCGCTAGACACGTCCAAACTCATTCGAAATGTCCGGCGCGCACCTGAGCTGCTGCGCGCAATTCTTGCAACTTCTCAGTGGTTCGATCTGACCGCGGGCTACCTGAGACTGAAGCAGCCCTATCCACTGGTGCTGCAACTTCGCAATCAGCAGCGCATCACGCTAATCAATCGCTCAGACTTGGCGACGTTGTGGCTGGTTTCTTTCCTCCTACCTACCCGGTCCATGGTTCGGATCTGCGCATTATTGACCTCGGTGCAAACATCGGTGCGCTTACACTTTACGCTGCTATCCGTGCGCCACAGGCGGACATAGTTGGCGTGGAGCCTTTCCAGAGACGTTCGGAAAGTTCGTTTCGATGCTTGAGGAAAATCGACCCACGCATCGCGTGACAGCTGTTCCGGCAGCATTGACCGGCAACGACGGGGAAGTGCGCGTGAATGATTCACCAGGCCTGGATAGTCAATTTCGTAACTAATCCAGTGAGGGGCTATCCGTCGCGGGCATTTCCCTGAACTCGCTTTATAAACGAGTCGGTTGGGACCGCGCCGATCTCCTGAAGATTGACATTGAGGGTAGCGAATACGATGCACTGCTCGCCGCTTCGCTGGAGGTTTTGCGCCGCGCAGACCGAATTGCCATGGAGTTTCATCCTGATCCACGTAAGCAGAGACTCTTCGATTATCTGCGCGAGGCTGGCTTCCGCTTGCAGACCGAGCGCAACGACGGTGCAGGTTACGGCATGGCCCATTTCATTAAGGCCTGATGGCAACCTCTGGTTGAGCGCGTCGGCTAGGTCCAGCCGCTGGCGTCGAATTCAAAGCTCTCGCCCGCGACGCCCGAGCGCTGCAGCCGCGCACCGGCGGCCGTACAGCGGCACACCCAGGTTTGCATTGGCGAAGTGCGGCTGAGCGTGAGCGCCGTCGCCTCGAAGACCGCGCCGCAGACGCCCGGCTCAATGCGCGCCGACTGGTAACGGATCCAGGCCACGCGTTGAGTGCGCGCTGCGGCCGCAAGTGCGTGGCAGGGATCATAGTCGCGCGGATGCCGCCAGTACTGCCGGACGGCGCTCCAGGGCGCGCGCGTCAGATCGAGGCAGCGTCCGCGCACTTGGGCGCGAAAGAAACTGTGCGTGGTGTGCAGCGCCTGGCCGGCCAGCCCTTCACTATCGCTGAGGAAGCGCCAACGCCAGTAGCCGACTTCGGCGCAAGCGGTGCGCAGCTCCTCGGCGCCATACCAGGCGCCCGGATCGAGCGCGCGCCGGAAACGCGAGGCGATCGGCGAGCGGTAGCGGAACGGCGTGGTTAGCAGATAGTGACGCGTGTGCGTGTGCGGCGGGAGTGCCGGTTTGCTCTGCTCGAGCAGTTCCTCAAGCACGCGATGATCAACGGCCGACTCAGTCAAGCGAAGCGTGGCAATCAGGTGCTGCGCCTCGACGCCGCGCCACAACAGACGGCTGCGCGAACGCAGGCCCTCGAACCAGGCAGATTGCCAGACTGCGCTCATAGCGGCGCGCGCATGCCATCCACGTAGGCGACCACTCCAGCGAGTCCTTCGGCGCGTTCGATCAGCTCGACCGGCCGACCATTGAGGCTGCGGTTGTAACTGCCGAGCCAGCGCAGCCGCTGCTCTGCATCGTTGCCCACCAGGG
This sequence comes from Gammaproteobacteria bacterium, assembly GCA_043752035.1. Taxonomy (GTDB): domain Bacteria; phylum Pseudomonadota; class Gammaproteobacteria; order Steroidobacterales; family Steroidobacteraceae; genus FEN-1191. The sequence continues at coordinate 23,746 of JAYUZE010000215.1, forward strand.
CATCGAGCGAGCGGTACAGGCGCACTAGCAGCAACGCCAGCTCGCCCTCCTTGCTGACCGGATCGATCAGCCGCGCGCCGTTCGCCAGGCGCGAGACACCAGCCTCGCTGACACCCAGCAGCCGCGCCAAGGCGGCGCGCGACAACCCCAGCAGGGCTGCAGTGCGCAGCACAGCGCCCGAGAGTACACGGGCGGCCTCCGCGGGCCGGGCCGTCGCAGTGTGGTGAATCTTTCCGGGTTCTGCCTGGGCCATGGGGGCTCCTTTCATGTGAAATAATACGTCAATTGTCATTCAATTGCAAAATGACCCCGACCTACGCCTGCGAGGCTATGATTGGCGTCGGGCATGGGATCCGGGACCGCATGAGTAGACTCTGGGACAAGGGCGCACCGCTCGATCAGCGCGTGCTGCAATACACGGCTGGCGAGGACTACGCGCTCGATGACCGCCTGGTGCGCCACGACATCCGGGCCTCGCTGGCTCATGCGCAGATGCTGCACGCCCAGGGGCTGCTGGCCGCCGCCGACCTCGTCGCCATCAGTGCCGGGCTTGAGACCCTGGGCGAGACCCATGCGCGAGACGAGTGGCGCGTGGAGCTCGCCGACGAGGATGGCCAGACAGCGCTCGAAAAGCGTCTCACTGCGGCCATCGGTCCGGCCGGTGGCCGCGTCCACCTCGGGCGCTCGCGGAACGATCAGGTGCTGACCGCGCTGCGCCTCTACCTGCGCGAGGCGAGCGAGACGCTCGCGACTGGCTGCGAAGCCGTGGCCACTGCGCTCGATCGCATGGCGCAGCGCCAGGGCGCGATCGCACTGCCGGGGTACACCCACATGCAGCAGGCCATGCCGAGTTCGGTCGCGCTGTGGTGCGGCGGCTTCGCCTCCGAATTGCGCGACGATGCCGCCGGCCTGCGGGCCGTGCGCCGGCGCGCCGGGCGCAATCCGCTGGGCTCGGCCGCCGGCTACGGCACACCGGGCCTGCCGCTCGATCGCGATGCCACCACTCGCGCCCTCGGCTTCGACAGCACGCAGGAGCCCGTGACCGCCGTACAGCTTTCGCGCGGCAAGGCCGAGGCGCAACTGCTGTTCGAAATCACGCTGTGCATGCAGGATCTTGGACGCCTGGCCGCCGACCTGCTGTTGTTCTATACGCAGGAGTTCGCGTTCGTCGATCTGCCCGATGCCTTTACGACTGGCTCGTCGATCATGCCGCAGAAGCGCAACCCGGATGTCTTCGAACTGCTGCGCGGCCGTTCGGCCAGCGCACTCGGCTGTCTGAGCGAGGCGCTGGCGCTGTGCGCCAAGCTGCCCTCGGGCTACCAGCGCGATCTGCAGCTGCTCAAGGCGCCGCTGTTCCGCGGCATCGACTTCTGCCAACAGAGCCTCGACATCATGGGTCCGGCGCTCGACGCGCTGCAGTTCCAGGCAGAGCACATCGCCATGGATCCCGCGGTACACGCAGCCAGCGAAGCTTACGACCTGGTCGTAAAGGAAGGGCTGCCGTTTCGCGAGGCCTACCGGCGCGTCGCCTCAAGACTAAAGTCTTCGGCCGAGTGAATCGGGCGGAGCTTACGATGCACGAAACCGACAATGCGGCGCCAGCGGCGGCAACGCCTCCAGGGCTGGTCGGCTACACGCACTGGATCTACGGCCTGCACGCGCTGAGCGTATTCACCGGCCTGGTCACCAGCGCCAGCGTCGCCGGCCGCTTCGTGATCGGCCTGCCCTCGATCATCGCGGTGATCATGAACTATGCGCGCCGCCAAGAAGTGCGCGGCAGCTTCCTCGAATCGCATTTCGCCTGGCAGATACGCACGTTCTGGTATGCGTTCTTCGCACTACTGGTGATCCTGTTGATCTCGGCGCCGCTGATCCTATTCCTGGGTCTGGGCGTATTCACGGCCATGGTGGGGTTTGGAATTGTGGGCATCTGGACAATCTACCGTGTCGCGCGAGGCTGGCTGGCGCTTCGCAATCGACAGCGCATGCCGCTGAGGCTCACATGAACCGCAGTGCACAGGGCAGCAAGACCGCTGGTGTTACTGCGTATCGCGCCGCCACCTATGTCATCTGCGCCTGGCTGTGCATCGCGGCCGGGGGCTGCGGCCAGAAAGGGCCCCTGTACCTGCCAGACACCGCTCCGGAAGTTGTGCCAGCCACCGCCACCCCGCAGCCAATGTCCACGGATCCGCCAGCCGTCACTCCTGAGGACAAAACGAGATCGTCGCCGAATTCCAGGAAAAGCGTGGGGTCGCCGGCCCCCGGCAACTAGGGTGACGTTTCACCGGGACCCACCTTGAAACGCACGCCACCCGGATGAATATAACCGAGGCGCTAAACATAATGCGGTGTGCTCCGCACGATGCGCCAGAGTTCAGGGTCTTGCTGGCGTGCGGATTTACTCCGCTACACCTGCAGACATTGCTGGCTGCGCACCTGCAACGCGCACTGCCAGAACACCGCGTGAGCGTCGCGACCGGGCTGTTTGGCGATCTGGCTGGATCGCTGCGCCTCCCTGCGGGCGAACGCTTGCACGCGGTGGCAGTCGCGCTCGAATGGGCGGATCTGGACCCGCGACTTGATCTTCGCGAAGCGCATTTTTGGGGGCCGTCGCGCAGCTCCGATGTGGTTGCCACGCTGGCTGCGGCGCTGCGTCGGCTCGAATCCGTCATCGGTGCATTGCCTCCGGGCACGCGCATTGGCGTCTGCCTGCCGACCCTGCAATTGCCGCCGCTGTTTCACGCGCCCGGATGGCGCCACGCCGAGCACGAGCTCGAACTGGACGCCCATTTGGCGACGTTTGCGTTTGCCATCGCCAGGCAGGACGGACTGCGTGTGGTGAATGCGCGGCGCTTGGCACTGAGCAGTCCGGCAAGTCTGCGGCACGATGCTCGAGCCCACCTGCAATTGGGTCTGCCCTATTCAATCGCACATGCCGACGCTGTGGCGGAGCTGCTCGCCCATAGCCTGCTGCCGTCTTCGCCCCGCAAAGGATTGATTACTGATCTGGACGATACCCTCTGGCATGGAATCGTCGGTGAGGTCGGGGCGGCGGCCGTAAGCTGGGATCTGAGTTCACATCAGGTCGTACATGGGCTCTACCAGACGATGCTGAACGCCCTTGCCGAAGAGGGTGTGCTGCTCGCCATTGCCAGCAAGAATTCGCCCGAGATAGCCGCAGCAGCACTCGAGCGGGCTGATCTGCGGTTTACTGTTGGAAACGTATACCCTGTAGAGATCAACTGGGATCGCAAGTCGGAGTCCGTGCGACGCATTCTCAGCGCGTGGAATATCGGGGCCGAATCCGTCGTATTCGTCGATGACAGTCCGATGGAACTTGCAGAGGTTCAGGCGGCATTTCCTGCTATTGAGTGCCTGCAGTTCCCGCGCAATGACCCGGGCGCCGGCATCGCGTTGCTCCACAGACTGCGCGATCTGTTTGGCCGCGACAGTGTTTCCGAGGAAGACCGGCTGCGTGCCCGGAGCATCAAGGCAGGCGGCCAGTTCAGTGCCGAGATTGCCGCGGCGGGCACCGACGCGCGGGACTTTCTGGCGTCCCTCGACGCTCACATCACCATAGATCTGGATCCGGATCCGGCGGATGCACGGATACTGGAACTGGTCAACAAAACCAATCAATTCAATCTCAACGGCATACGCTACGTAGATGCCGAATGGCGCGCGCTCGCCGCGCGCCATGGATCGTGGGTCGCTGTGGTTTCCTACCGCGACAAATTCGGACCGCTCGGCAAGATCGCCGTCATCCGGGGACTCGTCACCGCTGGAGAGCTAACGGTAGAGTCCTGGGTCATGAGCTGTCGGGCTTTCGCGCGACAGATCGAGTTCCGTTGTCTGGAATTCTTGTTCGGTTACTTCAACGCGCAGAGAATGCACTTTGCTTTTGCCGCGACTTCGCGCAATGGCCCGCTCAGTGACTTCCTGTCCGGGCTCGGCCTGGCTCAAACAAGTTCACCGGGTACGCTCACTCGCGATGAGTTTGCCCGCACTTGTCCTGAGCTCTATCATGAAATGACGATAATCGGAGGGCGGGGGAATGGCTAACCTCAAGACACGTCTGGTGAACTGCTTCCAGACAGTGTTCCCGGATCTTTCTGACGACCAGGTCGAGTCGGCATCGCAGGGCAATCTGGCCAAGTGGGACTCAATTGCCGGCATTACGCTGGTCAATGTACTTGAGGAGGAGTTCCAGATACAGATCGACTTCGACCGCCTGGCTGATCTCGATTCATTTGCGAAGGTGCTTGAATACGTGCGGCTAGCCCTGCCGGCAACGTCGTGAATATGCTTACGGCACCGGGCACGGCCGTGCCGGCAGCTACAGGCCCCAAGTTTCACCATGTTGGCTTGGTCGTAGCCAGCATTGACGACTGCATTAAGAATTTCACTGACACACTTCAGGCACGGTGGACAGGTCGCATATTCGAAGACCCATTGCAGCGGGTTAGAGTGACGTTCTTGGCCACTCGCGTCGGCGACACCCAGATTGAGCTCGTGGAACCCCTGGGCGTGGATTCTCCCGTGAGCCGCTTTCTTGCCGACAATCATGGCGGATTGCACCATCTGTGCTTTGAAACGCTGGATCTTGACTATGAGCTGGTGCGCCTGCGCCAGGCACGTTGCCTGATCGTGAGCCGGCCGAAGCCGGCTGTAGCATTCGAGGGCCGCAGAATTGCCTGGGTTCTGAGTGCGCAAAAGCTGCTGTTGGAGTATCTGGAAGCGGCATGAGTGCTTTGAATAACTTCATTGTCGCGGCCAAGCGTGACAACACGCGCCTCTATAGAGTTCTGCGTGCCATGGTGCGCAGCTATCGCAACCTTCGTCTGCCCATCCCGGCGCTGTTCAATCCCGTTCTTGGTCTACTGTTTTCCCTGCAATTCAATGTAGTAAAGACACTCAGACGCCTTGCTTCAGTACTGCTCTACGAGCCCCTGTTTCGAGGTCGATGCGAACGCGCTGGCCGTCGGCTGCTGGTTTCCAAGATGCCCTTCATTACCGGGCCTGTGAAACTGATCTTTGGTGATGACGTCAACCTATTTGGCAAACTGGACGTTCAGAGCGGTCACATACTCGAGAACCCTACTCTCTTGGTTCACAATCGTGTCGACTTGGGCCACAACGTGTCGATAACATTGAACCAGCTGATCGAGATCGAGGATGACGTCAACGTTGCGTCGGGCGTTCGCTTCATGGACTCGGATTCCCACCCTCGCGACGTCAACGATCGCATCGCCGATAAACCACCGCGCCCCGAGGAAATACGCCCGGTGAAGATATGCAGGGGCGCCTGGATAGGTCAGAGTGCGTTCATTATGAAAGGGGTAACTGTCGGCGAAGGGGCAATAGTCGGCGCCGCCAGTGTGGTGGTCACTGATGTCCCACCGTACACCGTGGTAATGGGCAATCCCGCCAGGGTGGTCATTAAACTCAACGAGCGCCTGCCGGGAAGCACGGTATCTGTATCGACCGCGCAATCCGCGCCCGCCCAGCAGTGAATTCGCAGCCCAATTTAGTCCTCGTCGACGGCTCGTCCTATCTTTACCGGGCCTTTCACGCCCTACCGCCGCTGGCCAATTCGCGCGGCGAACCAACGGGCGCCGTGCACGGCGTGCTCAACATGCTGCACAAGCTCCTGCGCGACTACCCGAACACACGCCTGGCCGTGGTCTTCGATGCGCCGGGCCGCACCTTTCGTGACGATCTGTATGCCGAGTACAAGGCGCATCGCCCGCCGATGCCCGATGACCTGCGCTCGCAGATCGAGCCGCTGCAGCAGGCGATCAGCGGCATGGGCCTGCCGCTGCTGCGCATCGCGGGCGTCGAAGCCGACGATGTGATCGGCACACTGGCGCGCCGCGCCGCGGCGGCCGGCGAACGCGTGCTGATCTCGACCGGCGACAAGGACATGGCGCAGCTGGTCGACGAGCACGTCACGCTGATCAACACCATGAGCGATACGCTGCTCGATCGCGCGGGCGTGAAAAACAAGTTCGATGTCTATCCCGAGCAGATCATCGACTACCTGGCACTGGTGGGCGACAGCTCCGACAATATTCCGGGCATCGACAAGGTCGGGCCGAAGACCGCCGCCAAGTGGCTCAATGTCTACGGCACGCTCGCGGCGCTGCAGGAGCATGCCGCCGAAATCAGCGGCAAGGCCGGCGAAAACCTGCGGGCCGGCACCGAGACATTGGCGCTCTCGCACCAGCTCGCCACGATACGCTGCGATCTCACGCTGCCGGTGGATGAAACGACGCTGGAACGCCGGCCTCGCGATACCGAAGCGCTGCGCGCGCTGTATGCGCGCCTGGAATTGCGCACGCTCCTGCGCCAGCTCGACGTGCCCCCGGGAATCGAGGGCAGCGCTGCTGCAAGTGCTGGCGTTGCAGGCGCTGGCGCAGCAGCCGGCGAGCCAGGGACGCCGGCTGCCACGGCCGCGGTGACTATGGCAACGCCGCCGCAACAGCCACTGCTGGCCGCCGACCCGATCGAGCGCCACTACGACACAATCACCGAATGGCCTCAGCTTACAGCCTGGCTCGCGCGACTGCGCAGCGCCGAACTGTTTGCCTTCGACACCGAGACCACGGGGCTCGACTACATGCAGGCGCAGATCGTCGGCGTGTCATTCTGCATCGAGCCTGGCAGCGCCGCCTACGTGCCACTGGCGCACGACTACGCCGGCGCACCAGCGCAACTCGAGCGCGACCGTGTGCTCGAAGCGCTGCGGCCGCTGCTCGAGGACGCGGGCTGCGCCAAGCTGGGCGCGCACCTGAAGTTCGACATGCATATCCTGGCCAACTACGGCATCACGCTGCGCGGCCAGTGCTACGACACGATGCTCGAATCCTATGTGCTCAACAGCACGGCCACCCGCCACGACATGGATTCCATGGCGGAGCGATATTTGGGTCTGAAGACCATTCACTTCGAAGACGTGGCCGGCAAGGGTGCCAAGCAGATCACCTTCAACCAGGTGAGCGTCGAGACCGCCGCCGAATACTCCGCCGAAGATGCCGATGTGACCATGCGCCTGCATCGTTGCCTGTGGCCGCAGCTGGCGGCGCTGCCGGCGCTCGAGCGCCTGTATGTGGAGATCGAACAGCCGCTGGTGCCGGTGCTGCAACGCATGGAGCGTGTTGGCGTGCTGATCGATCGCGCGATGCTGCACACGCAGAGTCACGAGCTGGCGGCGCGCCTGCACGAACTCACGCTCGAGGCGCACCGCGAGGCCGGCTCGGAATTCAATCTGGAATCACCCAAGCAGCTGCAGCAAATCCTGTTCGAACGCCTGCAACTGCCGGTGATGCGCAAGACGCCCACCGGCCAGCCCTCGACCGCCGAAGATGTGCTCGAGGAACTGGCACTCGACTACGCGCTGCCGAAACTGATTCTCGAGTATCGCGCGCTGGCGAAACTGCGCTCCACCTACACCGAGAAGCTGCCCGAGCAGATCGATAGAGACACGGGTCGCGTGCACACCTCGTATCACCAGGCAATCGCGGCCACCGGCCGGCTCTCGTCCACCGATCCGAACCTGCAGAACATTCCGATCCGCAGCGCTGAAGGCCGACGCATCCGTCAGGCCTTTGTCGCACCGCCCGGCTGGCTGCTGCTGGCAGCCGACTACTCGCAGATCGAACTGCGCATCATGGCGCACCTCTCTGGCGACGAGGGCTTGCTGGCCGCCTTCGCCGCCGATCGCGACATTCACCAGGCCACCGCGGGCGAAGTGTTCGGTGTTCCGCCCGAAGAGGTCAGCAGCGATCAGCGCCGCTCGGCCAAGGCCATCAACTTCGGGCTGATCTACGGCATGTCGGCCTTTGGTCTCGCGCGCCAGCTCAAGATCGAGCGCAGTGCCGCGCAGCAATACGTCGAGCGCTACTTCGCGCGCTATCCCGGCGTGCGCCGCTACATGGACGAGACGCGCGCGCGCGCCAAACGTGATGGCTACGTGGAAACCGTGCTCGGCCGGCGCCTGTACCTGCCGGAAATCAATTCGCGCAACCGCCAGCTGCAGCAGTATGCCGAGCGCAGCGCGATCAACGCGCCGATGCAGGGCACGGCTGCCGATATCATCAAGCGGGCGATGCTCAGCGTCGATGCCTGGTGCCAGGAGCCTCGGACACCCGTGCGCCTGATCATGCAGGTGCACGACGAACTGGTGCTCGAAGTGCGCGAAGATTTTCTGGAGCCGGCGCGCGAGCGCGTCAGTGCCTTGATGTCAGCGGCGGCACAGCTGCGCGTGCCGCTGAAGGTCGATACCGGCCACGGGCCCAACTGGGATCAGGCGCATTAGCCACCACAGCAGTGGCGTAATGCCCGACCCACGGCGCATTGCATAACGCCCTGCTGTCGAGCTCTCGTGACTCGCGTAACCGTCGCCACCCGCCTACAACTGGGAACCGGCAAGCGACTGGCTGAGACTAATCAGCACCGGAGCGTGGCTCCACCAGATTGAGGTATGCATGAAGAGCACCATCATTGTCGCGGGCCTGATGCTGCTGGCCGGCCAGGCGGCCGTGGCAGCGGATCGCGGCTTCTATATCGGCGCCGGCCTCGGTCAATCCGAGAGCGGTGTGCGCGCCGGGAGCTTCAATTTCAAGGATCGCGACACCGGCTACAAGCTGATCGCCGGCTTCCGGCCGCTCAAGGTATTTGCTGCAGAGCTGAACTACCTGGACCTGGGCAAACCGGCCAGCGGCACGCAGCAGGCCAAGTCGCACGCGGTCGGTGCATTTGCGCTGGTGTTTCTGCCACTGCCGATCGTCGATGTCTATGGCAAGGCCGGGCTCGTGTCGTGGAAAACCGACGCGTCAGCGCCGACGCTGTCGTTTAATCGCAGCGGCAGCGATTTGGCCTGGGGTGCGGGCGTACAGTTCCACCTGGGGAGCCTGGCCGCACGCCTGGAATATGAGGCGCTGAACGCCAGTCATCTTGCCAAACCCACCTTCCTGACGCTGGGCGCGACCTACACATTTCTTTGAATTGAATCCCGCAAACCGGGAACCAACAGAGGTGCGCACACTCATACCTAGTGAGTGCCCAAGCGCTCCCCGCTTCCCTCCCTAAGCGGGCTGAACCCGGTTCAATAGAGACCTGTTCCGGGTTGGTCTGCCCCGGTGGCCTATCCCCCCCGATATAACGGCCACCGGGGCTCTTTTAAGGCGCGGCTAGACTTCGGCTGCTGCTGCGGAATCAGCTGGCGTCTGGAACCACCGATGCAATTGCCGTCGCGCGTCTTCAACGCCCGTGCCATCGGTGGCGGAAAACGCCTGCAGCGTGGCGCGCGTGCCGAGCTGTCGCCGCGCGAGCGCCAGCGCGCTGGTCAGTTCCGCGCGCCGCAATTTATCCACCTTGGTGAATAGCACGTGTATCGCGCAACCGGCGGTAGCCGCCCACTCGATCAGGCCGTCGTCGCCCTCCTGCACACCGCGACGCGAATCGATCATCAGGAACAGTCCGCACAGCGAGGCGCGCTGCGCCAGCACCGTGGTCATCGGCACCCAGGTGGCGCGCTCGGCGGCACTGGCCTCGGCATAGCCATAACCAGGCAGGTCGACGATGCGGCAACCCGGCACCAGCAGGAAGAAATTCAGCAGACGCGTGCGCCCCGGCGTCTTGCTGGTGCGCGCCAGTCCGCGCTTGCCGGTGATCGCATTGATGGCGCTCGATTTGCCCGAGTTGGAGCGACCAGCAAATGCCACTTCAACGCCCGCATCCTGTGGGAACTGACGCGCATGTGCGGCGCTCAGGATCAGGGCGGCGGTGGGATAGGTGCTCAAGTCGGTAGCGCAGGGACTTACAAGGCTTTAGGGAATATCGGTAGTGTACAATTACGGACTCCACCAGACGCGATGAGATTACCCTCGTGAAAACCCGCCTCGCCTTAAGTGTGCTCGCCCTGCTGGTCGTGCCCGCTGCCTACTCGCCTGTTGCCTGGTCCAAAGGTTCAGCCACCGATGGCGCCGCGAAAGCCGCGACCTGCCTCGCCTGCCACGGCCCGAATGGCAACAGCACCAATGCCGAATGGCCGAGCCTGGCCGGCCAGAACGCTGCCTACATCGAACACCAGTTGCACCTGCTGCACGATGGCCGGCGCGTCGGCAAAGCCGGCGATGCTGCCGCGGGCATGATGCCGTCGATGGCGGCCACGCTCAGCGACCAGGACATCGAAGACGTCGCGGCGTTCTATTCAACGCAGACGCCCACGGGACTGGAAGCCGATCCTTCCTACTGGGAAGCGGGCGCGAAGCTGTATCGCGGCGGCAATCGCGAGCGCGGCATTCCTGCCTGCTCGGCCTGTCATGGTCCGGTGGGCGGCGGCAATCCGGCTTCGGGTTACCCGGCGCTGCGCGGCCAGCAATCGCTGTACGTGATCAAGCAGCTCGGCGCCTACAGCGCTGACGCGCGCTACACGAAGAACGCCAAGGGCGCGAGCGATGGCGGCGATAACGCGGCGATCATGCACACTATCGCCGCGCGACTCACCGACACCGACATGCGTAATCTCGCTTCCTATATTCAGGGCATGCGCTGACATGAACAAACGTGCGTTGACGCTCATGGTGGTGGCGGCGCTCGCGGCCCTGGGGTTCTTTGTGTATCGCGCGTCGCAGCAGCACACGCCAAGCAACACGCCGGTGACGCCACCCGCAACGACCAGCCAAACGCCGGCCAACACGACGCCCACCGCTCCCGTGGTGCCGGTGCCGGCCTCGGAATCGACGTCCGCGGCGAAGCCAGCTGCGGGCAAGCCCGAAGCTGCCAGCAGCGAGGATTCGGCACTCGAGCGCGCCGCGGCGCTGCCCGCGGCGGCCACCTTGCCGGCGGGCAAGTGGGTGGCCGGCACCCACTATCGTCCGCTGGTGCCCGCACAGCCAACCGACGCCGCGCCCGGCAAGGTCGAAGTGATCGAGATGTTCTGGTACGCCTGCCCACACTGCTATGCGCTCGATCCGTATCTGGAGACCTGGCGCAAGTCCAAGGCGGCCTACATCGAATTCCGGCGCGTGCCGGTCACCTGGGGCGAAGTGCACCGGGCGCACGCGCGGCTATTCTACACGCTGCAGGCACTGGGCAAGGAAGAAGCGCTACACAGCACAGTGTTCGCCGAGATGCACGACCACAAGAACTACCTGTTCGCGCAGAACGACGAGCACGAGACTATTGCCGCGCAAGTGGCTTTCGCCAAGGCGCACGGCATCAGCGAATCTGATTTCATGGGTGCCTACAATTCCTTCACCGTGCAGACCAATCTGCAGAAGGCCGACGACCTGGTGCACCGCTTCAAGGTCGAGGGCGTGCCGCTGATGGTGATCAACGGCAAGTATCTGACCGACGTGAACATGGCCGGCAGCCCGGCCAATGTGATCAGCATCGTCAACGATCTCGCGGCGAGCGAAAAGCGTCGCTGAGCGGCCGGCGAACAGGCCATGCTGAACCTGTTCGCGCTGCAAACCGGCGGCGGCCTGGCGCGCCGCGAAGGCCTGACGCTCGCCGATGCGCTGTGGATCGACCTGCTCGAACCCAGCCCCGCTGAAGAAAGCCAGGTCGAGAGCCACTTTGGCATCGATGTGCCCACGCGCGAGGAAATGCGCGAGATCGAGTCTTCCAATCGACTCTACGAAGAAGGCGGCGCGGTCTACCTGACCTCGACCATCGTCACCAAGCTCGATACCGACTTGCCGCAGAATTCCCAGGTCACTTTCATCCTTAAGGATGGCAAGCTGATCACCAACCGCTACACCGATCCGCTGCCCTTCAGGCGCTTTGCCAGCTACGCCGAACGCCACGGCACTGCCTGCGCATCCGGGAGCGCGGTGCTCGCCGGGCTGATCGAGGCGCTGATCAACCGCGTGGCCGATGTGGTCGAGCGCGTAAGCGCCGACCTGGACGCCATCTCTGCCGAGGTGTTCACGCGCGCCGAGGGCCGGCGGCGTCCGGCACAGCGCGATTTCCGGGCGGTGCTCGAGCGCGTCGGCCAGAGCGGCGAGCTGATCGCCAAGACCCGTGAGTGCCTGGTGAGCCTCGGGCGCGCGCTGGCCTTTGTGCAGCAGTCGAGCGCCATCACGCTCAGCAACGACGTGCGCACCCGCTATCGCACGCTCTCGCGCGACATCATCGCACTGAGCGATCACGCCTCGTTCCTGGGCAGCAACGTGTCGTTCATCCTTGATGCCACGCTCGGCATGATCAGCATCGACCAGAACAACATCCTGAAAATCTTCTCGGTGGTAACCGTATTCCTGCTGCCGCCCTCGGTGATCGGCGCCATCTATGGCATGAATTTCGAGCACATCCCCTGGCTGCACGCCGACTGGGGCTTTCCGATGGCGCTGGGGATGATGGTGGCCTCGGCAGTAATTCCCTATGTGATTTTCAAGCGCCGCGGCTGGCTCTAGGGCAGGCCGCGCGGGCAGGTTGGTTGCGTAGGCCCGGCCCGGTGCCGGCGTAGCGGCGTGACGGCGTGGCGGCCTATAGGGCGATCGGGTAACCTTGCGCGCCTTGCGCCCGTAGCTCAGCTGGATAGAGTGGCAGCCTCCGAAGCTGCAGGTCGTGGGTTCGAATCCCGCCGGGCGCGCCATGGATTCAGCGGCTATAATTCGCGCAATTCCGCACAGCGCAACGGATCGAACGTGAGTAAGCAGGACACACATTTCTTCAATAACTTCAGCGTCGTCATCACTGCCCTGATCGCCGTGGTCATCGCGATTCTCGCGCTGGCGCGCATCGTCGCGGGGCGCACGCAGGTGCCCGAGACCTACGCCGACTCGAAGTATGTTGAGAGTGTGGTCGAACGCACCAGACCGTTCGTACGCGTTGCGGTGGCCGGCAAGGACAACTCCGCGCTCAAGATCGAGGCCCCGGCCCAGGCCATGACCATTGTGCTGGCCGTACCTAAAGACGGCCCGGCGCTCTACGATGCTGTGTGCAAGACCTGCCACGCCACGGGTCTGGTTGGCTCGCCCAAGTTTGGCGATCACGCCGCCTGGGCGCCGCGAATTGCCAAGGGCAAAGCGACCCTGTACGACCACGCGCTCAAGGGCTTTGCCGGCACCGCAGGCGTGATGCCTCCCAAGGGCGGCCGCACCGATCTGAGCGACGAGCTGATCCGCCAGGGCGTCGACTTCCTGGTGTCTAAGTCCCGGTAGGCGTTGAACCGGAGTTCGGCCGGTAGCTCGCGGCCTCGCCTATCTGTGCGACGCCGATCTGCTCCAGCCCATCGAGATCAGCAATGGTGCGCGCCACCTTCAGCAGGCGGTGATAACCCCGCGCCGATATTCCCAGCGTTTCCCCCACCCGCAGCAGCAAGCCCTGGGCCGCGGCGTCGGCGCGGCAATGTGAGCTGAGCCCGGCGTGATCGAGCCTCGCGTTGCAGACCTGCTGGCGCTGCTGCTGCCGGCAGCGCGCGGCTATGACGCGCTGACCCAGCTGCGCGGCGTCTTGCTCGCCGGGTGCCGCCGACAGCTGCTGCAGCTCGACGCGCGGCACCTCGATCTGCAGGTCGATGCGATCGAGCAGTGGACCGGAGATGCGTTCCCGGTAGCGCTGCACACGGCGCGCACTGCAGCTGCAGGCGCGCCGCGCATCGCCCAGGTAGCCACAGGGACAGGGATTCATCGCCGCCACCAGCTGGAACTGTGCCGGTAGTTCCAATCTGGCATCGGCGCGCGCGATGGTGATCACACCGGCCTCCAGCGGTTCGCGCAAAGCCTCGAGCACGCGCCGGTCGTACTCGGGCAGCTCGTCGAGAAACAGCACACCATGGTGTGCGAGGCTGATCTCACCGGCGCGCAACCGCGCACCGCCACCGACGATCGCACTGGCAGAGGCCGCATGATGGGGTGAGCGGAACGGACGCTGCCCCCAGCGCGCGGGATCGAAACCCTGCGGGCCGATCGAGGCGATGCCCGCGACCTCCATGGCTTCCTGCTCGGCCAGCGGCGGCAGCAGCGCCACCAGCCTCGAAGCCAGCATGCTCTTGCCGCTACCGGGCGGGCCGACCATCAGCAGGCTGTGGCCGCCAGCGGCTGCAATCGCAAGCGCCCGTTTGGCGCGCCATTGGCCTTTTACCTCGTCTAAAGTGCCATACTGATTCACATTTGGAATAATCCTGTGCTCAGCTCTTGAGCCTTGGGCAGGCTCCGCGGCGCGCTCAGAGGCCTGCGCAGCAGGCCTGTCGGCGCGGCCCAGAAAGCCGCACACGGCACGCAGATCCGGCAAGCCCGCGACGCCCTGCTGGCGTACCAGGCGCACCTCGGCGTAGTCCTCGAGTGGGATCACCATGTCGTGCCCGGCGCGCGTGGCGTGGATCGCGGCCAGCAGCAGGCCACGCACTGGACGCAACTCGCCAGCGAGCCCCAGCTCGCCGAAGCACTCGGGCGCCGGCTCACGGATCACACGCAGCTGCCCGCTGGCGATCAGCAGCGCGAGCGCGATCGGCAGATCGTAACGGCCGCCTTCCTTGGCCAGCTCCACAGGCGCGAGGTTCACGGTGATGCGCCCGGCCGGAAACTCATAGCCCGAGTTGAGGATCGCCGAGCGCACACGCTCGCGGCTCTCGCGCACCACCGGTGCGGGCAGACCGACAATCGAGAAGCCCGGGAGTCCGCTGCCCAGGTGGGCCTCGATCTGCACCAGCGGCGCCTCGAGCCCGAGCTGCGCCCGGCTCGGCACCCGCGCGACGCTCACGATGGCGGACGCAATACCCTGGCTTCGAGTTCGCTGATGCGCGCCTCGAGCGCGGCGAGGCGCTCACGCGCCCGCTCGAGCACCCGCGACTGCACCTCGAACTCGCTGCGCGAGGCCAGATCGAGCTTGCCCGCTGCGCCCTGCAGCACCGCTCGGAAATTGCTCTCGACTTCGCTTTTTAGCGCCCCCAGTGCGCCCGGCAGCCCGGCAGCGAAACGCCGCGCCAGTTCATCGATGTGCAGAGTTGCCATGGTTCACCTCGGCCAGCAAGACGTTGCCCTGAAATCGCGCGCCCGGACGGCGGCCACCACCAGTTTGGTGCAGAAGGCCGCCAGCGCCTGCCGCCCGGCCCCGATTTCGGGCCGTTTGCCCGTGGCACGGTTTCTGCACTTAAGGCTCAGCGGCGCTCGCGTGAATCCAGAGGATACGCGCACCGTCCTGTTACCGGAATAGCCGATTCAGAGTCGATTCGCCTAAAAATGCAGACGATGAAAATGATCAGCGCAGTCGTGCGCCCATTCAAGCTGGACGAGCTGCGCAACGCGATAGCGCAGCTGGGCGTGCAGGGCGTCACCGTCACTGAAGTGCACGAACTCGAATTCGGCCCGCGCAGCAAGGTCGAGATCGCGATCGACGATGCGATCACCGAATCCGTGCTGGAGGCCATCGCCAACGTCGCGCGCACCGGCCGTCCCGGCGATGGACGCATCCTGCTCGCCAATCTGGAACAGGCCATCCGCATCCGTACCGGCGAGACCGGCACATCCGCCACTTGAGTTCCATCACATGAATCATCAGCTGGGAGTCGCAAGCATGCGCATTGTAGAGTTGAAGAAAATCCGCTGGCCGGACGCAGGAATGCTGCTGGCAGCATT
>JAYUZE010000216.1:0-13440 GCA_043752035.1 Gammaproteobacteria bacterium
GGTGGCTGCGGCTCCGGCCGCCGCGGCGAAACTCGGTCCTGCCGCGCAGCGCGTGGCCGAAGAGTTGGGGCTCAGCGGCACAGCGATAGCCGCTGCCGCAAAGGGCGGGCGCGCCTCAAAATCGGATCTGCTCGCCGCAGGCAACGGTGCGGCAGCGCCAGGCAAGCCGCCGGCGCCCAAGGCTTTGGCGGCGAGCGCGACACCGGCCAAGGCAACGGCTGTGGCCGCGACGCGGCCGGCGGCCGCGCGTGGTGTGCGCGCCGAGCAGCGGGTGCCGATGACGCGCTTGCGCCAGCGCATTGCCGAGCGGCTGGTGCAGGCGCAATCGACGCAGGCGCTGCTGACCACCTTCAACGAAGTCGACCTGACGCACGTGAACGAACTGCGCGCGCGCTACAAGGATGGCTTCGAGAAACAGCACGGCGTGAAGCTCGGCTTCATGGCTTTCTTCGTCAAGGCGGCGATCGAAGGGCTGAAGCGCTATCCGGTAATCAATGCGTCGGTCGAAGGCACCGATATTGTTTATCACGAATATTTCGACATTGGCGTGGCGGTCTCCACCGAGCGCGGGCTGATGGTGCCGGTGCTGCGCGATGCCGATGCGCTCGATTTCGCCGGGGTCGAGCGCGGCATTGCCGACTACGCGCAGCGCGCGCGCAACGGCACGATCGGGCTCGATGACCTGACCGGCGGCACCTTCAGCATCACTAACTGTGGCGTCTTTGGCTCGCTGCTGTCGACGCCGATTGTCAACGCGCCGCAGAGCGCGATACTCGGCATGCACAAGACGCAGCAGCGGCCGATGGTGGTCGACGGCGCGGTGGTGGCGCGGCCAATGATGTACCTCGCGCTCAGCTACGATCATCGCATCATCGATGGGCGCGAGGCGGTGCAGTTCCTGGTGACGGTTAAGGATTGCCTCGAGGATCCGGGCCGCATGCTGCTGGGAGTCTAAACGCATGAACGCCAGCGCTGCTACCGAGCCGCAGGAATTCGACGTCGTCGTGATTGGCGGCGGACCGGCCGGTTATCCGACGGCTATACGCGCCGCACAGAATGGCCTCAAGGTGGCCTGCATCGACGGCTGGCAGAATCGCGATGGCAGCTACGCCTTTGGTGGCACCTGCCTGAATGCCGGCTGCATTCCTTCCAAGGCCTTGCTCGAATCCTCGGAGCTGTGGCATCGCGCGCACAGTGAGTTCGCAGTCCACGGCATCAAGGCCAGCGGCCTGATGCTTGACCTCGCGGCGATGCAGAAGCGCCGTGCGAGTATCGTCAAGAGCATGACGGGCGGCATCGCCGCGCTCCTCAAGGCAGCAGGCGTCAGCGCATTCGTCGGCCGCGGCAAGTTGCTGGCGGGCCGTGTGGTTGAGGTCACCGCTCCCGACAAGTCGCGCCAGCTGCTGCGCGGCCGCCATGTGGTGCTGGCCAGCGGCTCGATACCCACGGAACTGAAGTCGCTCCCCTTCGATGGCAAGCAGATCATCGATTCCTGGGGTGCACTGGAGCTGACAGCGGTGCCCAGGCGCCTGTGCGTGATTGGCGCGGGTGTGATTGGTCTGGAACTCGGCAGCGTATGGCGGCGGCTGGGCGCCGAGGTCGTGGTGCTGGAAGCCCTCGACGCGCTGCTGCCGATGACCGATGCGCAACTTGCCAGCGAGGCGGCGCGACATTTCAAGAAGCTTGGGCTCGATATACGCCTGGGCGCCAAGGTCTCCGGAGCCAAGCTCGGCAAGGATGGCGTGGCAGTGCGCTACGGCGATGCCAAGGGCGAACAGACTCTGCAGGCCGATGTCGTGGTCGTGGCCGTGGGCCGCCGCCCGTACACGGAAGGCCTGCTCGGCGAGGGCGGTGGCGTGGCGCTCGACGAACGTGGCTTCATCAAGGTGGACGAACACTGCGCGACGGGTGTCCCTGATGTCTGGGCGGTGGGCGACGCGGTGCGCGGGCCGATGCTGGCGCACAAGGGCAAGGAAGAGGGCGTTGCGGTCGCCGATCGCATCGCCGGCAAGTATGCGCATGTGAACTACGCGCTGATTCCCTCGGTTATCTATACCGCACCCGAGATCGCCTGGGTGGGTCAGACTGAAGCGCAGGCCAGGGGGGCCGCCATTGGGGTGAAGATCGGCGTATTTCCCTTTGGTGCCAGCGGCCGCGCGCGCGCGATGGAAGCCACTGCAGGCTTCGTGAAGGTCGTGGTCGCGCAGGCCAGCGACGAACTTCTGGGCGTGCACATCATCGGCCCGATGGCCGGCGAGCTGATCGCCGAGGCTGTGCTGGCGATGGAATTTCGCGGCAGCGCCGAGGATCTGCAGCGCACGATCCACGCGCACCCGACGCTCGCCGAGGCGTTGCACGAAGCGGCGCTGGCGGCAGACAAGCGCGCGATCGACAATATCAATCGCTGATGCCGATCTGACCTTGAGCCTGAAGGGGGTTTCATGAGCGATCACGACAGATCCAGGCGTGAGTTCATTGGCTGCTCGGCCGCTGCCGGACTGATGGCAGTGGCCGGATCCACTAGCGCAGCGCCGTCGACGGTAGTGGCAAGCGATGTGCTGATCAAGACCGCTGATGGCAACTGCGACGCCGCTTTTTTTCACCCCGACAAGGGCGCACATCCGGGCGTGCTGATCTGGACCGACATCTTCGGATTGCGCCCGACCTTCAGGGAGTTCGGCCGGCGACTGGCCGCCTCGGGCTTTGCTGTGCTGGTGCCGAATCCGTTCTATCGCAGCGCGAAGTCGCCGGTGTTTGGCGATATATCGACCTTCAGTTTTCAAAATGAGGCGGATCGCGCGAAGCTGCCGCCGCTGGTGGGCCCGCTCACGGCTGCGGGCGCAGCCGAGCGCGATGCCCACGCGTTCGTCGATTTCCTCGACGCGCAGCAGGCGGTGAACCGGTCGAAGAAACTGGGCGTCCAGGGCTACTGCATGGGCGGGCCGCTGGTGCTGCGGGCCGCGGCCGCAGTGCCGGAGCGCTTTGGTGCCGGTGCGAGTTTCCACGGCGGCGGCCTGGTGAGCGACAAGCCCGACAGCCCGCATCTGCTGATCCCGAAGATCAGGGCGCAGTTGTATTTTGCGATTGCCGCCAACGACGATGCGCGCGCACCGGGCGACAAGAACACCCTGCGCGCGGCCTGCGCGGCCGCCCAAGTGCAAGCCGAAATCGAGGTGTACCGCGGCGCGCAACACGGCTGGTGCGTGCCCGATATGCCGGCACAGAACGGCTCGGCGATCTACCACAAGAGCGATGCCGAACGGGCCTGGACTCATCTGCTGCGCCTGTATCGCAGCGCCTTGTCCTGAAGGAGCCATCATGACCCTGCGCCAGCGATTGATGCTAGGCAGCGCCAGCGTGACACTGTTGATTCCAGTGCTGCTCGCGGCCGCACCGCTCCCTGATCTGCATTGGCGCCTGATCGGCCCCTTCCGCGGCGGCTGGAGCACGATGGCCACTGGCATCCCAGACCAACCCGACACTTTTCTGTTTGGTGCCGCCGGCGGTGGCGTCTGGAAGACTGTGAACGCCGGTCGCACGTGGACGCCGATATTCGACGGCGCCAGCGCGGCTTCATCGATAGGCGCGCTCGCGGTAGCCCCAGGCGATGCCAACGTAATCTATGTCGGCACGGGTCAGCCCGAGCCGCGCTATGACATTGCCGCGGGCGATGGCGTCTATAAATCCGTCGATGGCGGCCAAAGCTGGACGCATCTCGGTCTCGAGGCGACACGTCACATCGGCGCGATCCTGGTGGATCCGCGCGATCCGAAGACCCTGCTGGTCGGCGCGCTGGGCCACATGTTTGGCGCCAATAGTGAGCGTGGCGTGTATCGCAGTGTCGATGGCGGAACCACCTGGAGCCATGTGCTGGCGATCAATGCGGATACCGGCGTGGTGGATCTGGCAGCCGATCCTGCCAATCCGGATCGCATCTATGCTGCCGCGTGGGAAGCACGCAATTATCCCTGGCTCAGCTATTTCAAGCCGATCGCGGGCGCGGGCAGCGCGATCTATACCTCGGCCGATGCCGGCAAGACCTGGTCGAAGCTGGGCGGCGAGGGTTGGCCCGGCGGCGCGCTCGGGCGCATCGGGCTTGCAGTCGCGCACACGGCACAGGGCCCGCGCATCTACGCCTCGATCGACTCCAAGGAGTCCGGTGGCCTGTATCGCTCGGATGACGCCGGCGCCCACTGGCAGAAAGTGAATGACGCCACGCCCGTAACCAACTGGTACGTGAGCCGGCTCACCGTGGCACCGGACAAGCCCGACGACATCTATTTCGTCGGCCAATCCATTCACTATTCGCACGATGCAGGCAAGACTTTCACGATCATCCGCGGCGCGCCCGGCGGCGATGACTATCACTATCTGTGGATCAACCCCAGGCACCCGGAGCGTATGGCTACCGCCAGCGACCAGGGCACGGCGATCAGCGTCGATGGCGGCCATAGCTGGAGCGACTGGTACAACCAGCCGACCGGACAGTTCTATCACCTCGGGTCCGACCAGGGTTTCCCCTATCGCGTCTACGCCGGCCAGCAAGACAGTGGCACGGTGTCGGCCGCCACACGCAGCGATTTCGGCGCGTTGAATTTTCGCGACTGGAACCCGGTCGGCGGCGACGAGCGTGACGATGTGTTGCCCGATCCTGCCGATGCCAACATCGTCTACGCGACCGGTCTGGGCGGCAAGGTTACACGTTGGGATGCGCGCCACGGACAATCACGCGAGGTCACGCCGTGGCCGGTAACAAGCTACGGCATGCGCCAAACTGCCGTGAAATACCGTTACACCTGGATCACCCCACTGGCGGTCTCGCAGCGCGAACCCTATCCACTCTATGTGGGCTCGCAGCTGCTGTGGCGCAGTGTCGATCGCGGTGAACACTGGCAGATCATCAGTCCGGATCTGAGCGGCAAGCGAGCGGGTGCGCAGCACTGCAATGGCGATGTGCAGGTGGCCGATGCCAGGGCCTGCGGCTATGGCGTGATTTTCAATATCGCACCCTCGCCTCTCAACAACACCGACATCTGGGTTGGCACCGATGACGGCTTGGTGCAGCTCACGCGCGACGCGGGGGAGCATTGGCAGGCGGTGACGCCGACCGGCATGCCCGAGTGGGCGCGTGTCAACACGGTGGATCCCTCCGCGCTCGATGCTGGCACCGCCTACGTTGCCGCTGATAATCATCGGCAGGACGACTTCGCACCCTATGCGTGGCGGACGCACGATGGCGGCAAGAGCTGGCAATCGATCAGCCGCGGCTTGCCCGCCGATCATTTCGTTGCAGTCGTGCGCAGCGACCCGCACAAGCAGGGGCTGCTGTATGCGGGCACCGATGCCGGCGTTTTTGTGTCGCTCGACGACGGTGAGCACTGGCAGTCGCTGCAGCTGAATCTGCCGCAGGCCTGGGTACGCGATCTGCTGGTGCATGGGAACGATCTGGTCGCAGCGACTCAGGGCCGCGCGCTGTGGGTGCTCGACGATGTGAGCCCGCTGCGCTCGCTCGCCGTGGGTGACGGATCGACGCGCCTGTTTCCGCCGGCCGACGCCTACCGCTGGCAGCCGAACAGCAACCGCGATACACCGCTCCCGGCCGAGACTGCGGTCGCGATGAATCCGCCTGCCGGCGCAGTGATCGACTACTCGCTCGCGGCGAGTGTGAGCGGGCCGGTGACGCTGGAGATTCACGATGCGCACGGTGCGCTGGTACGCCGTTACTCGAGCGATGATTTGCCGGGCGTGGCACGCGCGCATCGCTATTTCGCCACCGACTGGCTCAGGCCTGAGTCGCCCCTTGCGGCGACGCCGGGCCTGCACCGCTTCGTGTGGAACCTGCGCTACCCGCAGCCACGTGCCATCGGCTATGAATACAGCATCGGCGCCGTGCTCGGTGCCAACACGCTGACGTTGCCGGCCGGTCCCTACGTGCTGCCGGGTGTCTATGAATTCGTGCTCAAGGTCGGCGGGCAGCAGTGGCGGCAACCGCTCAGCGTGAGGCTGGACCCGCGCCTGAGCACGCCGCTGGCCGACCTGCAGAAATCATTGGCGTTCTCCATGGAGGCAGGCAAGGCACTGGACGCGGCCTACGTGGCCAACGGTGAAGTGGCGGCACTACGCAAGCAGATTGCCCAGCTGCGTCCCACTCTGCAGGGTGAGCTGCTCGCGGCCGCGAAGGCGCTGGAAGCGAAGACCACGGCGCTGGTCGAGTCGCCCGAAGGTGCGGATGCCGATCCAGGCCGGATCAGCGAGGTCATCGCCGGGCTCACCGCGGGAGTCGAAGGCGCTGACTACGCGCCGACGCCGGGTCAGCGCGCCGGCCTCGACGAATACAGCGCGCGATTGCAGCGCGCGCTGGACCTGTGGCAGTCGCTGCGCAACGGAGATCTGCTGGCGTTTAACCAGCAGCTCGCGGCCGCTAACCACAAAGCAATTGCGCTGCCCACACCCGAGCAGTTGGTCGCGGAACCCGGCGCGGACGGCAAAGACCTGCCCTAGCCCGAGCGTACCGCCTTCAGCACGTTGGCGACTGAGCGCAGCCGTTTGAGTATCAGGCGGAGCTGCGCTACGTCGCGTACCGCTGTGCGCATCACGATGGTCGCGATGCGATCGGCAGGATCGGTGTTGGAATTTACGCCATCGATGCTCAGGCGCTCGAGCGCCATCACATCCGAGACATCGCGCAGCAGGGCGCGCCGGTCGAAGGCTTCGACGCGGATCTGTACCGGCATCAGCAGCTCGCTGCCGGTGTTCCAGTCGACGCTCAGCACCCGCTCGGGCTTGAGCGCCCGCATGCGCGCCAGGCTCCCGCATTGTGCGCGATGGATGGTCACGCCACGGCCGAGTGTGAGGTAACCGGCGATCGCTTCTGGCGGCACCGGAGCACAGCAGCGCGCCATGGTTGTAGGCAGATCGCCGACGCCTTCGATCTCAACCGCTGAGCGGCCGCGCGTTGCCGAGCGGGCGGGGCGCGGCGCCAGCGGCGCAGTGCCGGCCGGGGGCGGTGCGGGCGGCACCTCGGCGCTGGCCGCTTTCGTGCTGGCCAGCTTCGCCGCCGCTGCAGCTTCCTGCTGATGAAACCAGGCCCGCACCTTGGCACGGCTGCGCGCGGAGGCCAGAAAGCCGCTGCCGGCGGCGATCCAGTCGCGGCTCGGTCCGCCCTTGCGGCCGCTGATGATCTCGACCAGTGCGCCATTGTGTAGCGGCTGATCGAGTGGCGCGATACGGCCGTCGATCTTGGCGCCGCGGCAGCTGTGTCCGAGCTCGGTATGCAGGTGGTAGGCAAAATCGAGCGCCGTGGCGCCGCGCGGCAGATCAACGATTTCACTACGCGGGGTCAGTGCGTAGAGCCGATCGGCAAACAGGTCGCCGCGCACGGCGTCGATCAGGTCACCCGCGCCTGTGCCTTCGCCCCGGCTTCGCGAGGGCTCGAGTACCCGGCGCGCCCATTCGATCTTGCGCTCGTAGCTGACATCGCGGCCGCTGCCTTCCTTGTAGCGCCAGTGCGCGGCGACGCCGAGCTCGGCGTGTCGATGCATGTCCGTGGTGCGGATCTGGATCTCCACCGATTTATCCTCCGGACCCATCACCGCCGTGTGGATCGAGCGGTACTGGTTATCCTTGGGCGTGGCGATGTAGTCGGCGAACTCGCCGGGCAGCATGTGCCACAGGCTGTGCACCACGCCGAGGGCCGCATAGCAGTCGCTGACGTTCTCCACGATGATGCGCAGTGCGCGCACGTCGTAGAGCTGCTCGAAGGCCAGGTGTTTGCGCTGCATCTTTCTCCAGATGCTGTAGATATGCTTGGCGCGGCCCTGCACCTGGGCCGCAACGCCGGCCTGTGCCAGCGCGGCACCGAGCTGGGCGCACAACGCGCCGATATAGTTTTCACGATTGACGCGGCGCTCGGCCAGCCAGTTGGCAATCAGGTGATAGTTGTCGGGGTCGAGCTGACGGAAGGCCAGGTCTTCCAGCTCCCACTTCAGGCTCCAGATTCCCAGCCGATTGGCCAGCGGCGCGTAGATTTCGCGGGTTTCCAGCGCCAGGCGCTGGCGCTCGTTGGCCGCGAGGGCACGCGCCTGGCGCAGCCGCAGCAACACTGCGGCGAGTCGCGCCACGATCAGGCGCGGATCGGCGGCCACCGCCAGCAGCATTTTGCGCAGCGCTTCGGCTTGCTGGATGGTCAGCCCTACGCCGGCACTCCAGCTTGCGGGCAGGCCAATATCGCCGAGCCGCTCGAGTTGCGAGGCGAGCCGCGCGACGTGTTCGCCAAAATGCTGCGTCGTGGCAGCAGTATCGAGCTTGAGTCCGGCGCCGCGCACGCGCGCGAGCCAGGCGGCGATGGCGATGTCCGGGTCTTCGGCGATGCCGCCCACCATCAGCGCCAGCGCTTCGCCCGCGTCCAGTTCCAGCGGCGGACACGCGCGCGCCGCGAGCGCTGAGCGCGCTGCGGCCAGTGCCCGCGCCAGCGTCGCTGCCTGTGGGTTGCCGCGCGCGGCGGGATCTGCGGGGACGGTTTCCACCCTGAGTACCTGACGGATTGAGTGTGTGGGGGCGGGCGCTTCCGGCTATCATTCTGGTAATGAAGATATTCGGCAAGTCATCAGCATGAAGCGCGCCGCCAGCGGCTCCTGGCGCAGCTTCAGGCCCGACATGGCGAACACGGCCCGAGTCGCGGCGACGCCGGCGTGTCGCATACTTGGGCTCGATCCGGGCTCGCTCCGAACCGGCTTTGGCCTGATCGACTGCAGCGCCGGCGGCGAGCGCCACCTGGCCAGTGGCTGCATCGCCGTGGGCGGCGCCGACCTGGTGGTGCGACTGCGCCGTATTTTCGAGGCGGTCGCAGCGCTGGTGGACGAGCATCGCCCCGACGAGATCGCGATCGAGCGTGTGTTCGTGCATCGCAACCCCGACAGCGCACTGAAACTCGGACAGGCGCGCGGCGCGGCACTCTGTGCGGCGGTGGCGCACGGCGCTGCGGCGCACGAATATGCGCCGCGCGCGATCAAACTCGCGGTTAGCGGCTATGGCGCCGCCGAAAAGGACCAGGTCGCACAGATGGTCAGCATCCTGCTGCAGCTGAAGAAGCGCCCGGGTACCGATGAGGCCGACGCACTGGCGGTGGCGCTATGCCATGCGCAGACCCGGCGCCTGGCGACAATCGTGTCGGCACCGGCTGCGATCGTGCGCCGGAGCGCGCCGCTGGCGGTGCGTGGCGGTGCGCGGCCGTGATCGGCTCGCTGGCGGGCATCATTGCCCAGAAGACACCGCCATCGCTGATGATCGAAGTCGGTGGCGTGGGCTACGAGCTCGAAGCGCCCATGTCCACTTTTTACACCTTGCCAGCGGTAGGGCAGAGCACGCGCCTGCTGACGCACCTGGTGGTGCGCGAGGATGCGCAGCTGCTGTACGGTTTTGGCAGCGCCGCCGAACGCGCGCTGTTTCGCAATCTCCTCAAGGTCACCGGCGTCGGGCCGCGCATCGCCCTGGCGATACTCTCCGGTGCGACGGTCGATGCTTTCGCGCTATGCGTGCAGGCGCGAGATGCGACCACACTGACGCGCATCCCCGGCATCGGCCGCAAGATTGCCGAGCGCCTGATCGTGGAGCTGCGCGACCGGCTGATCATGAACGCCGAATCGCACCTGGGCGGCGCACCCGTGCAGGCACCGGTGGGTGCCGAGGCCGAGGCCTACAGCGCACTGGTCGCATTGGGCTATAAGCCCGCTGAGGCGGTGCGCCTGCTGAAGAACGCCGGGTCAGGCGGCAGCACCGAGGATTTGATCCGGCGTGCCCTGCAGAGTGCGGCGCGTGAGTGACCCCGTGCACGGAACCGTGATCGAGGAGGAGCGGGTCATCGATCCGACCAGCCGCGGCGAGGACGATCAGCTCGAACGGGCGATCCGCCCGCGTTCGCTGCAAGACTATGTCGGTCAGGAACAGGTCAAAAGCCAGCTCGCAATCTTTATAGAGGCGGCGCGCCAGCGCGGCGAGGCGCTCGATCACGCGCTGATCTTCGGACCGCCGGGCCTGGGCAAGACCACGCTCGCAGTGATCATCGCTGCCGAGCTGGGCGTCAACCTGCGCCAGACCTCGGGGCCGGTGATCGAGCGGCCCGGCGACCTGGCGGCGATCCTCACCAACCTGCAGCCGCGCGATGTGCTGTTCGTCGATGAAATCCATCGGTTGAGTCCGGTGGTCGAGGAAGTGCTCTATCCGGCGATGGAGGACTACCAGCTCGACATCATGATTGGCGAGGGTCCGGCGGCGCGCTCCATCAAGCTGAATATTCCGCCCTTCACGCTGGTGGGTGCGACCACGCGCGCCGGGCTGCTGACTTCGCCACTGCGCGATCGCTTCGGCATCGTGCAGCGGCTCGAGTTCTACAGCGTGCCCGAGCTCGAGCGCATCGTGCAGCGCTCGGCCAGCATCCTGCAGGTGCCGATCGTGGCCGGTGGCGCGGCGCGCATTGCGCAGCGCTCGCGGGGCACGCCGCGCATCGCCAACCGCCTGTTGCGTCGGGTGCGCGATTTCGCACAGGTGCGTGGCAATGGCACGGTTGATGAGAGCACGGCGGCCGCGGCGCTCGACCTGCTGGCGGTCGATCCCCAGGGTTTCGATGCGCTCGATCGTAAACTGCTGCTCACCATCATGGAGAAATTCGACGGTGGCCCGGTCGGCATCGAAAGCCTGGCGGCGGCGATCGGCGAAGAGCGCGGCACGCTCGAGGATGTGATCGAACCCTATCTGATCCAGCAGGGATTCCTGGCGCGCACCGCCCGTGGCCGCATTGCGACACGTGGCGCCTGGCAGTACTTCGGCCTCAAGATGCCGGAACGCGCGGCTGCCAACCTGCCGCTGTTCGGGGACGGGGCGTGAGCGTCTTCGTCTGGCCGACGCGCGTGTACTGGGAGGATACCGATGGCGGCGGTGTGGTCTACTACGCCAACTACCTGCGTTTTCTGGAGCGTGCTCGCACCGAGTGGCTGCGCGCGCATGGTTTTTCGCAGAGCGAGCTGGCCGTCGATCCGGGCATGCTGTTTTCGGTGGTGGCAGTGAATATCAAATACCGGCGTCCCGCGCGCCTCGATGACCTGCTGCTGATCAGCTGTGTGCCGGCGCTCGATGGTGCGGCCAGCATGATTTTTACGCAGCGCATGCTGCGCGGCTCGGAAAAAGGCGAAGTGCTGGCCGAGGCCGAGGTGCGCATCGCTTGCGTGAATGCCAGCACCTTTAAACCGTGTCGTCTGCCGCCGGCGATCCTCGGGGAAATCAACTGATGAATGGCGACCTGTCAATACTGCGCCTGGTGATCCAGGCCAGCCCGGTGGTGCAATTCGTCATGGCCTTGCTGCTGGCTGCCTCGCTGATTTCCTGGTCGATCATCTTCCGCAAACGCATGATGGTGCGTCGCGCCCGCGGCGATGCCGATCGCTTCGAAAACAGTTTCTGGTCGGGCGGGGATCTCTCGGCGCTGTATCGTTCCATCGAGGCGCGCGGCGGCGCCACCGGCATGGAAAGCATCTTCGAATTCGGCTTCCGTGAGTTTGCCCGTATGCGCCAGCAGGGTGGCCTGGCCACCGACCTGATGCTGGAAGGTTCGCGGCGCGCGATGCGCGTGGCGCAACTCAAGGAGACCGAGCGGCTCGAGCACAATCTCGCCACGCTCGCCACGGTCGGTTCGACCAGCCCCTACGTGGGTCTCTTCGGTACGGTCTGGGGCATCATGAGTGCCTTCAGTTCGCTCAGCAACGTGCAGCAGGCCACGCTGGCCTCCGTAGCCCCCGGTATTGCCGAAGCGCTGGTGGCCACGGCATTTGGCCTGTTTGCCGCCATTCCGGCCGTGGTGGCCTACAACCGCTATGCCGATCAGGTCAGCCGCCTCGAATTGCGCTACGACGCCTTCATGGAAGAGTTCTCCACCATCCTGCAACGTCACGCCGCGCGCGGCGCGGGTGGCCAGGCGGCCACATGACGGCGACCGGCGCGCGACCCAAGCGCCGCCTGATGGGCGAGATCAACGTCGTGCCGTACATCGACGTGATGCTGGTGCTGCTGATCATCTTCATGGTCACCGCACCCCTGCTCACGCAGGGCATCAAGGTGGAGTTGCCCAAGGCCAATGCGGAACCGCTCGATGCGCACGCGGTCAACAATATCGAACCGCTAGTGCTCTCGGTGGATGCGCGCGGGCGCTTCTTTCTGAATCTGGGCGCGAGTCCCGAGCAGGCGCTCGATGATGCCACGGCATTGGCGCGCGCCACCGCGGCACTGCGCCGTGCTCCACAGCGCGTGGTACTGGTGAAAGGCGATCACGCCGTGGACTACGGACGCATTGTCACGGCAATGGTGATGCTGCAACAGGCGGGGGCATCGAAATTGGGTTTCCTGACGGATCCGCCGCCGCAGTCGTCGCGGCCGCCCGCCGTGCCGTGAGCGAGGCGCCTGGCGATCGCGGTATTTCGGTACTGCTCTCGGTGCTGCTGCACGCCGCTGTGGTGGGCCTATTGGGCTGGGGCTGGTGGCATTTTCGCAAGCCCGCCGAGCCGCTGCGGCCACTGGCGATCGAGGCGACGGTGGTGATGGCTACTCAGGCGACGCCAGCGCCCGCGCCCACTATACAGCCCGCGGCGCCGGAGTCCGCGCCGCCGACTGCGGTGGCACCGCCAGAGCCTGCGCCTGTACCACCGGTGCCCGTGCCGGACCATGCGCAGGCCGACAAGGCCGCGCAGGCGGCTGCGGCGCGGCGCGAGACGGCCGAGCGAGAACGCGAGCGACGCGCCACGGAGCAACGCGAGCGCGAAGCGGCGCAACAGGCTGCCGCCGAGAAGGCGGCCAAGGTGGCGGCAGCCAAAGAGGCCGCCGACCAGGCGACTGCGGACAAGGCGGCGAAGCTCAAGGCTCAGGCGGCACAGGACAAGGCGCGGAGGGAGACGGAATTGCGTGTGCAACTGGCCAGTGAGGAGCGCATCAATGCCGCGCGCGGAAGTTCCGAAATGGCCTCGTACCTGGCAATGATCACCGGGCGCATCAATCGCGCCTGGATCCGCCCGCCCAGCGTGCGCGCCGGCCTGAATTGCGAGCTGCATGTCACCCAGGTGCCGGGCGGCGAGGTGACGGCCGTACAGATCGCGAGCTGCAATGGCGACCAGGCGGCGCGCGAGTCGATCGAAGCGGCGGTGTATCGTGCCTCGCCACTGCCGACGCCCTCGAATCCTGACCTGTTTGATCGTAACCTGACAATCCGGTTTCATCCGGATGAGTGAGCAATCGATGACCCCAAACCGAATCGAATTTGTGTTACGGCGGCCGGGCGGGCTGCTGTGGATCGGCGCTGCGCTCGCACTGACACTCGCGCTGGCGCCCGCGGCGCGGGCAGAATTACAGATCGACATCACCCAGGGCGTCACCGAGCCGATTCCGCTGGCGATCGTGCCT
>JAYUZE010000217.1:0-6921 GCA_043752035.1 Gammaproteobacteria bacterium
GATGATCCGCTGTGATGGCCGTGAAGCGGTCGATGACAGTCTTGCCAATGGATTGCCCACTATGAGTATTGCAAGAGATTCCGGCTGGCTGCGCAGGCCCGCGTTGCTGGCACTGGCGCTGCTGGCCCAGGCGCTGGTGGCGATATCGCCTGCCTGGTGCGCGGATGAGGCGATGCCCGCCGTCGCCACCAGTCCGCCAGCAATCCCAGCTGTGGCCGCAGCGCCCGCCGCGCCGATTGCACCTGACTTATCTGCCGCCGCAACCCCGGCGCAGCCGGGCGCCACAGCTGCGAGCGCCGAGGCCGCAGTGCCGGCCGATCCCACCGCACCGGCCGCCGATGGCAGTACCCGCGCGCTCGATGAGCAGATCCAGGATCTCAAGCGGCAGGTCGTGGATCTCAACAAGGACCTGTTCGTACTCGAGGAAGAGCTGCTGTTCCCCGCCAACACGCAGGTGGCGGTGTTCATTTCCATGGATGTCGGCGAGTTCTTCGGGCTCGATTCGGTCACGCTGAAGATCGACAACAAGGAAGTCAGCAACTATCTGTATACGCCGCGCGAAGTCGCGGCGCTGGCCAAGGGCGGCGTGCAGCGCCTGTACGTCGGCAACCTGCGCGCCGGTCCGCACGAGCTGGTGGCGCTGTTCGGTGGCAAGGGCCCCAACGAGCGCGACTACCGGCGCGGCGCCTCGATCAAGTTCGAAAAGGGTGTCGGCGCCAAGTATCTCGAGCTGAAGATTTCCGACCGGGCGCGCAAGGCGCAACCGGAGTTCGAGATCCGGGACTGGGAGTAGCGGTCTGTTGCGGCGATCCCAGGCGCTCCTGATGCCGCTGCTGGTCAGCGGCGTCATGGCGTTATTGACCTTAGGTCTCGGCGTCGCGCCCGCGCGTGCCGCGCGCACCGCACCCACCGACAGCCTGCCGAAAATCCGCGTCCAGGATCTGCACTACGGCGACGTGCTGTTTCATTTTTATGCGGGCGATGATTTTGAAGCGCTGACACGGCTCGAGGCTTACGAGCACTGGCAGCGCATGCCCAATCACCGCCACGATGCGGCGCTGCTGGCCGGCGGCCTGTATCTTTCGCTCGGCATAAACAACGAGGCTGGCAAGCGCTTCGAGACGCTGCTCGGCAACGATGTGCCGGTGGGTGTACGCAATCGCGCCTGGTTCTACCTCGCCAAGGTCTGGTACACGCGCGGCTACTACGATCGCAGCGAGCAATCGCTGGGCCGCATCACCGGCCTGCTGACACCCGCACTCGAGGCCGAACGCCAGCACCTGCTGGTTAATGTGCTGATGCGCCAGAACCGCTTCGATGAAGCGGCGGCACACCTGACTGGCTGGCAGGGGCCGCCGGACTGGATGGCCTACTCGCGCTTCAACCTGGGCGTGGCACTGGTGCGCCAGAACCGTATGAGCGAGGCCGATCCGGTACTGAGTGCAGTCGGCACCATGGATGTCGGTGGCGAGGAGATGCTGGCGCTGCGCGACAAGGCCAATCTCGCGCTGGGCTACGCCTGGTTGCAGGCCAGCAACGCCGCAAACGCGCGCGTGGCACTCGAGCGTGTGCGTCTGTCCGGGCCCTACGCGACGCGCGCGCTGCTGGGCGTGGGCTGGGCCGATGCGCAGCTCGGGCAGTTTCGCGAAGCCCTCACACCGTGGCTGGAACTGCATGACCGCAATCTGCTGGATGCGGCCGTGCAGGAGTCTTTCCTGGCCGTGCCCTATGCCTTCAGCAAGCTGGGCGCCAATGCCCAGGCCGCCGACTACTACGAATCGGCCATCAAGTCCTTCGAGAGCGAGGCGGGCCGGATCGATGAGTCGGTGACGCGTATCGGCGAAGGCCGCATGCTCGATGACCTGCTCGGCGCCGACAAGCAGGCCCAGCAGCTCGGCTGGTTCTGGCAGCTCAAGCAGCTGCCCGATGCGCCGCAGTCGCGTTACCTGTATGCGCTGCTGGCCGACAACGATTTCCAGGAAGGCCTGAAGAACTATCGCGATCTCGGTTACCTGGGCGGCACATTGGCGCGCTGGAACCAGAGCATGGATGCCTTCGGCGCGATGATCGACACGCGCGAGCGCGCCTACGCCGACCGACTGCCGCGCACCGATGTACTGCTGGCGAGCGAGCTGCCGGCCAAATTCCTCGCGGCGCGCGCCGCGGTTGATGCGCGGCTTACCAGCATCGAGACCGGCGATGACGTGGCGGCCCTGGGCACCGGGGCCGAGCAGAAGCAGTGGGCGCAACTGCGCCAGCTCGAGACCACGCTGACTTCCGCGACTGCCGCCGATCCCGAATCGATGCAGATCGAGCGCGACAAGCTGAAGCTGATGAAGGGCGTGCTCTACTGGCGCCTCGACAGCGACTTCAAGCAGCGCGACTACAGCCAGCGGCGCGCCTTGCGCGCGCTCGATGCCGCGCTCAACGAGGCGCAGAACCGCTGGGCGCGGGTACAGCGCGCGCGCGGCAGCGTGCCGACCAACACCGGCGAATTCGCCGTGCGCATCGCCGCGCTGGCCTCGCGCATCGCACAGCTGCAGCAGTCGCTGGCCGATTCGGCCCAGCAGCAGAACGTATTCCTGCAGCACCTGGCGCAGAACGAGTTGCTGGCGCAGAAGGAGCGCCTGGCCGCCTACGAAGTACAGGCGCGCTTCTCACTGGCCGATATCTACGACCGCGCCAGTACTGGCGAAGCACCTAAGGCTGCGCCCGGTGCGTCGCCGCCGGTCGCATCGCCGCCGACCGATAGCACGCCCGCCGAGCCGGCGCCTGCAGGTGCCACACCGTGAAGCGCGCGCTGCCAATGCTGTTCGCTGTGAGCGCACTGCTGTGTCTGCAGGGCGTGGCGGTGGCCGCCAGTGCGCCGCCGAAGCGTGCGGCCACGGTCGGTGACCTGATCAAGCGCAATGTCGAAGTTCATCCCGACGCGAGCGTGGGCGGGAGCGCCGCGAAAGCGATGCAGAGCTACCGCCAGTTCCTGGAATTGCAGAACACCGATGCCAAGCTGCGTGCCGAGGCGCTGCGGCGTCTCGGTGACCTGAACCTGGAATCGGGCGAGCTCGAGCGCATGTCGAGCGAAGTCACGCAGTTGGACATGCAGGGCGCCGAGGCGATCAAGCTCTACTCCACGCTGCTGAAGGCCTATCCCGATTACCCGCGCAACGACCAGGTGCTCTACCAGCTGGCGCGCGGCTACGAAACCACGGGGCAGCGCGCCGAGGCGCTGGCCACGCTCGATCAGATCGTGCGGCGCTTTCCGAACACGCGCGAAATCGCTGAAGTGCACTTTCGCCGTGGCGAACTGCTGTTTTCCGACCAGCGCTACGCCGATGCGCAGAGTGCCTATGAAAAGGTGGTGGCGCGCGGCGCGGGCGGCTCGAGCTTCTACGATCAGAGCCTCTACAAGCACGGCTGGTCGCTGTTCAAGCAAACGCAGAACGAAGAGAGCCTGAAATCCTTCGCGCTACTGCTCGATCGCACGCTGATCGATCGCCAGCATGCTGGCACCGCGCGCAACTGGGATACGCTCTCGCGCGCCGATCGGGAGCTCGCTGAAGACACTTTGCGAGTGATGAGCATCGCTTCCTCTTATCTCGATGGCGCCAAGACCATTGATCAGCTGCTGGCCAAACGCGGCCCGACGCCCTACGCCTGGCTGCTGTATTCGCGCCTGGGTGACCTGTACGTGCAGAAGCAGCGCTTCCAGGATGCTGCCAACACCTACCGGGCCTTCGTGGCGCGCGATCCGGTCGATGTACACGCCCCTACCTTGAGCAACCAGGCGATCGCAGCCTATGCCAAGGGCGGCTTCGCCGATCTGGTGGTGGAAGGCAAGGGCGAGTACGTGCGCAGCTACGGTTTTAAGACTGCATTCTGGAAAGGGCGCGAGCGCAGTGCCTATCCGCAGGTGGTCGCAGAGCTGAAGAGCAACCTGAAGGATCTCGCGCAGTACTACCACGCCCAGGCGCAGAAATCGAAAAAGCTAGCGGACTACACCACGGCTGCGGGCTGGTATCGCGACTACCTGGCCTCGTTTCCGGATGACCCCGATTCGGCGGAGACCAACTACCTGCTGGCCGAGGCCTTGTTCGAGAGCCGCCAGTATCCGGACGCGGCCAGCGAATACGAGCACACGGCCTACGCCTATCCGATCGGCGCGCGCTCGGCGGCCGCCGGCTACGCGGCACTGGTTGCCTACCAGAAACAGGAAGAGCTGCTGCCCGTGGCGGCGCGCCCGGCCTGGCACGAGCGCGCCACGGCTTCCGGCGTACATTTTGCCGAGACCTTTCCGGATCATCCCGAGAGCGCCAGCGTACTGACGCACGCCGCGCAGGATGTGTTCGCGCAGCACGATCTGCCGCGCTCGATCAAGCTGGCCGAGTCGCTGCTGGCGCGTACACCGCCGGTCGATGCCGCCAAGCAGCGCATCGGCTGGACGATCATCGGCCAGGCGCAGTTCGAGCAGGGTGTGTTCGATAAATCCGAGACCGCGTTTATGCGCGCGCTGAGCGTCACACCGCCGGCAGCGCCCGAGCATGCCGACATCACCGAACGACTGGCCGCAGCGGTCTACAAGCAGGGCGATGCCAAGCGTAAGAGCGGCGACGATGTGGGCGCCGCAGCCGACTTCCTGCGCGTCGCCACAGTGGCGCCAGCCTCGAAGGTGGTCGCCACCGCGCAGTACGATGCCGCCGCCTCACTGATCAACGCCAAGCAGTGGCGGCAGGCGATCAGCGTGCTGGAGGCTTACCGGCGCGACTACCCCAAGAGCGAGTACGGCCCTGATATCACCCGCAAGCTGGCCGTGGCGTACGTAGAGGCCGGGCAGGGCGCGCAGGCGGCCGCCGAGTTCGAGCGTATCGCTGCAGCGCCAGGCGAAGATCCAGCAGTGGCGCGCGAGGCGACGCTGCGTGCGGCCGACCTGTACGACAAGTCAGGAAATGGTGCGCACGCGATCAGCATGCTCGAGCAGTTCGTGCAGCGCTATCCGACACCGGTGGTCGATGCCGAGGAAGCGCGCGCGCGGCTGGCCGACTTTGCCGCCCACGCGAACAACGCTGAGCGGCAGCGCTACTGGCAGAACGAAATCATCAAGGCCGACGCGGCCGCCGGCACGGCGCGCACCGACCGCACGCGTTCGCTGGCCGCGACTGCGCGCCTGGCGCTGGCGGTACCGGCGCGCGATGCCTTCCGGGCCGTACGCCTGACGCTGCCGCTGAAGAAGTCGCTGGTCGCCAAGAAGCAGGCGATGGAGAGTGCGCTCGCCGGCTACAAGGCAGTGGTGGCCTACGATGTGGCCAGCACCACGACCGCGGCTACCTATGAAATGGCCGAGCTCTACCGCACGCTCGCCAAGGATCTGCTGGCCTCCGAGCGGCCCAAGAAGCTCAGTGCCGAGGAGCGCGAGCAGTTCGACTCGCTGCTCGAGGAGCAGGCTTTCCCGTTCGAAGAGCAGGCAATCTCGATTCACGAGGTCAATGCGCATCGGGTACAGGATGGCATCTACGACGATTCGGTGCGCAACAGCTTCCACGCGCTCGCCGAGCTCAAGCCGGCCCGCTATGCCAAGACCGAGACCACCAGCGACCTGCTGCGCAGTCTTGCGCCGCCGGCCGACGGGGTGATCCCGCCCGCGGCCGTCGCTGATTTCACCCATGGTGTGGCCGACCTGCTCGCCGGCCGGCCCACCGATGCCGAGCTCGATTTCAAGCAGATGGAACTGCAGTATCCGACGCTGGCCGAAGCATCGGTTAATCTTGGCATCGTGACCCGAGATGAAAACAAGCTCGATGATTCGGCCGCCGCCTTGCAGCGCGCGAGCGAACGCGCGCCGGGCAATGCACGCGCCTGGGACGAGCTCGGCCTGACGCTGCGCCGCCAGGGCAAGTTCACGCAAGCGCGTGCCGCCTACGAGCATGCCGTGGCCGCCGATCCCGCTTACGTCCCGGCACATCGCAACCTGGCGGTGCTGCTCGACATCTACATCGACGATCCGACCGCGGCGCTGCCGCAGTTCGAGCAGTACAAGCAGCTCAGTGGCGAAGACAAGTCGGTCAACGGCTGGATCGCCGAAGTGCGCCGCCGCGCGACACCCAGGGTGCCGCCGCCCGACGCCGCGGCACCCGCTACCGCGCCGGCGACAGCCCCGGCTACGGCGCCGGCACCGACCGGCGCGCCCACGCCTGCTGAGCCCGCGGCCACCGGCGCGGATAACCAGGGAGGTGCATCGTGAAGCGATTCATCGTAACCATGCTGGGTGTATTCAGCCTGGGCCTGGCGAGCGCATTCAGCGCCGAGCCACAGGTGCGCCCGCAACCGGTGCCGCGGGCGGCGCCCTCGGCATCGGCATCGACAGCGCAGCCAGGACCGACAGCACCAGCCGTGGCCGCCGATGCCGGTGTTGTCGAGCCCGCCGTACAGACTTCCAGCGCCGCGACCGCGCCCGCCACGGGCAAGGCCACGGGCAAGGCTGCGAGCGCGCCGCGCAAGCCCGCAGACGCCGCGCACGCGCACGATCGCATCGATCTGGAGGCGACGCAGATCACGGGCAACCGCGAGCTGCCGAATGTGATGTACGTTGTTCCCTGGAAGAAGCCCGATCTCGGCGACTTCGCCGGCCGGCCGCCCAAGAGCCTGCTCGATGAAATGCTGGCGCCGCTCGATCGCGAGGTATTCCAGCGCCAAAACCGCTATTTTGCCGCCCTGCAGCCGGATGCCGCCGGCGCTGGCGCGGCGTCGGCAGCGCCGGGCTCAAAGCCGGCGGCACCGCCCGCACCGTCTAAGCCGACCGCGGCACCCACCGGTGGGCCGGTTTCCGGCCCAGGTTCCGGGGATGAGAAGTAGTTCTTTGCAATGCGACACCAAGAGTATTTAGTTTCACTGGTTGATTCAGGCATGGGAGTCTGAGTAATGGAATTC
>JAYUZE010000218.1:0-15642 GCA_043752035.1 Gammaproteobacteria bacterium
TGGTGGCCTTGCTGGCGGTCGGCGGGCGTCTGCTGGCCGATGGCGGCCTGGGCTACGAACTGATACTGCGGGTGGCCGCGTGCTGGTGGCTGCTGGCACTGCTGTGGCTGCTCATCGCACCGCAACGGGTCAATCACTTGCAGGCGGGGCTCGCGGCACTGGTATCGCTGCCGCCGATCTGGATTGCACTTACCCATATCGCCGAGAGTTGGCCGCACGGGGCTCAATGGGTGTTGTTCATTCTGATACTGGCGTTTGCGGCCGATACCGGAGCCTTCTTAGCGGGGCGCGCGTTCGGACGCACCAAGCTGGCGCCGCGGGTGTCGCCGGGCAAGACCTGGGAAGGCGTCATCGGTGGCCTGGCGCTGGCAGCGCTGGCAGCCTGGGCCGGTGCGCGCTGGTTCGGCCAGCCCTTGCCCTCAATGCTGTTGCTGTGCCTGCTGGCGGCGGCCTTCTCCGTAGTGGGCGATCTCACGGAAAGCATGCTCAAGCGTGCCGCCGGCGTGAAGGACAGCGGCCGGCTGTTCCCTGGCCACGGCGGAGTGCTGGATCGCATCGATAGCGCACTGGCCGCCACGCCGTTCATGGTGCTGGGCCTGATGCATCTGGGAGTGGGCTCATGATTGGCGTCGCGTTGCTCGGGTCCACCGGCAGCATCGGCCAGAACACGCTCGCGGTGCTGGCTCAGCATCCGGAACGCTATCGGGTGGTGTCGCTGGCCGCACGCAGCGACGTGCAGCGCATGGCCCTGCAGTGCCAGCGCTTCCGTCCGGAAGTGGTCGCGATGCAAAGCCCGCAGGCTGCCGCCGAGCTCGAGGGGCTGCTGGGCGCCGCAGGTCTCGCGGTGCGCGTGACTGCGGGTGCCGATGCGATTGTGGAGCTGGCGCGCGCGCCGGCGGCCGGGGTCGTCATGGCGGCGATCAGCGGCGCGGCCGGGCTGCGCTCGACGCTGGCCGCGGCGCAGGCCGGCAAGCGGCTGCTGCTGGCGAACAAGGAGTCGGCGGTGATGGCCGGCGAACTGCTGATCGCGGCGCTGCGCGACGGCGGGGGCACGCTGGTGCCGATCGATAGCGAGCACAACGCAATATTTCAGTGCCTGCCGGCGGGAGCGCGCATCGGTGAGCGTCCGCCAGGCCTGCGCCGCCTGTTGCTGACCGCCTCGGGCGGGCCTTTCCTGGATTGGCCGGCCGCGGCGGTGGCGCGCGCGACACCTGAGCAGGCCTGCCAGCATCCGCGCTGGCAGATGGGCCGCAAGATTTCGGTCGATTCGGCCACCCTGATGAACAAGGGCCTCGAGCTGATCGAGGCGCAGGTGCTGTTCGGGGTGCCTGCGCGGGATATCGCTGTGCTGGTGCATCCGCAGAGCATCGTGCACTCGCTGGTCGAGTACGAGGATGGCTCCAGCCTGGCGCAGCTGGGCTCCCCTGACATGCGTACGCCGATCGCCCAGGCGCTTG
Organism: Gammaproteobacteria bacterium; assembly: GCA_043752035.1. Lineage (GTDB taxonomy): Bacteria > Pseudomonadota > Gammaproteobacteria > Steroidobacterales > Steroidobacteraceae > FEN-1191. The sequence continues at coordinate 1,458 of JAYUZE010000218.1, forward strand.
CGTGGCCCGCACGCATCGCGTCCGGTGTAGAATTCCTCGATTTGGCCAAGGCCGGCCCCCTCGACTTCCGGGCGCCCGATCGCGAGCGCTTCCCCTGCCTGGCACTGGCAGAGCAGGCGGCACGCGCGGGTGGCGTGGCCTGCACCTGGTTGAATGCCGCGGACGAAGTGGCAGTGCAGGCTTTTCTCGACAAGCAGTTGAACTTTGGGGATATTCCGGCGGTCATTGCAGAGGTCATGGCGCATATGCCCGGTGGGGAAATGAAAGATCTGGACACGGTATTGGCGACTGACCAGGCCGCACGCGCGAGCGCACGGGCGGTGCTGGCCGCTCGTCTGCACCGCGTCGATGTGGTTTCGGCTTGATCCGGATTGTTGCCAGTGAGCCACGGGCTGGTGTGCGGGTGGTAAGCGCGCCATGAGCATGTTCTGGCTGCGCGCGGCCGCATTCCTGGTGGCCGTGTGCGTACTGGTGACTATCCACGAGTTCGGGCATTTCTGGGTGGCACGCCGCCTGGGCTTCAAGGTGCTGCGCTTTTCCGTAGGTTTTGGCCGGCCGCTGTGGAAGCGCGTGGGCAAGATAGATGGCACCGAATACGTGCTCGCCTCCGTGCCGCTAGGCGGTTACGTGAAGATGCTCGACGAGCGCGAAGGTCCGGTGGCGCCGGCCGAAGTGCACCGCGCCTTCAATCGTCGGCCACATTGGCAGCGCATTGCGGTGCTGCTGGCAGGGCCCGCCTTCAATTTCATCTTTGCGATCGTGGTGCTCGCCGGCCTGTTAATGGTCGAGGGCAGCACCGAGGTGCGGCCGCTCCTGGGTCCGGCGGCGGCGCAATCGCGCGCGGCGCAGGCCGGCGTGCAGGCCGGCGACGAGATCGTCAGCATCAACGGGCATGCAGTGATCAGCCAGCGCGATGTCTGGGTCCACTTGCTCGATGAGGTTTCGGGCGCGCAGCCGATCAGCCTCGGGTTGCGCAACCCGGCCGGCCAGGTGCGCCTGGCGCGCCTCGAGACCGGCAATGCGGCCGAGCGGCGTGCGCTCTCGGAGCCTGCAGCCGTGCTCTCGGGCCTGGGGCTGCAATTCAAGGAGCCGGATATTCCGGCGCAGATCGGCATCGTCGAGGCCCATGGGCCGGCGGCGCGCGCGGGGCTGCGCCCCGGCGATATGGTGCTCAGCGTCAACGCCGAGCCGGTGCACAATTTTCAGCAGCTGGTGAAGCTGGTCAACGCGCATCCGGATGAGAGCATCACGTTGCGCTACAGCCGCAAAGGTCAGGAAAGTACGCTGCGTATCACGACCGTGGGCGACCAGGAGGGTGGCCGGCGCCTGGGCCGCATCCACGTGGGGCCGGTGCGGAGCATGCCGTGGCCACCGGAAATGCTGCGCCATATTGATCTTGGACCCGTCGGCGCGCTGCAGGGCGCGCTGCAGGAGACCTGGAGCATGACTGCGTTCCAGGCGCGCATGATGTGGCGCATGGTCTTCGGCACCGTCTCGGTGAAGAACCTGGGCGGCGCGCTGACCATTGCCGAGCTCGCCGGTGATTCGGCGGCGGCCGGCGTGTCGGCCTTCCTGCATTTCCTGGTGATGATCAGTCTGGCGCTGGGCTTCCTGAACTTGCTGCCAATTCCGGTTCTCGATGGTGGTCAGATCGTGATGCAGGCGATCGAGTGGCTCAAGGGCAGCCCGCTCTCGGAGCGTGCCCAGGCCGCCGGCCAGCAGCTCGGGATCGCCCTGGTGCTGCTGCTGCTGGGTGTCGCGCTGTTCAACGACATCTCGCGTCAGTTTGGTTGACTCCCCCCTCTGCTCTTAAGGTAATGGCCTTGCGCATGAATGTTCGCGCGATATTCGCGGTGTTTGCCCTGGCAGTCTGCTCTGCGGCACTGGCCCAGCTGGCGCCCGAGGTCGACTTCACAGTGGGTGACATCAAGATCGAGGGGCTGCAGCGCATCTCCGAGGGCACGGTGTTCAACTACCTGCCGGTCAATATCGGCGATCGGCTGACGCCGCAACGCCAGCGCGAAGCGCTGCGGGCGCTCTATGCCACCGGCTTCTTCCGCGACGTGGAGATGCGGCGCGATGGCCATACGCTGCTGGTCGCGGTACTCGAGCGTCCCTCGCTCGAGAGCGTCGAGATCAAGGGCAACAAGGACATCAAGACCGAGGACCTGCAGAAGTCGCTCCGTACCGTGGGCCTGTCGGCCGGCAAGACCTTCAACCGCTCGACCCTCGAGGAAGTCACGCAGTACCTCACCGACCAGTACTACAGCCGCGGCAAATACGCGGTGAAGATCGAATCCAAGGTCGAGGACCTGGCCAACAACCGGGTGCGCGTGAATCTCGATATCAAGGAAGGCAGCCGCGCCAAGATCCGCCAGATCAATATCGTCGGCGACACGGTGTTCAAGAACAAGGACATCCTCGACACGCTGACGCTCAAGACGCCCAACTGGACTTCCTGGTACAAGAGCAGCGATCGCTATTCACGTGAATCGCTGGAAGGCGACCTGGAGAAGATCCGCACCTACTATCAGGATCGGGGCTACGCCAATTTCCGCCCCGATTCGGTGCAGGTGGCCATCTCGCCCGACAAGAGCGACATCTTCATCACCGTGAACATCACCGAGGGCGTGGTTTACAAGGTGAGCGAGGTGAAGCTGGCCGGCAAATTGATCGTGCCGGAGGCCGATCTGAGGCGCCTGGTGCTGGTCAAGCCGGGTCAGACCTATTCGCAGAAAATCATTACTGCCACCCAGGAACTGATCAAGAACCGGCTGGGCGCCGAGGGCTTCTATTTCGCCAAGGTCGATGACGTCAAGGCTACTGACGAGGCCAAGAAGGAAGTCGCGCTCACGCTGTTCGTGGAACCGGGCAACCGCGTGTATGTACGCGAGATCACCTTCAAGGGTTCGACGCGCAGCAATGACGAGACTATGCGGCGCGAAGTGCGGCAGATGGAAGGCGCGCTGCTCTCTAACGTGGCGCTCGAGCGCTCCAAGCAGCGGCTGCAGCAGCAGCAGTTCGTCGAGACGGTCGAGTTCGAGACCAATCCGGTGGCCGGCTCACCCGACCTGGTCGATGTCACCTTCAATGTGAAAGAGCGGCCGAGCGCCAGCATCAGTGGCGGCATTGGCTATTCGGCCTCGCAGAAGTTCATGCTCAATGGCAGCTTCCAGGACAGCGACTTCATGGGGAGCGGTGATGCCATCGCGCTGCAGCTCGATTCGGGCCTGTACAACAAGATCTACAGTTTCTCCCACACCAACCCGTACCTGAACGTCGACGGGCTCTCGCGCAGCATCTCATTGAGCTACCGCAGCTCGACCCAGTTCGTATCGACCTCCTCGAACTTCAAGTCGCAGAATCTCTCGCTGGGTGTGAACTTCGGCTACCCGATCAGCGAGTTTCAGCGACTCAATGCCGGTGCCGCGTTGCAGCGCGTCGATCTGCTGACCTACCAGGGCAGCAGCGCGCAGCAGGCGGTCGACTGGGTGCGCCAGAACGGCAGCCCGTATACGCGCGTGGCGCTGACCACCGGGGTGCTGCCCGACGGTACCGCAATCACCACCGCCACTTCGCTCTATGGCAGCCGCTTTCACACGGTCGAGCTGAACGTCGGTTGGCTGTTCGAGTCGCGCAACCGCGGCCTGTTCGCCGATCGCGGCCAGCGCCACACGCTGGGTTTGAGCTTTGTGCCCACCGGCACGGTGCGCTACTACCAGGCCAGCTATGACGGCACTTATTACGTCCCGTTGTGGCTGCGCACCACGCTCTCGCTGGGCGCCAACATCGTCTACGGCAAGGGCATTGCTGGCACTACGGCGCTGCCGCCCTACAAGCGGGCCTACGCTGGCGGCCCGGATACGGTGCGCGGCTACACTGAGAGCTCACTGGGTCCGGTAGACAGCAACGGCAACCCCTACGGCGGCAACTTGCTGACCGTGGTGCGCGCCGAGCTGATTCTGCCGCTGCCGCTCAAATGGCAGACCAGCGCACGCGCCAGCCTGTTTTTCGACATGGGCAACGCCTTCTCGACCGACACTGTCAAATACCTGGGCCGCGACCTGACGACCCCGGTCGACTACAAATTCAAGTATGATCAACTACGTAAGTCGACCGGCGTGGCGGTGCAGTGGCTGGCGCCCTCGTTGGGCGTGTTCCGTTTCAGCTATGGCATACCGCTAAACAAGTTCGTCGGCGACAGTACAAATGTGAGATTCCCGGATCGCACCGAGAATTTCCAGTTCACGATTGGTGGCTCGTATTGAGCGCCGCCAGCGGGATCCGGCATCGAATCATCAACAGTCGGCCTCCAGGCCGGCGAATTATCGGGAGCAGACTAGTGAAGCGTTCGTGGTTATTGGAAATTGCAGGGCTGGCCCTTTGTGCGCTGGCCGTGGTGCCGGCGCAGGCCGAGATGCGCATCGGTGTGGTCAATTACAGCAAGTTGATGCAGGAATCGCCGCAGTACAAGGCGGTGCAGGAGGCGTTGCGCGGCGAATTCGCGGGCAAGCAGCGTGAACTGACGGCACAGCAGACCTCGCTCAAGGCCAAGCAGGACAAGCTCGAGAAGGACCGCGCCACGATGACTGCCGAGCAGCTCGCCAAGGCCGAGAAAGAGGTGCGCGATGGCAACCGCGACTACTCGCAGAAGGTCTCCGACTTCCAGGAAGAGGCCACCGCGCGCCAGAACGAGGAACTCTCGCGGCTGCAGAGTGCGCTGATCGCCGAAGTGCAGAGCTTTGCGCTGTCGCAGAAGTATGACCTGGTGCTGGCCGATGGCGTGATCTACGCCGCCACCACTTTCGACATCACGGCGGCGGTGCTGGCTTCGCTCCAGGCGCGCGCGACCGCGCCGGCCGCTGCGGCCCCGGCTGCCACGCCGAAGCCGGCGACGCCCGTCACCAAGTAACACCCGGAAGACCCATGCTGCAGCGCATGGTGCGGCGGCTCCCATGAGCAGTGCCCCATGAGTATTGCGGTGGGCGAGCTGGCAGTGCGCTTTGGCTGCGAGCTCGTGGGTGACCCGGATCGGCAGGTGCGGCGTGTAGCCACGCTGGCACTTGCCGGCCCGGACGATCTGACTTTCCTGGCTAACCCGCAGTACCGGCGCCAGCTGGCTACGACGGGCGCTGCGGTCGTGGTGCTGGATGCGGCGAGTGCAGCCGAGTGCCCCTGCGCGGCACTGATCAGCGCCAACCCCTACGCCACCTACGCGCGCATCGCGGCGTTCCTGCACCCCGAACCGGTGGCGGCCGCCGGTGTGCACCCACGCGCTCTGGTCGATGGGCGCGCTACTGTTTCGGCCAGCGCCAGCATCGGTGCTCAGACCGTGATCGCGCCCGGCTGCCGCATCGGCGAGCGCGTGCAGATTGGTGCCGGCTGCGTGCTGGGCGAGGGCGTCGAGATCGGCGCCGACTGCGTGATCCATCCGCGCGTGACGATCGAGCGCGGCGTGCGGCTGGGCGCACGGGTGCGGGTGCAATCGGGCGCGGTGATCGGCGCCGACGGCTTTGGTTTCGCACGCGATGCCGCCGGCTGGCTGCCGGTGCCGCAATTGGGTGCCGTGCGCATCGGCGATGATGCCGAGATCGGCGCCAACACCACCATCGATCGTGGTGCGATCGAAGACACGGTGATCGGCGAGGGCGTGAAGCTCGATAACCAGATCCAGATCGGCCACAACGTACAGATCGGCGCCCATACCGTGATTGCCGCCTGCAGCGGCGTCTCGGGCAGCACGCGCATTGGCGCGCGCTGCATGATCGCCGGCATGGTGGGCATCGTGGGGCACCTCGACATCTGCGATGATGTGATCGTTACCGGGATGTCGATGGTGGCCCATTCCATCAAGACCCCCGGCATGTATTCCGGCGGCATTCCAGCGGTGCCTGCGGCCTTGTGGCGGCGTCTGGCGGCGCGCTTCAAGCGCGCCGAGACGCTGGCGCTGCGTGTATCGCGACTCGAACGCGCCGCGGGTATGGAAGCGAAGACCGAACCAGAGGATGGATCGCATGACTGAGCCCTCGTCACTCGATATCTACGACATACTCAAGCGCCTGCCACACCGCTATCCCTTCCTGCTGGTCGATCGGGTGCTGGAGCTGATACCGGGCAAGAGCATTCGTGCGTTGAAGAATGTGACCTACAACGAACCGTTTTTCCCGGGCCATTTCCCGCACCGCCCGGTGATGCCGGGCGTGATGATCATCGAGGCGCTGGCGCAGACCGCCGGCATCCTGGCATTCGTGACTGCCGGGGTGATTCCCACCGAGAGCACGCGCTTCTATTTTGCCGGTATCGACAAGGCGCGCTTTCGCCGCCCGGTGGAGCCCGGCGACCAGCTGCTCTTAAGCGCGCAGCTGGAGCGTAACCTGCGCGGTATCTGGCGCCTGTCGGTGGTGGCCATGGTCGGCGAGGCGGAGGCCGCCACTGCTGAGCTGATGCTCGCACCTGACGTGGCCAATGCCGCACCGGGAACTGGCGCGCCGTGATCGATCCGCGCGCGGTGGTCTCAGCGCAGGCCGAATTGGCCCCGGATGTCGAAGTGGGGCCATTCAGTGTGATTGGCCCCAACGTGCATATTGGCGCGCGCACCCGCATCGCCTCGCACGTGGTGATCAACGGGCCGACCGCGATCGGCGCCGACAACCAGATCTTCCAGTTCGCCTCGATCGGTGACGCGCCGCAGGACAAGAAATACCGGGGCGAGCCGACACGCCTGGAGATCGGCGAGCGCAACGTGTTCCGCGAATTCTGCACGGTCAATCGCGGCACTACGCACGATCAGGGCGTCACGCGCGTCGGCAGCGACAATCTGCTCATGGCCTACACCCATGTCGCCCACGACTGCCAGGTGGGCAGCCACATCGTGATGGCCAACTGCGCCACGCTCGGCGGACATGTGCAGTTAGGCGACTGGGTGATCATGGGTGGCTTTAGCGGGATCCATCAGTTTTGCAAGGTCGGTGCTCACGCGTTCATCGCCAACAATGCGGCCGTGACCCGTGATGTGCCGCCCTGCATCATAGCGGTGGGCCAGCCTGCCACGCCGCATTCGGTGAACAGCGAGGGTCTGAAGCGCCGCGGATTCACGCCGGAACAAATCAGTCACATACGCGAGGCCTATCGCATCCTGTACCGGCGCGATCTGCCGCTCGGCGACGCCGTGCGTGAGCTCACTGCGCTGGCCGCCACGCAACCGGAAGTCAAAGACTTCGTGGATTTCATCGCTACTTCGACGCGCAGCCTGATACGCTGAGGCCGCAATGGTAGCGCCCAGGCCGGCAGCACAGCTCGCAATGCGCGCGCCGCGCATCGTGATCGTCGCCGGCGAGTCCTCGGGCGATCAGCTCGGCGCGGCCCTGATCGGCGCACTGCGGGCGCAGTTGCCGGGCGCACAGTTTGCCGGCATCCCGGGTCCACTGATGAAGGCCGCCGGGTGCGAGGCCTGGCTGGGCGCCGAAGAACTGGCGGTGATGGGCCTGTTCGAAATCATTCCGCACCTGCCGCGATTGCTGCGCATCCGCCGCGATCTGATCAGGCGCGTGCTGAATGATCCGCCCGATGTCTTCATCGGCGTCGACTTCAAGGAATTCAACCTCAGCGTGGCGCGGCGCCTCAAGACTGGCGGGATCCGCACCGTGCAGTACGTGAGCCCGCAGGTGTGGGCCTGGCGCGAACGGCGCGTGCACCGCATCGGCGCGGCCTGCGATCTGCTGCTGTGCCTGCTGCCCTTCGAACCGCCGTTCTATGCCAGGTTCGGCGTGCGTGCACACTTCGTGGGTCACCCGCTGGCCGACCAGATCGCGCTCGATGTCGATCGCCGTGCGGCACGTGCGCAGCTCGGGCTGGCCGCTGATGTGCCCGTGGCAGCGCTGCTGCCGGGCAGTCGCGCCGGAGAAGTATCGCGCCTGGGCGCGGATTTCATCGCCGCCGCCCGTGAAATGCGCCAGCTCGAGCCCGCGTTGCAGTTCGTGGCGCCGATGGCGAGCGATGCCACGCGCACACTGTTCGAGCAGGCCGGCGCCGTGGCAGCCGGCATACGCCTGGTGGCCGGACAATCGCGCATCGTGTTGCAGGCCGCGGACGTTGCACTGGTGGCCTCCGGCACGGCGACGCTCGAGGCGTTGCTGTGCCGTTGTCCGATGGTGGTGGCTTATCGGCTCGGCGGGCTGACCGCCTGGCTGCTGCGCACCTTGCGCATGGTGCGTTTGCCGTATTTCTCGCTCCCCAATCTGCTGGCAGGCGAGGCGCTGGTGCCGGAGTTCTTCCAGCAGCAGGTGAATGGCGCGGCGCTGGCCAGCGCGCTGCAGACGCAATTGCGCGATCGGCCGCGGCGCGAGCGGCTGATGCAGCGCTTTCGCGCCATTCATGAACAGCTGCGCCAGGACGGCGCCGCGCAGGCTGCCAGCGCGATCGTCTTACTGCTGGAGGAGCGGCGCTGATGGCGTTGCTACTCGCAGGCGTCGATGAAGCCGGCCGCGGTCCGCTGGCGGGGCCGGTGGTTGCAGCGGCGGTGATCCTCGATGCCACGCGGCCCATTGCGGGGCTGCGCGATTCAAAAAAAATCAGCGCTGTCCGACGCACCGAGCTCGCTGCCCAGATTCGCGAGCGCGCGCTGGGCTGGGCGATCGCCGAGGCCAGCCCCGCCGAGATCGACGCACTTAATATCCTGCAGGCGACTTTGCTGGCGATGCAGCGCGCGCTGCAGCAGCTGCGCCCGCGCCCACTGCATATCATCATTGACGGTAACAAGGCACCGCAGCTCACTGATCTGGCAGACAATTGCCTGGTTGAAACGCTGGTGCGCGCCGATGACCTGGTGCCGGCCGTCAGCGCGGCCTCGATACTTGCGAAGACCTGGCGCGATGCGTTGATGAGCGAACTGGACCGACACTACCCGGGCTACGGTCTGGCGCAACACCAGGGTTATCCGACCGCAGCACACCTGGCCTCGCTCTCGCGGCTCGGCCCCACACCCATACATCGACGCAGCTTTGCTCCGGTAAGATCCTGGCTGCATGAGCACTGAGTTCGTACATCTGCGGGTTCACACCGAATATTCGCTGATCGACAGCGTGGTACGCGTGCCCGAGCTGATCGAGGCCGTGGCCGGGGCGCAGATGCCGGCAGTCGCGGTGAGCGATCAGGACAACCTGTTCGCGATGGTGAAGTTCTATCGCGCCGGCGTGGCGCGTGGCGTGCAGCCAATCATCGGCGTCGACCTGCGTTTGCGCGAGGGCGGCGATCCGCAGGGACATTCGCGACTCACGTTGCTGTGCCAGGACCTCGACGGTTACCGCAACCTGACCCGGCTGGTATCGCGCGGCTGGCTGGAAGGACAGGTGCGCGGCGTGCCGCTGATCGACCGCTCCTGGCTGAGCGTCGAATCCACCAGCGGGCTGATCGCACTCTCAGGCGCCCAGCATGGTGACATCGGCCGCGCGCTGCTGCAGGCGCGCACCGAGCAGGCGCGTGCGGCGCTCGAGGGCTGGCAGGCGCTGTTCGGCGATCGCTTCTATATCGAGGTGCAGCGCATTGGCGCGCCTGGCGAGGAAGCCTATGTGCCCGCGGCACTCGCGCTGGCGAGCGAACGCAATGTGGCTTGCGTGGCGACCAACGACGTGCGCTTTCTGCTGGCTACCGACTTCGAGGCGCACGAGGCGCGCGTGTGCATACACGATGGCGCGCTGCTGGCCGATCCGGCCCGCCTGCGCCGCTACACCGCGCAGCAGTTCCTGCGCAGCCCCGCACAGATGGCGGCGCTGTTTCCCGAAGCCCCCGCAGTGCTGGCCAACAGCGTGGAGATCGCCCGGCGCTGCAGCCTGATGCTGCGCCTGGGTGAGCCGCGGCTGCCGGTGTTTCCGGTGGCCGCCGACACCACGCCTGAGGATTACCTGCGCAGTGCGGCCGCTCGCGGGCTGGCCGCAAAGCTCGCCAGTGCCAGCGCTGCGGGCGTGACGCTCGACAGTCAGGCCTATGGCGGGCGTCTCGAATCGGAACTGGCGGTGATCTGTGCGATGGGCTTTGCCAGCTACTTCCTGATCGTCGCCGATTTCATCGACTGGGCCCGCAATCACGCAGTGCCGGTGGGTCCGGGGCGCGGTTCGGGCGCCGGCTCGCTGGTCGCCTACGCACTGGGCGTTACCGATATCGACCCGCTGCGCTATGACCTGCTGTTCGAGCGCTTTCTGAATCCCGAGCGCGTATCGATGCCCGATTTTGATATCGACTTCTGCATGGCCGGGCGCGATCGCGTGATCGATTACGTGGCGGCGAAATACGGGCCGGAGCGGGTCTCGCAGATCATTACCTATGGCACTATGGCGGCAAAAGCCGTGGTGCGCGATGTGGGCCGCGTGCAGGGGCATCCCTACGGCATGGTCGATCGCATCGCCAAGCTGATTCCCTTTGAGCTTGAGATGACGCTCGATAAGGCGCTGGAGAAAGAGCCCGAGCTCAAGCGCCTGTACCGCGAAGACGACGAGGTACACGCGCTGATCGACATGGCGCGCGCGCTCGAGGGCCTGACGCGCAATGCCGGCAAGCATGCCGGTGGTGTGGTGATCGCGCCCTCGGTGTTGACCGACTTCGCGCCGCTCTACTGCGAGCAGGGCGGCGCCAACGTGGTGACGCAGTTCGACAAGGACGATGTCGAAGCCGCGGGCCTGGTGAAATTCGACTTCCTCGGCCTGCGCACGCTCACGGTGCTCGACTGGGCGGTGCGCGGCATCAACGCGGCGCGCGCCGCGCAGGGCGAGCCGGCGCTCGATCTGCTGCACCTGGCGATGGACGACGCCGCCACCTTCCGGCTGTTGAAGAGCTGTAGCACTACCGCGGTGTTCCAGCTCGAATCGCGCGGCATGAAGGATCTGATCAGGCGGCTGCAGCCCGACTGCTTCGAGGACATTATCGCGCTGGTGGCACTGTTCCGCCCGGGTCCGCTGCAATCGGGCATGGTCGATGACTTCATCGCCCGCAAGCACAACCGCAGCGATCGGCCGATCGACTATCTGCACCCGGACCTGAAGACTGTGCTCACACCGACCTATGGCGTGATCCTGTACCAGGAACAGGTGATGCAGATCGCGCAGGTGCTGGCCGGCTACACACTCGGCGGCGCCGATCTGCTGCGCCGCGCGATGGGCAAGAAGAAACCCGAGGAGATGGCCAAGCAGCGCAGCATCTTCATCGATGGGGCGGTGACGCGCGGCGTGGTGCGCGCGCGTGCCGAATACATTTTCGACCTGATGGAGAAATTCGCGGGCTACGGCTTCAACAAGTCGCACTCGGCTGCCTACGCGTTGCTCTCTTACCAGACCGCTTTTCTCAAGGCGCACTATCCGGCGGCCTTCATGGCCGCCGTCCTCTCGGCCGACATGGATCACACCGACAAGGTCGTCACACTGATCGACGACTGCCGCAGCATGGGCCTGAGTGTACAGCCGCCCGATGTGAACGCCTCGGGCTACGCCTTCGAGGTCGCCGGCGAGAAATCGATACGCTATGGGCTGGGTGCGGTGAAGGCCGTGGGGCGCGGCGCGGTCGAAGCCCTGACCTCGGAGCGCAGCGCGCGCGGCGCCTACGCCAGTCTCGAAGACCTGTGCCAGCGCGTCGATCTGGCACGTGTGAACCGGCGCGTGCTCGAAGCGCTGATACGCTCGGGTTCCTGCGACCGCCTGCACGACAATCGCGCGCTGATGATGGAGAGCCTGGCGGTGGCGATGCGCTCCGGCGAGCAACAGGCGCGCGGTGCGGCCACCGGGCAGGACGATTTCTTCGGCCTTACGGCGCGCCCCGACACCGCCGTGGTGGCTTTTGTCGGCACCGTGCCCGAATGGAGCGAGGCGCAGCGCCTGGCCGGCGAGCGCGAGACGCTGGGCCTGTATCTCACCGGCCACCCGATCGCGCGCCTCGAACGTGATCTTGCGCAGATTGCCGGTGCGCGCATCGGCGATCTGGCCGCCGAGCCGCGACCTGCCGGTGGCGAGGGGCCGCGCTGGGGCGAGGCGCGCGCTGTGAGTGCTGCCGGCTTGCTGCTCGAGCTGCGCCGCCGCGGCACGCGCGTCAGTGTGATCCTCGACGACCGGAGCGGTCGCATCGAAGTGACGTTGAGCGAGGAAATCTGGCAGCGCCATCGCGAGTTGTTGGTCAAGGACGCGCTGATCCTGGTCGAGGGGAGCCTGCGCTTCGATGAATTCAGCGATGCCTGGCGCATTCACGCCCGCAATGTGCAGGCGCTCGATGCCGTGCGCGAGCGGCTCGCGCGACGCCTGGTGCTCGATTGGCCCCGCGATAGCGACGATGGGCGCCTGCTGGGAGTGCTCGGCGAGCAGCTCAAGGCCGCGCGCGGCGGCGACTGCGCGGTGACCGTGCGCTATGCCAACGCCCAGGCGTATGCCAGCTTCTCATTGGGTGCTGACTGGAATGTGCGTGCCACCGCGGAGCTGCTTGACCAGTTGCAGCGTTCTATCGGCAACGTACGAGTCATCTATGGACCCCCCGGCGGGGCCAGCTCGGTCGCGACGGGTTAAACACAGCCGGGTTACCGGCACGGCGCGCTTGCCCCCCGAGGGCCACTCGTTTAGCGTGTCGCGATGGTGGACTCGGTTGTGTATTTGCAGGACCGGCCGCGACAGGATGTCGCGGCGGGAGCCCCCGTGGATGGGTGCATGGCGTTCCCGCAAACGCACAACCGGACGCGCCGTCGCGATACGCAATCCGTGCGACTCTCGGGGGTCTAACCGCATGGCCGTCAGCTTTCTGGAATTTGAACAGCCCATTGCCGAGTTAGAGGCCAAGCTGGAGGAGCTCGGCCACCTCACTACCGACAAGGCCGTCAATATCGAAGAAGAGATGGTGCGTTTACGCGCCAAAAGTCGGCAGCTTACGCGCTCGATCTTTGCGAACCTCACGCCCTGGCAGATCACGCAGCTGGCGCGCCATCCGCAGCGTCCCTATGCGCTCGACTACATCGCGGCACTGTGCACCGATTTCCAGGAGCTGCATGGCGATCGCATGTACTCCGATGACCTGGCGATCGTCGGCGGGCCGGCGCGGTTTAAGGGCCGCTCGGTGATGGTGATCGGCCACCAGAAGGGGCGCGATACCAAGGAGCGGGTGCGGCGCAATTACGGTATGCCCAAGCCCGAGGGCTATCGCAAGGCGCTGCGGCTGATGCGCATGGCCGAGAAATTCGGCATGCCGGTGATTACCTTCATCGACACACCCGGCGCCTATCCTGGCGTGGGCTCAGAAGAGCGCAACCAGAGCGAGGCGATTGCGCGCAACCTGTTCGAGATGGCAACGCTCGCGGTGCCGATCGTCAGCGTGGTGATCGGTGAGGGCGGGTCGGGCGGGGCACTGGCGATCGGCGTGTGCGATCGATTGCTGATGCTGCAATATTCCACCTACTCGGTGATCTCGCCCGAAGGCTGTGCTTCGATCCTGTGGAAGAGCGCCGACAAGAAGGAAGTCGCTGCCGAAGCGCTCAACCTCACGGCCGATCGTCTCAATGACCTGGGCCTGGTCGATGAGGTGCTCAAGGAGCCCCTCGGTGGGGCGCATCGCGATCCGCCGGCCATCGCCAGCGCGCTCGGTGAAGCGCTGCAGCGTCACCTGCTGGAGCTGGAAGCGCTCAGCAGCGAAGAACTGCTAGCGAAGCGCGAAGCGCGGCTGGCCGGGTTCGGAGTGTTCGCCGAGAGCATGACGTGAACCACCGCGCGGTGCCGCGGCGCGCTGTGCGCCGGGCGCCGGCATTCGGCGCGCCCTGGCTGGTGCGTCAGCTGCGTGTACTGATCGGCCCACTGCGTGGCGCGCAACTGTGTGTCGCCTATTCCGGCGGCGCCGATTCCCTGGCCTTGCTGGCAGCGCTGGCCGCGGCGCGGACACGCAGCGGCTTCAGCCTGCGCGCCGTGCACATCAATCATCGCCTGCAACCGCAGGCGGGGGCCATGGCCAGCGCAGCCCAGCGCGCGGCCGACAAGCTGGCAGTGCCCTGCGAGGTGGTGCGAGCGCCGGTGCGCGTACCCCGCGGTGCATCGCTGGAAGCGGCCGCGCGCGCAGTGCGCTACGCGACTCTGCGCTCGCGTCTCGTGCCTGGCGAATGGCTGCTGCTGGCGCAGCACCGCGATGATCAGTTCGAGACTGTGCTGCTGCAGCTGCTGCGCGGCGCCGGCGTGGC
>JAYUZE010000219.1:0-8366 GCA_043752035.1 Gammaproteobacteria bacterium
TCATATTTTCTTTAATGCTCAATGGTTTGTGGAGGTCGGGGAGTATCCCTGAATCGCCCCTTGCAGGAAAGAGTCAGCCCCCGATCCGACACTGGAAAGACCCTTGAGTTCCAGCTGCAGGTACCAGCCGGTCTCGCGCATGCCGTTGCGGTTGCTGACTGAATCGCGCGCCACGACCCTCAAACCCCAGCAATTGGCGTGATATTGCACCCCGGCAAAGTTGTCGATCGCGTGCCGGTCGCGGAAGGAATAGACACTGCGGCCGTACAGGTCCCAGCGGCGCGTCACCGGCCAGGCGACCGACCCCTCGCCCTGGGCAATGCTGCCGCGGGTGTAGCGGTAGCCGAGGTTCATCACCCGGTTGCCGACGCGTCTCTGGGCGTCGGCCGGGCGAAACTGCATGCTCAGCAGCGACTTATCGGTCTGCGAGCGCGAGGGGTTCCAGGCCAGGTCGTAGTGCAGGCTCCAGTCACGATAGGCCGTCAGATCGAGGGTGGCGATCAGGTCCGAGCGCTTGCGCGTGTCCACGGTTTCGCCCAGCAGCGCCACGTGCGGAGTCGAGAAATGCAGCGTCTGGCCGAGCGTGGCGCTCAGGATGCGCTGTCCGCTGCTCGCCTGCAGCATGTGCATCGTGAGGCCGGCCGTGAGCTCATTCGCATCGCCCACCCGATCGAGCCCCACGTAGCGGTTGGCGCGGAACAGCGCTACGAAATTCGGATCGGGCACGCCCGAGTCGAACACCGGCAGACCGGTCTGGTCGCGATCGGGGATATACACATAGTACAGCCGCGGCTCGAGCGTCACGAAGCGTGCCTTGCCCGCACCCGGGCGCCGCTCGAGCTGCATGGCGGCGTCCAGCGTGATCACCGGGAGGCTGCGCGACGGGCTGGTGTTGCCGGCCGCACCGCCCGCGAGCTGCCAGGGCGAGAGCTGATAGGCCGTCAGGTCCCAGCTGGCGCGCGGCTTGAGGTAAAAACCGGGGCGGACGTAGTCCAGGCCCAGGCCCGGCTGCAAGTGCGCGCGCCAGCCGCGCACCGAGTCGCTGCGCTGGTAGTCGACCAGCTCGGAATCGAAACTGGTGCTCAGTCCCGAGCTGCCCAACCATTGCGCACTGGCGGTAAATCTGGGCAATTGCGCATAGGGCCGATCGTCGGGCGCCAGGCAGGCGATCGCGGTCGGCACTGCCGGGCAGTCGGGGAGCAGCGTCTGGAACTGCAGCAGCTGCGCGCTCAGGCGCCACACGTCGCTGCGCATGCCGAAGTGCAGGTCACGCCGCAGGAAGGTGGTGCTGGTGGCCTGCGGGCCTTCGCCGAAATCCTCGAAATAGCGGATGTCGCTGACGTTCTCGGCGCGTAGCCGCGCGCGCCACTGGCGCGGCAGCGTGGCGGCGGCCTCGGCTTTTTCCCAGGAGCGATCGGCGTGTGCGAGCCGATCTTCCGGCAGGTAATTCACCGCCAGCGTGCCGCTGCCTTGCGGCATCAGCAGGCGAAACTCCTCACCCAGCTCGATGCCACGGCGCGAGAGCAAGCGCGGCGTAAAAGTCAGATCCTTGTTCGGGGCGATGTTCCAGTAGTAGGGCACCGCCAGCGTAGCGCCGTTGCTGCCCGAGCTGCCGATGGTCGGAAACAGGAAGCCGCTCTGGCGCGCGCTGCTCAGTGGAAAGGAGATCCACGGCAGATAGAACAACGTCACACCCTTGAAGCGCACGCGCGTGCCGTGGCCGATGCCGCGCAGCGTCTTGGTATCCAGCGAGATGCGCCGCGCGCGCAGCTCCCAGTCTGCTGCGCCTTCCGGGCAGGTGGTGTAGACCACGCCGTCCAGATCGATGATATTGGCGCGCGTCATCGCGATTGATTTTGCACGGCCGCGTCCGGGCTGCTGCAGCATTTCGAACTGCGCGTTGCTGAAGGAAGCCTGGCCGTCCTCGTAATTGCCGGCATCGCCGCGCACGTGCACGTTGGCGTCGCTATAGCTCACGGTGCCGGTGAGCCGGTAGTCGCGGGTCGCAGCGTCGTAGCGCAGGTGCCGACCGCGCAGTTCACGCTTGCCGATGGTGAAGATCACATCGCCACCCAGATCGAAATTGCCATTGGCATCGGTGTTCAGGAAGGCATCGGGACCCTCGGCAGAAAAGCGGATGTCTTCGGGCAGCGCCGGCAACGGAGGTGGCGCGGGCAGCGCCGGCAGTGCGCCGCTCGAGGCCAGCAGACCGACCTGCGGCTCGGCGCATTCAGGTATTGCCGCCTGCGCCAGCAGGGCTGGCATCAGCAGTATTCCGCTCCATAGGGCCAGGCTGCGCAGTGGGGCAATCATTGCGTTGGCCATTATAATGATTGGCTGTGCTCTGGCGGCCTCAACTGGCGCGGCGCGCAGCGATTCAATTTACCCTGGGCGGCACATGAGCGAGAGCGACGCACGCATTCTGGAAATACGCGATTGGCTTGGCAGCCTGGGCTGGTCGCGCGATTGCCGCCTCGAGCCGGCCTCGGCGGATGCCAGTTTTCGCCGCTATTTTCGCGTCTGGCGCGCTGATGGTGCGACCCGCGTGGTGATGGATGCGCCGCCCGAGCGTGAGGATACTGCGCCCTATCTCAAGGTCACGGGGCTGCTGGCTGCCTGCGACGTGCACGTGCCCGAGGTGGCGGCGGCCGACACGCAGCGCGGCCTGCTGCTGCTTGAAGACCTGGGGAGTGAGCACATGCTAGCCGCCCTGCAGCGCGGCGCCGATCCAGAACAGCTGTATGCCGCGGCGCTGGCAACCCTGGAGCGCATACAGTTGCGCGGCGCCGCCGGCGCCGCCACTTTGCCACCCTACGATCGCGCGGCGCTGCTGCGCGAAATGCAACTGCTCCCGGACTGGTACTGCGCGCGGCATCTGGCGCTCACGGCCACCAGCGAAGACGCCGCGGTACTGACAGACTGCTTCGAATTGCTGGTGCGCTCGGCGCTCGAACAGCCGGTAGTGCTGGTGCATCGCGACTATCACTCGCGCAACCTGATGCTCACGCCGGCGCGCAGTCCCGGTGTGATCGATTTCCAGGATGCGACCGCCGGGCCCATCGGCTACGACCTGGTGTCCCTGCTGAAGGATTGCTACGTCAGCTGGCCGCGCGCGCGGGTCGAGGCCTGGGTCGAGAGCTATCGGCTGCGCCTGCGCGCTGCCGGCGCCGCGAGTGCTGACAGCAGCGCGCAGTTCCTGCGCTGGTTCGACCTGATTGGCCTGCAGCGGCACATCAAGGTGCTCGGCATCTTTGCGCGCCTGTGTTATCGCGATGGCAAGAGCGGTTACCTCGCCGATCTGCCGCGCACGCTCGACTATGTGCTCGACACCGCGGCGCGCTATCCGGAACTGCGTGAGTTCAGTGACTGGACGCGCCGGCGGCTACAGCCTGGCCTTGGCGCCGCGAACGCGCGCGCGCTGGCTGGCAGGCACGCATGAAAGCCATGATTCTCGCGGCCGGGCGCGGCGAACGCCTGCGGCCGCTGACCGACCGCGCACCCAAGCCGCTGCTCGAAGTGCATGGCAAGGCGCTGATCGCCTGGCACCTGGAGGCGCTGGCGCGCGCCGGTGTGCTCGAGGTGGTGATCAATCTCGCCTGGCTCGGCGAGCAGATCCGCACCGCGCTGGGCAATGGCGAGCGCTACGGCGTGAAGCTGCACTACAGCCAGGAACCTGTGGGCGCACTCGAAGCAGGCGGTGGCATACACCAGGCTTTGCCGTTGCTCGGTGCTGCGCCCTTTATTCTTGTCAACGGCGATATCTACACCGATTTCGATTTCACGAAACTCGGCATCGGCGCGCGGTCGCTGGCGCACCTGGTGCTGGTGCCCAATCCCGTGCAGCATCCGCGCGGCGATTTTTCGCTGCAGGATGGCAACATCGGCGAGCTGGATACGCCGCGCTACACCTACGCCGGCATCGGTATGTATCGCCCGGAATTTTTCGCTGGTTGCCAGCCCGGTCGCTTCCCGCTGCTGCCGCTGCAGCGCAAGGCCGCGGCGGCGCAGCGCCTGCAGGGCGAGCCATACCTGGGTCGGTGGACCGACGTGGGCACCGTGGAGCGGCTGGCGGCGCTCAATGCCGTCGCTCCCCGGGCGTGATTCAGGGCCGCTACGGCCGCTGGCGTATCATAGGCGCCATGGCTGAGATCAAGGGCATACCGGTGATCACCGAGGCGGCGCGCAGCGGCGAGAAATATCGCACACCCCAGGGATTTACCGCGATCAAGGACGGTGTGCGCAGCCGCAGCGCTGCGGGCGCAGGCACGTCCGGGCCGGCGCGGACGGCCACCGCTACGCCCGCGGGTGCGAAGCCGCGCTGGCTCAAGGCGCCGCTGGCCGGTGGTGCCGGCTACGATTTCGTGCGCAACACGGTACGTGAGCATCGCCTGGCCACGGTCTGTGAAGAGGCCAAGTGTCCCAACATCGGTGAATGCTGGAGTGCCGGCACCGCCACAATCATGGTGATGGGCGCGGTGTGCACGCGCGCCTGCCGCTTCTGTGCGGTCGATACCGGTAATCCGCGCGGCTGGCTCGATGCCGACGAACCCCGGCACGTAGCGGAAAGCGTCGCACTGATGAAACTGCAATACGTGGTGCTGACCTCCGTCGATCGCGACGATCTGGCCGATGGCGGCGCCGCGCACTATGCCGCCTGCGTGCGCGCGATCAAGCAGCATTGTTCGGGCGTGGCCGTCGAGGCGCTGACACCCGATTTCTCGGGCGTGCTGGCCGACGTTGTCACCGTGGTCGATTCGGGCGTCGATGTATTCGCGCAAAACATCGAGACCGTACGCCGGCTCACACATCCGGTGCGCGACCCGCGCGCCGGCTACGAGCAGACGCTACGCGTGCTGGCGCACGCCAAACAGCAGCGCGCCACGATGCTCACCAAGAGCAGCCTGATGCTGGGGCTGGGCGAGGGCGCAGAAGAAATTGCCGAATGCATGGACGATCTGCGCGCCGCCGGTGTCGACATCCTCACGCTCGGCCAGTATCTGCGACCGACCGTGCATCATCTGGCGGTCAAGCGTTTCGTGACTCCCGAGGAATTCGCCCGCTATCGCGAATGGGGCTTGGCGCGCGGCTTTCGCGAATGCGTATCCGGCCCGCTGGTGCGCTCCAGCTATCGCGCCGAGCAGGCGCTGGCCGGCAACAACGTCGGATTGCAGGGCGGTGTGGCGGCCGCAATCGCTTGAACGCCGAGGCCGCCACCGCGATGACGCCGCCAGCACCGCTGGTGGTACGCTGGCTCGGCAGGGTGCCCTACGAGCCCACCTGGCGGGCCATGCAGCACTTTACCGAGACGCGCACCGCAACGACCGATGATGAACTGTGGCTGCTCGAACACGAGCCGGTCTACACGTTGGGCATGAATGCGGATTCCGCGCATGTGCTGAATCCCGGCGAGATACCGGTGATACGCATCGATCGCGGCGGGCAGGTGACCTATCACGGCCCGGGGCAGCTGGTGATCTATCCGCTGATCGACCTGCGCCGCGCGCACCTCGGTGTGCGCGATCTGGTCACGGCACTGGAATCCGCGGCCATCGAGCTGGCGGCGCGCCACGGTATCCGCGCGGCCTGCCGTGCCAATGCGCCGGGCGTGTACGTGGACAACGCCAAGTTTGCCAGCGTCGGCCTGCGCGTGCGGCGCGGTGGCAGTTACCACGGCCTCGCAATCAACGTGGACATGGATCTCGCACCCTTTGCACGTATCAATCCCTGTGGCTACGCGGGTCTGGCGATGACGCAGCTCGCGGCGCTCGGCGGGCCGCGCGAGGTGCGAGAGGTTGCCGACGAATTCGTGCCGTTGCTGGCGGCGCGCGTGGCGCTGCGCGCCTGCGCAGGCACTGTTGCCGGCGCGGCGGCCTGCTAGCGTCTCAGCGCGCGCCCCATACCAGCGGACCGAACAGCTCGAGATTGCTGTGCATGATGTAGGACAGCAGCATGCCGGCGAATAGCGCGTAGCCCGCAATGCGCGGCCAGGGCCGGGCGCTGTACTGCACGGCACTGCCGCAGATCAATCCTAGTGGTAGCGCCCACAGCCAGTTCGGCAACCAGGGGTAGAGCAGCGGGAACAGCGCGATCAGCAGCAGCGGCAGCGGTGCGCGCCAGCGGCGCAACACCGGCAGATGAGCGCAGGCCACGCCGCAAGCCCAGATCGCGATTGTCCATTCGCCCCACTGGTCGGAATCCCACCACGGTTTGCTGATCGCCATACCGATCCAGAACAGCAGCCAGGGCGCCGACAGTCCAGGGGCAGCGCTGTCCTGCGGCTGCGTCCGCGGCCACAGCGCCAGCGTCGCGGCGGCGCCCATCGCGATCCACGGACCGAGCGGCAGCCACAAACCCACCAGCCAGCCCGCGGCGATCACGAGCCAGTTGACCAATGCCCACTCCGGCACGGCGGGTTCGGCGCGCACCACCAGCAGGCCGCCCAGCCCGATGCCCGCCGACAGCACAGCGAGATCGAGGCGCTCGGTGTTCCAGAAATCCAGGCTCAGCTGCCGCGCCATCAGCACCGCGCAGCACAGCGTGAGCGCGACCGCGGGCAGGCGCCACGCGCGCCGCTCGCGTATCGGCAGCGCCATCGCTGCCAGTGGCAGCAGCGCGATCAGCGTCGCCGGCAGGTTATGCATCGTCAGCCGGTAGCGGATGTCCAGCTCCATCAGGCCGGCAAGGTACAGGAACAGCCAGGTGGTGTAGCTCATGGCGCGCCCAGGTCCGTTGAAGGCACGGGGTTGTGCGCATCCGAGCTGTAGCTGTGCAGTTTGCCGTCGACGAATTCCAGCCAGCGATAGCCGTTGCGTACTGGCACCTGCTCGAACACTGCGCGCGCTTCAGCCCCCAGCGCCGTGGTGACGACAAACTTGGTGCCGGGAAAATCCGGCCGATCGCTGCGAAAGTGGCCCTCGCTGTCGAAGACCGCGTCCTGGTGCCAATGGCCGCTCAACACCAGACTCACCTGGTATTGCCGGCACAGCTGCAGGAAGGAGCGCCGGAAGCCGCGCAGGTAGCCGCCGCTACCGCCGGCTTCGGAATTCGCGCTCGGGCCGGGCGGGAACAGCGGGTGATGCAGCTGGATGATGATCGGGCGTCCGGCCACAGCGGCGAGTTGCTGGCGCAGCCAGTGGAAGGTATTCGGTGTCAGTGCGTCGCGACCGTGCGCGCTGTCGAGGCTCAGGATCGTCAGCGGGCCGAGGTCAGTGCGCTGGTCGCGCGCATCGAACACGCGCAGATACCGGTGCCAGGCTTCACGCTCGTGATTGCCGGCGGTCATGATCACGGGCATGTCGAGCTCGGCTAGTTCCGAAGCGATCAGGTCGATGTTGGATTCGCTCCCGCCATAGTTGATGTCGCCGGTGACCAGCACCGCGTCGGGCTTGCGCACACGCATCTCGGCGATGAAGCGCCCCATCAGCGCTTCGCGGCCGGGTGGTGGCAGGTCGGCGATCT
The DNA here is from genome assembly GCA_043752035.1 of Gammaproteobacteria bacterium. Taxonomy (GTDB): domain Bacteria; phylum Pseudomonadota; class Gammaproteobacteria; order Steroidobacterales; family Steroidobacteraceae; genus FEN-1191. Next base: position 7,459 of record JAYUZE010000219.1, read on the forward strand.
GCACCAGATGCAATTGCGATGGCCACTCGCGCCGCAGGAACACAGCCCGCGGCAGCAGTGTGTTCTGGTGGGCCGTCTGCACCCGCAGTGCGTAGGAGCCATCGGGCAGATCCGGAAGTCTCACCGACAGCACGGCAGCGTCCGCCTCCCAGCGACGCGCGAGCACTGTCAGTGCAGCGCTCCCACCGGGTCCTTCTAGGCCCAGGGTCATCGCCGGCAGCAGCATCGGTATGCTGCTGTCGAGTCGTAAACTCATCAGCCCTTGCGGCCGCTCGATCCAGGGCGATCCCAGGCGCGGCGAATCCACGCTCACGCGCAGCGGCCAACCGATCGCGAACAGCGATGCGAGCAGTACCGCGAACGCCGTGCAGCCGGCCAGGAAGGCGGTGCGTGCCGAGCCCTGTTGCGATCGCGCTTTGAAGTTCAGCAGCATGCGCTCAAGGTCCGCGCACTGGCTTGTTGTGTTCCATCAGGTATCGACTCCAGGCCAGGAAGCCCTCCGCCAGTTGTCGCAGCTGCTGTGCCTTGGCCGGCTGTTCGGCAGCATGATCGACCTCCTGCCGCTCGCGCAAATCGTACAGGGCGAACTTGCCATCAGGATTAAGGATCAGGTAGTCCTGATCGCGAATAAAGCCGACTACCGGCGGCCGCACGAAAGTGCTGAAGGTAAAGGCGCCGCTGCGGGCCGCATTGGCCGGGTCGAGCAGGTCCAGTCCCAGCGTCTGCGTGCGGGTGCTATGACCCAGCAGGCTCATCACGGTCGGCAGGATATCGAGTTGCGAGCCGACCGTGGAGACCACGCGGCCCTGATGAATGAAGCCCGGCGCGTAGATCAGCAGCGGTATCTGATGCACCGCCAGCGGAATCGCCGCGTAGCGCGGATCGGCATTGCCGCGGGCGATGCCGTG
>JAYUZE010000220.1:0-28293 GCA_043752035.1 Gammaproteobacteria bacterium
GGTGTGCCAGGGCCATGGCGCCACCGGTATCATGATAGTCACCCTCGTACATCAGGCGCTCATTGAACCTGATTCCCACTTCCGCCAGTGCGCGCTTGTGGCCCGCAAGGCGCTGGCCGGCATCGAGCCAGCCGCGCGGACCTGAGATATAGGCAATGTCGCGATGACCTTTTTGCAGCAGCAGGCGTGTTGCCAGATAGCCGCCGTGCCGATTGTCGAGGCTCAGGCACCGGTCCGCGAGCGCCGGCACGATCCGGTTCATGATCACCAGCGGCGCAGGGTTGCGATCTTGCTCGATCAGGTACTGGTCCGAGAGCGCTTCGACGTGCACTATCAACGCATCGCAATTGCGGCCGGCGAGAAACTGGATACCGATTTTTTCGCGCGCTTCATCACTGTGTCCAGCGGTGACAATCACGAACTTGCCGGCGGCCCGCAGTTCCTGCTCGAGCGCACTCAGCATGGCGCCAAAGAACGGTCCGTAGAGCTCGGAGACCAGTACTCCGACGCAGTTGGTGCGGTTGGTGGCCAGGGCCTGGGCGATGGAGTTCGGCCGGAAATCGAGCTCGGCCATCGCCGCGACTACCCGCTGGCGCGTCTTCTCGGTAACCCGGGCGCTGCTGTTGATGATGCGCGAGACCGTGGCCACGGATACCCGCGCCAGCTCTGCCACCTGGTAGATGTTAGCCACGGCCGGTCCAGGCAGCCGCCCCGGAAATACCAGCAGCCCGCTCGCGCAGCAACTCGGCATAGGCATGAGCGCTGCGCTTCAGTGTGCGCCGCTGGGTCGCATAGTCGACATACACCAGGCCGAAGCGCTTGGAGTAGCCCTCGACCCACTCGAAGTTGTCGAGCAGGCTCCAATGGAAATACCCGGTCACCCGCACGCCCCGCTCGAGCGCCTGGTTCAGCGCGTCGAGGTGCTGCTGGAAGTAGCGGACGCGTTGTTCGTCGTCCACTCTACCGTCAACAATGACATCGGCGGTGGCGGCGCCGTTCTCCGCCACATAAATGGCTGGCAGATCGAACTGTTCATCCAGCGCGACCAGCATGTCGGTGAGGCCCTGCGGAAAGATTTCCCATCCCATCTCGGTCAGTGGTGGCGCCGGTGGCAGCTGCACGAAGGGTGCCGTGGCATCGGCGCGATACACAGCCCGTGTATAGTAGTTCACGCCCAGGAAATCCAGCGGTTGTGCGATCAATTTCATGTCGCCGTCGTGAATATCGGGCAATTCCTGGCGTGGCAACCGGTCGATCAGCTCAGGGTAAGCGCCTTCCAGCAACGGCTGGAGATACCACTGGTTCATCGCCGTGTCGGCTGCCGCAGCGGCAGCGCGGTCGGCCGCGCTGCTGGTGGCTCCATAGCAGGGGCTCAGGTTCACCACGATGCCATTGGGTGACGCGGGGCTGTTCTGCTGCAGCACCTGCATGCCCAGGCCGTGCGCCAGCAGCAGGTGGTGGGCGGCTTTCTTGCTGAGGGTCTTGTCGGCCAGGCCTGGCGCGTGCACTCCGATCTCGTAGCCCAGATAGGCACTACACCAGGGTTCGTTTAATGTGACATAGGCATACACGCGTTCGCCCAATGCCCGCGTAATCTGATCGACGTAGTCGCGAAAGCGGAACGCCGTGTCCCGGTTGAGCCACCCGCCCTTGTCTTCCAGGTATTGTGGCAGGTCCCAGTGATAGAGCGTCACGAAAGGTTTGCAGTGCCGTTCGTTGAGACTATCCAGCAGTTGCTGATAAAAGCCGATGCCCTTGCGGTTCAGGGTTCCATCGGCGTGCAGCACCCGCGGCCAGGAAATTGAAAATCGGTAGGCGTCGACGCCGAGCGTGGTGATCAATTCGAGGTCCGCATGCCAGCGGGCCAGGTGATCACAGGCGACGCGCCCATCCGAGTGGTCGCGGATCTTGCCGGGAGTGGCGCAGAAGGTGTCCCAGATGCACGGCAGCCGCGCCTCGGCCGCGCCCTCGATCTGGAACGCCGAAGTGGCCACGCCAAAGATGAAACCCGGCGAGCGCATCGCCGAACCCGCCGCCAGCGTGATCTTCATGTCGTTGTCTCTGGACATTTCGATCGGACGCCGTACCCAGCAGTGTGCGCCCACCACCCCATATTCTTCAAATGAAAGCGGTTACATAGTACGTCCGGCAAATCCGCCTGTCAATCTCGATGCTTTAGTGGGCGGGCTGCATGGCCGCCTGCTGCGCCTTCACGTATTTCATGATGTCGATGAAGGTGGCGATCCAGTAGGTGTTTTTGTTGGCGGCCAGGTACTGCAGCAATTGTTCGTGCGCCTCACTGGAGACACTCAGATAGTCCCCGCCCACACCGTGAAATGTGAAGTTCGCCATCGTGCCCCTGGCGGCGGCTTCCCTGGCGATGGCAATGAGCTGCTCGCCCGTGACATCGGTGGGTGTCGCGACACCAACTGCGTAAGGATTCAGCGACCACATGTCCGCCGTCACGGCGCCGAGCACCGACTTGATCGCCACGAACTCCGATCTGATCAGCGGGACATACTCGACACCCGCCGCCTTCAGATCGCCGCAAGGGAGCGCGAAGGTGCGCTCGCTGCGGCCATCGATGGCATGCAGCATCACATTGCCCAGTCGAATCTGTGCGGCCAGCTGTGTGGCGCTGGTGTGATCAAGATCATTGTCGGCCGTGACCCACTCGTGGCCGGGTGCGGTGCGCGAGCACTGGTGAAACAGCGTGTGATTTGCCAGCTCGTGGCCTTGCTCTGCCGCATGTCGCCACTCGTCGAAGCGCTTGCTGATCGTCTCGCTGCTCAACACCAGATTGAAGGTGCCCTTCAGTCCGTATTTGTTCAGAGCCGGCAGTGCGTAGGCGAGTTGCGAGTTGATGGCGTCGTCGTAGGTCAGATTGATCGCCGCCTTGGCGCCGCCCGGCCAGACGAAGGGCTTGGGCGCGGCGCAGATCGCAGCACCGCTAAAAACGACAAGCGCTGCGGCGATGCCGCCACGCAAGCCGAACCTGATTGGGCGGATCATGCGCCGAACACTAGCAGAGCGGCGCCTGCGGTGCGCGACTGGGCTCAGCTCAGCCAGGTCCAGCGCCGACCGTGCCGCGATATGGGGCGATGGGCGCGCCCGCAGCGCCATGCAGGCGCTCACTGCGCCGGCCTTCCTCGAGGATGCCGACTGGCACCGGACGCAACTGCCATACCAGGCCCAGCCAGGAGAGCAGCTTCAGTATGTAGTACGTGAAATCGTGCTCGTACCAGTAGAAACCCTGGCGGGTGGAACTGGAGAAGCGGTGGTGGTTGTTGTGCCAGCCCTCGCCCATCGTAACGATCGCCAGCAGCCAGTTGTTGCGGCTGTCATCGGAAGTCGCGAAGCGGCGCCCGCCAAACACGTGCGAGAGTGAGTTGATTGTGAAGGTGCCGTGCCACAGCAGCACGGTGCTGACGAAGAAGCCGAAGAACAGCCCCGATGCCCCGAGTGTGCAGAACACCAGCGCACCCAGCATTATCGGCGGCAGCAGGTAGTACTTGTTCAGGAAGCGCAGCTCGGGGTAGCGCGCCAGGTCGGGGATGTTGCGGTAGTCGGTCGCCGGCACGCCGCTATCGAACACCCACAGCACATGCGAATACCAGAAACCGTCCTGTACCGGCGAATGGATGTCCTGCGGCTGGTCCGAATAGAGGTGATGGTGGCGGTGATGGGCGGCCCACCACAGGGCGCCGCGCTGCGCACTGGTCTGTGCAACGAAGGCCAGCACGAACTGGAACGCACGGCTGGTCTTGTAAGTGCGGTGCGAGAAGTAGCGGTGATAGCCGCCGGTCACGGCGAACATGCGGATGAAATACAGCGCCACGCAGCAGATCGCGGCTGCGGGCGTGATACCGGTCCAGATGCAGCCGAAGGCCAGCAGATGGATGGCAATGAATGGCGCTGCGCCCAGCCAGTCGATACGGCGCTGCGGCGTCGCCGGGTGCTGGGTGGTTCCGTTGCCGCTGCTCATGCCGGTTCGCTCCGTACTGCCGCGCCAGGAGGGCGCGAGCGGCATCATGTGCGATCAGGGTCAGGCGCAGCGTCGTGGTTCGGTACCGGAATGTAATACTTGTGTCAGGGTATGACGCGGATCACGTTTTGCCGTCCTCATCGGGGACGAATTTGTAGCCTGAACCGCGATGCGAGAGGAAGTGCACTGGTTTTTCGGGCTGTGCTTCGAAGTACTTGCGCAACCGCACGATGAAATTGTCGACGCTGCGGGTGTTGGGCGCATTGCGCAGCTTCCAGACACCTTCCAGCAGCTTTTCCCGCGTCAGCACGCGGCGCGGATTTTGCGAAAAATAGTACAGCAGGTCGAGTTCAAGCTGCGTCAGGCGCAGCGGCTTGTCGAAGGCCGTTACCTCGTGGGTATCGAAGTCGATGTGGGCAGCGCCGAACTTAAGAAGGCCGCGCGCTCCTTCGGGTGGTTCGCCGCCCGAGGCATCGCCGCGCTGCAGCCAGTCGCGGCGGCGCAGCGCCGAATGCACCCGTGCCAGCAGTTCCGGTAGCGCGAAGGGCTTGGGCAGATAGTCATCGGCACCGCAATTGAGCCCGCGTACACGCTCTTCGGCGGTACCGCGCGCGGTGAGCATGATTACGGGGGTGAATTGTCCGGCGGCGCGCAATTGCCGGCAGAAGCCATAGCCATCGCCATCGGGCAGCATGATGTCGAGCAGGATCAGATCGATCGGTGCGGCGCTTACCAGTTGCGCGGTCGCCTCGCGGACGCTGCGCGCATTGACGACGCGATAGCCTTCGAGCTCGAGATTCAGCTTCAGTCCGGCCGCGAGGTGCGCCTCGTCTTCGACCACCAGCACCGTGGCTGCGGTGCCAGCGACCGGCGCAGTGGTCTCCTCGCCCGTGGTCACGAGGCACTGGCCTCGGCAGTGGCTACACCCACGGGCAGGCGTATGTACAGCGTAGTGCCCTGGTCCAGCCCCGCCGACTCGGCTCGTATGCTGCCACCGAGGTTATTCAACAGGCGCGCCACCACGTACAGCCCCAGGCCCGTGCCGCTGCGTTCGTTGACCGCGGCGCTGGGCACGCGATGGAAGCGTTTGAAGATGCGCTTCAGCTGCGCGCGCTCGACGCCGATGCCGTGATCGCGCACCGAAATTTCCAGCAGCCCGGCGCCCAACTGGCGCATAGCCACTTCCACCCGTGGTGGCGAGGGTGAATATTTCACGGCATTATCCAGCACGTTCTTGATGATGGTCTCCAGCGCCGTCGGATCGGTGCTGATCTCGACCCGTGGGGGCGCGCTCAACTGGACCGCGCCGCTCTCCAGGCCGTAGCGGGTGTGGATCTGCTCGATCGCATCGTCCAGCAGCTGCGTGAGATCAACCACCGACCACATCTGGGCGCGTCGGCCGTGGGCGATGCGGCTGGCTTCGAGGATGTCATCGACGAATACCGAGAGCCGTTCCACATCGGTGCGCATCATGCGGCGCAGTTCGACCTGCTGCACGATCGACAGGCCCTGGCGCTCGAGTGTGTCGAGGCACAGACGGATGGATGCCAGCGGGCTTTTGAGTTCGTGCGTAACCGAATCGATGAAGGTTTGCTGGCGGCGGCCCTCGAGGATCTCGCCCACCAGCGAGACGCTGAACAGCACCACCACGCACATCACCACGGCGAGCGAGATGATGCCGGCGGCCAGCAACCAATGATTGCCCCAGAACGCGCGCGTTAGTGACTGGTTCTCGCGGATCACCAGTATCCAGCCAACCAGCATGGCGACCGTGAGCAGCACCGCGATGGAGCTGAGCACGATGGGTACGGAGATGGAGCGGTTCGATGCGCGCGGCATGCGCACCATGATAAGTCATCGCAGGATCGGGCAAGGCCGCTGCCCGGGCGGCGGCCTTGGCGTTTCGATGTGGCGTCTGATCTACGAAATAACCTATTTTAAATCAATAGATTATCAATCAAATATCCATTGGCTTCTAATCAGACTACCGGGCCCTCTATTTGCGATAGGTGAAGCTCAGGCCAAAAGTGCGCGGCCGGAAGGTGTAGTTGCGCTGAACCGTATTGGCCGCGGCCACAGGATCGCGCGGATCACCGGAAACGATGGAAAAGTCGTAGTTTGTAACCACGTGGGTGTCAGTCAGATTGTCGACAAATGCCGCCACCTGCCAATCGCCGAGTGTCACGCCGCCCCGCAGCGTCATGAAGTTTGTGGCGGGCAGCGGATAATTGGCGGCGTTGAACTGCCCCGTTGCCCGGTGCTGGATCGCGCTGAGCCACTTCGGAGCACCGCTGTACTCGTAGTCGAGACGCACGAAGGACTCGTGGCTGAAGGCGTTAAACTTGTACTCAAAACCGGCCGATCCAGTGAAAGGCGCATTCGGCTGGCCACCCTGGCCTGAAATAGCGTCACCGCTGGCGACAATGGGTCTCACCGCGGGATTCTTCGAAATCTGCGAGTCCCGCGTATAGCGGGCGTCGGTATAGCCCGCTGTCAGTTCCATTGTGAAACTGTCGGTCATGGCCACCTCAGCCTGCAGGTCGATGCCCTTTGCCGTTGCCTCGCCCAGGTTGGCGATGAAAGAGATCTGGCACACCGGCGGCACGACCGTCTGCTGGATGTTTTTCCACTTGATGTAGTAGAGGCTGCTCGCCAGCTTGAAGCGATTGTCGAAATTGTTCTTCGCCCCGACTTCGAAGCTGTCCACCGAGTCCGAATCGAAAGTAGGCGGCGCGCCGTTGGGAAGGTCCAGGTGGGCCGGATCAAAATCCTTGGCGCAGGCTACGACCGGCAGTGGATTGTTGCCGCCACCCGGACGGAAGCCCTTGGCGTAGGTCGCGTAATACATGTTTCTGGGGCCGGCCTGGAACTGCAATCCTACCTTGGGAGTGAACGCATTTTCCGAGCGGCTACTCGTGCGGGACGCGTTGACGTCATAGATCTGCGGTCCGCCAGTCAGCGAATCGAAATCAAATTTCATGCGTGCATAGCGCGCACCAACCGTCAGTTTTGTCCGGTCACTGAGCTTGTAGCTGCCCTCTCCATACAGCGCGATCTGCTCGTCTTTCGCGTGCGTGAGCAGGAAATACGCATCAGTCGGATAGGCCGGGTCGTAGCCGGGCGTACCAAGGAAGAAATTGGCGATGTAGTCGTTCCCAGTAGGATTCGCCGGCAGCGGCACCGAGACAATATTGCCCGTGCCGTCATCGTAGGTGTTGCCAATCGCACCATAGGCGCTATAGACGGCCTTCAGGAACGCGCCCAGGTTCGGGTCGTGGATCTGTTCGAGATACTCCTGTTTGTTGACGCTGTAGAACAAACCTGCCGTCCAGGTGAGCTTCGCGCTGTCGTCCACCGATTGCAGGCGGAACTCCTGGGTAAAGTTTCGCTGACCGTTGTCAACAGTGGCTGGCGAGCGGTAGCCGATTGTGCCCAGGCTACCGGCCGGATTGAAATTGGGGTCATTCAGATGGACGCCAGTGGCATCGAGTATCAGCGGTAGACTGGGCAGCGTAGCGCCCGAGGGCTCCAGCGCGGAAAAAAAGTTCTGGTAGAAGCCGAGGTTGTACAGCGTACCATCGTACCCGGTCACGTTATCGCGGTGGTAATACGACGTGCTCGATATCAGATGAACCTTGTCGAAGTCGGCTTCGATCTTGAGCGAGGGCAGGTAGAGCTTGTCGGGAGAAAAGCGCTGGGTCGGATTGGCGCTAATAAAATGGTGGCTGCCCGGGTTTGAGTACAGCGTCCAGTAGTTGTCAGTGTCGTTCTTGTTCTCTTTCTGGTAGTAGAAACTCGGCGTCACTGTCCATTTGTCATTCGGTGCCCAGATCGCGGCCAGCCGCAACAAGGTGGTCTCGTTGTGATTAGTGCGCTTGTCTGCCAGCGCGCCGGTGTCCGGATTGATGCGGTCGATCCAGCCGCCATCCTTGCGATACCAAGCCGTGATGCGTGCGCCAAAGGTGCCGTCGATCAGCGGGCCCCCAGCCGCTATACCCGCCTCGTAGCTCGGGTCGCCGCCCTGTGTGAAGGACACTTCGCTGCGGCTGTACACACTGAACTTGTGCAGACTCGGCTGATTCGTGATGTAGCGCACGGTGCCGCCCATCGAACCCGCGCCGAACAATGTGCCCTGCGGGCCACGCAGTACCTCGACTCGTTCGATGTCGAAGGACTTTGGCAGCGCCTCGTCCGGGTTGAAGGCCAGCGCGCGCATCTGGATCGGCGTGTCGTCGATGTAGATGCCAGTGGTGCCCGCGCCGCCGCTCGAGGCGATGCCACGGATCGAAATGTTGTTGGTGCCGGAGTTGTCGACCTTGATGCCCGGTGTGAAGCGGGCGACATCCGCGATGTCCTTGATGCCTCGTATATCGAGGCCTTCCTGGGTGATCGCAGTAACGCTGACGGCGACCTTGCTGAGTGATTCTGCGCGGCGCGTAGCCGTGACGACAATTTCCTGCAGCGGTCCTTCAGACGCCGTGTCAGTAGCGGCCTCCTCGGATCGTGCGAGCTCTGGTGCGAGCGTTGCGGCGAGTGCCAGCAAGGATGCCGCGGCCGCAAGGCCGCATATCCGGACGCCACGAAACTGTAGTTCCAGTCGGTTTCCACTCACGATACGCCCTCTCCTGGAGTTAATAATCTCCCCCTGACATCACAGTGCTCTGCGGCCTGCGCGATCGCACCGTAACCCGACCGTGGCGCAAAGGCAATTGGCGGCCAAGCCTTAAGGGCAGGATGTAGCGACAGAGCAACAGCCAGCTCGGCAGGTGTATTTGGCCATCTGAGATCTCAGATTGTTGACGGCCTGGGGGGCTATTGGGTAGGGTGCCAGGCTGACACGAAAGTGCGTAATTACTGGGGGCTTGGGGATGAGCCGCAAAGGGCCGCACATACCGGGCGACCATGATTTGGGTATGGATCGACCGATCAGCCGCCGGGATTTCGTCCAGGGGGTGGCAGTCAGCTCGGCCGGCATACTGGCGGCTGCGGCACTGCCGGGTTGTGTGCGCTCTGGGCCGACACTGCCGCCGGGTGCACAGGATCAGGCGGGCTACTACCCGCCTGCGCTCACCGGCATGCGCGGCAGCCACCCCGGTGCCTTCGAATCTGCGCATGCATTGCGCGACGGCGCACGGCTGCCGGCGGCCGCCGATCTCGACGAACTCTACGACCTGATCGTCGTGGGTGCTGGCTTGAGCGGCCTCAGCGCTGCGCATTTCTACCGGGAGCAGAATCCGTCGGCGAAAATACTGCTGCTCGACAATCACGACGATTTTGGCGGGCACGCGAAGCGCAACGAATTCGATGGCGCTGGGCGGCTGCGGTTGCTCAATGGTGGCACGCTGGAGATTGACAGCCCGCGCCCCTACTCCGCAGTGGCCGATGGCGTGCTGCGTGCACTCGGTGTCGACGTGCCGCGCCTCGCCAAAGCGATCCAGCATCCGGAGGTTTATCGGGATCTGGGACTGGGCGACAGCACCTTCTTTGATCGCGAGACCTTTGGCGCGGATCATCTGGCGGTCGGGTACGGAATCAGGCCGTGGTCCGAATACCTGGCTGGTACGCCGCTTTCGACGACGGCCAGGCGCGATGTGCTGCGAGTCGAGTCCGGAGATCTCGACCCGCTGCCGGGTCTCAGCTCCAGCGAAAAGAAACAACGCCTCGCGAAGCTCAGTTACCGAAGCTTCCTGCAGACACTGTTGCACGTCGATCGGCAGGTACTCGCGTTGTACCAGGCACGCACGCACGGTGAGTGGGGTGTAGGCGCCGACGCGGTTTCGGCACTCGATGCCTGGGGTATCGGCCTGCCAGGCTTTAAGGGGCTGCGGCTCGACCCCGGTTCGATTCCCGGTATGGGCTTCACCCCCGCGGGCTACGCCGATACCGGTGGTTCAATCAAACTGCATTTTCCGGACGGCAACGCGACCCTGGCACGCTTGTTGGTGCGACGTTTGATACCGCAGGCGGTACCTGGCAGCGGCGTCGAGGATGTGGTCTCGGCCCGCGTGAACTACAACCTGCTCGATCAACCCCGGCTGCCGGTGCGGCTGCGGTTGAACAGCACCGTAATGCGCGTCGAAAATGTCGGCGGCGCGGAAAAATCTACGGGCGTTGCCGTGAGCTACTTGCGCGATGGCCGCGCAATTCGCTTGCGCGGGCGCCGCGCCGTGCTGGCCGGCTACAACATGATGATCCCCTACCTGTGTCCGGAGTTGCCCGAGGCGCAGAAACAGGCCTTGCACGCGCTGGTCAAGGCCCCGCTTGTCTATACCAGCGTTGCGATCAGCAACTGGCGGGCATTCGCGCAATTGGGGGTGATCCGGATACATGCTCCTGGCGGCTACCACACCGTTGCTAGCCTGAATCCCATTGTCGACATTGGCGCTTACCGAAGTCCTCGCACACCGGATCAACCGAGCCTGATAAGGATGACTCGAGTACCCTGCCAGCCGGGACTGACCGAGCATGAACAAAATAGAGTCGGGCGCGCCGAACTGCTGGCAACGCCCTTCGAAACCTTCGAGCGCAATATTCGCGCGCAGCTGGGCCGCATGCTCGGTGCCGGCGGATTTGATCCGGCCAGCGATATCACCGCGATCACGGTGAATCGCTGGCCGCACGGCTATGCGCCCGAACACAACTCCCTGTTCGATGCCGATATTCCTGAAAGCGAACAGCCGCACGTGATTGGCCGCGCACGTTTCGGCCGGATCGCAATTGCCAATTCCGATTCCGGCGGCGGTGCGTATACCGACGTCGCCTTCGAACAGGCCTACCGGGCCGTACACGAACTGCTGGGCAGCTGATTGCCCCGAACCCTGAGGAGTCCCCGATGAGTAACGAATTCCTGACTGCCGAACAGATCGCGGATCTGCGACGGCTGGATGTCGCCCACCACCTGCCCGGTCAGAGTGACTATCGGCAGCAAGCGGAACTGGGCGGTGCGCGCCTGATCATCCGGGCACGGGGCTGTACGATTCACGACGCCGAGGGCAACGAAATCCTCGATGGCATGGCTGGCCTGTGGTGCGTAAATGCCGGCTATGGTCGCGAAGAGCTGGCGCGCGCGGCTTACGAGCAGATGCAGGAGCTGCCGTACTACAACACCTTTTTCAAGACCGCGAGTGTGCCGACCGTGCGGTTGGCGGCCGAGATTGCCAGCCGCCTGGGCGGCAACTTGGCGCACGTGTTCTTCAGTGGCTCCGGCTCTGAAGCCTCGGATACGGCCTTCCGGCTGGTGCGCCACTACTGGACTGTCAAGGGCCAGCCGCAGCGCAAAATCTTCATCAGCCGCCGCAATGCCTATCACGGTTCGACCGTTGCCGCTGCCAGCCTGGGTGGCATGAAGGCGATGCACGTGCAGGGCGACCTGCCGATCCCAGGCATCGAGCATGTGATGCAGCCCTATCTGTTCGGCGAGGCCTTCGGCGAGGACCCGGCAAAATTTGCGGCGCGCGCCGCTAATGATATCGAGACACGGATACTCGCCGTGGGTCCGGAAAGCGTTGCGGCCTTCATCGCCGAGCCGGTACAGGGTGCGGGCGGTGTGATCATTCCGCCGCCCGGCTACTGGAAACAGGTGGAGGCGATCTGTCGCAAGTACGGTGTGCTGCTGATCAGCGATGAAGTGATTTGCGGCTTTGGCCGCCTCGGCCGCTGGTTCGGGTTCCAGCACTTCGGTGTGCAGCCCGACATCGTCAACATGGCGAAGGGCCTGTCCTCGGGCTATCTGCCGATTGCCGCGACCGCAGTAGCCGCACCGATCGTCGCCACGCTGCGCGAGGTGGGCGGCGAATTCGTGCACGGCTACACCTATTCCGGGCACCCGGTGTGCGCGGCAGTGGCGTTGCGCAACCTCGACATCATCAGCCGTGAGCGCCTGGTCGAGCGCACCGCTGAAGATACCGGGCCGTATCTTGCACAGGCATTGGCACGGCTGCGCGCGCATCCGCTGGTCGGCGAAGCGCGCTCGCTGGGCCTGATCGGTGGTATCGAAATCGTGGCGCGCGCCGGCACCAATCAGCGCTTTGCCGGCAAGGAAGGCAACGCGGGGCCGATCGTGCGCGATATCTGCATCCGTCGCGGACTGATGGTGCGCGCGATCCGCGACACGATTGTGTTTTGCCCGCCGCTGATCATAACGCATGCCGAGATCGACCGGCTGGTCGACACCATCCGCGCGGCCCTCGATGAATCGGCACCGGCACTCAGCGCCCTGCCCGCCGCTGCCTGACGATGACACGGACGGTCTCTGCGGCGACGGACGGACTGCTGCGCAACAGCGTTTACGATGCGTTGCGCCAGCGCTTCGTGACCGGAAAATTCATGCCTGGCAGCAGCCTGTCCACCCGCGGTGTGGCGCGCGAACTCGGCGTCAGTCAGATGCCGGTGCGCGAGGCCCTGAGCCGCCTCGCAGCCGAGGGTGCGGTGGAAATCCGCTCGAAGCGCCGTATCGTGGTGCCGCTGATGACGGCGGCGCGCTTCAAGGATCTGCTGCGTTGCCGGGAACTGCTCGAACCTGAAGCGGCGGTGGCGGCGCTACCGTTCATCGATGCCGCACGCCTCAAGCACCTGCGGGCGGTCGACAATGCACTGGGACTAGCGCTGAAAACCGGCGATGTCAGCGGCTACATGGAAAGCAATCTCGATTTTCACTTCACGATCTATCGCGCCCAGCCCCGCCGCACAATGCTGCAGCTGATCGAGACCCTGTGGCTGCAGTTCGGACCGTACATGCGCGTGGTCTACGGCCGCTTCGGCACCGCCAACCTGGTCGATCAGCATGAGCTGGCTATTCGCGCCGTGCAGGAGCGCAATGCCACGCACCTAAAGCGCGCGATCCTGGCGGACATCCGCGATGGCATGGGCCTGATCGGCAAGAGCGGCTTTGAGGCCGAGGACTGAGATGTCGCTGCGCTCCTACCCCGCAGCTCTGGCGCCCAGCGCGCAGCACGCGCCTTCGTACTATGCCGCCACTGTGCGCGAGCAGGTATCAACCACGCCGCTCGACGGATCGGTACGTGCTGATGTGTGTGTGATCGGTGGTGGCTATGCGGGGCTGTCGGCCGCGTTGCATCTCGCACGCCGCGGCAGCCAGGTGGTGCTGCTGGAGCAGTCACGCCTGGGCTGGGGCGCCTCCGGGCGCAATGGCGGCCAGGCACACGTTGGCCTGCGGCGCGAACAGCCCTGGATCGAGGCGCGCATCGGACTTGCCGGCGCCCGGCGTCACTGGCAGCTGGCGCTGGCGGCGCGCGCGCACCTGGACTGGCTGATCAGCAGCTACCACATCCAGTGCGATTTTCGTCCCGGCTACCTGCACGCCAATCACCGCGCGCGCTATGGGCCCAGTACGCGCGAGCACGTCGAGCACATGCAGCGCGTCTATCACTACCCACATCTCCGGTATATCGAGCGCGGCGAGATGCGTAGCCTTGTGGCCAGCGACGATTACCACAGCGGTTCCTTCGACGCCCAGGGTGGACATCTGCACGCGCTCAACTTCGCGCTGGGCATCGCGCGCGCTGCAGTGAGTCATGGGGCGCGCCTGCATGAGGGCGCTGAGGTCACCGCGCTGCGCGCCGAGGGCGAGGGCTGGCGCGTGAGCACGGTGCGCGGCGAGGTTCGGGCCGGGAAAGTGGTGCTGGCCTGCAACGGGTACCTGCGAGGTTTGTCCTCCACGGTCGAGCGGCATGTCATGCCGATCAACAACTACGTTGCGGTCACCGAGCAGCTGGGCGCCGAGCGTGCCGCGGCCTTGATCAGCAATGGTGCGGCGGTGTCGGATTCAAGATTCGTGGTGAACTATTTCCGGTTGACGCCCGACCATCGCTTGCTGTTTGGCGGTGGCGAGAATTATCGCTACCGCTTTCCGCGCGACATCGGCGCCTTCGTGCGTCCGCACCTGGCAGCCATTTTCCCGCAACTGGGCAGCGTGCGCTTCGACTACGCCTGGGGCGGGACGCTGGGTATCACGCCCACGCGGATGCCGCTGGTGTGCGAACTCGAGCGCGGTTTGATCAATGCCAGCGGCTTTTCCGGACTGGGCGTCGTGATGGCGCCGTTTGCCGGCAAGGCCGTGGCCGATGCACTGCACGGTGAGCGCGACGATTTCGAGCGGCTCGGCGAGCTGCACCCGCCGGCCTTTCCGGGCGGCAAAGCGCTGCGTTGGCCGACGCTGGTGGCGGCAATGTCCTTTTACGCGCTCCGCGATCGTCTCTGAGCTCATTACCCATGGCAGGAAATCATGCATGAACCAAATACTTTCGCGCGCGCCTCGCTGACCGACTGGCGCAGCTTTCTAAAGGCCAATCCGGACGTCGAGGCCATCGACGCCTTCATCATCGATGTGAACGGCAATACCACCGGCAAACGGCTGCCCGTCGGCGATGGCGATAAACTGTTTTCGGACGGCGTGCAGTTCTCGGCCTGCGCGCCGATCGCCGACGCCCGTGGGCTGGGCCAGGGACCGATGGGCATCGGCAAAGCCGACGGCGACCCGGATGGCACGGCCTGGCCGATGGCCGGCACCCTGCAGCGCGTGCCGTGGGTAAAGACACCGACCGCCCAGGTGATCGTGCAGATGAGCGATGTGCGCACCGGCCAGGACATGTGGTTCGATGTGCGCGCGATCCTGCGCGATCTGGTCGCGCGCGCTCGCACTGCCGGCATGCATCCGGTGGTGGCCTGCGAGCTCGAGTTCTATTTGATCGACAAGCAGCGCGGACTCGAGGGTCAGATACAGCTCGGCGCCCTGCCCGGTCGCAGCGCCCCGCGGCGTGCGGCCAATCTCTCGGTCGAGGCGGTCGAAGAGGCAGCGGCATTCTTCTCAGCTATCGATGCGGCGGCGCGGATCCAGCAATTGCCGGTGTGCGGCACAGTGGCCGAATACGGCGTCGGCCAGTATGAAGTGAATCTGCATCATGTCGCCGATCCACTGCTGGCGGCGGATCACGCGGTGCTGCTGCGACGCCTAGTCAAGGGCGTGGCGCGATCCTTCGACCTCGATGCCACCTTCATGGCGAAGCCCTTTGTCGCACAGCCCGGCAATGGTCTGCATGTGCATGTCAGCCTGATCGATGAAGCCGGCAACAATCGCTTCGGCGCTGCGCAGGGCGAGACCCTGCTACAACACGCGATCGGCGGGGCCCAGGCGCTGATGTACGATTCCCTCGCGCTGTTCGCGCCGAACTTCAACTCGCAGCGGCGCTATCTGGGCATGTTCGTGCCCACTACCCGCGACTGGGATCACAACAATCGCAGCGTGGCCTTTCGCGTGCCCGCGGCGCAGGGTCAGGCGCGCCGTCTCGAGCATCGCGTGGCCGGAGCCGATGCCAGTCCACACCTGACGATGGCGGCAATCCTCGCCGGCGTGCTGCATGGCGTGCAAAACCAGCTCGATCCGGGCGCGCCGCTCGGTGGCAAGGCGCGCAGCGGGCGGGATGCGGATTTTCCCTGCGACCTGCTGGCTGCACTCAGCAGGCTCGAACACTCGACGCTGCTAGGGGAGTATCTGCCGCCCGAGTTTCTGCGCCTGTATGCGGCGCTAAAGCGCGGTGAGTACGCCGATCTGGTCGGGGAAGTTTTCAATCGCGAGTACGATTTCTACGCCTGAGCGCTGCGGCGGCGGGTAGACCAGTACTGGGCGCATGATTAGGCTATATTTCGAGCGCCGGCATCGGCGCCCGCAGACAATGTAGAAGTAATCGCCCCCACCGGAGCTGTGCCCATGTCCAACGATCACGCCATACGCCGCCAGGTCGGAGCCGTCGCGCTGATGTTTACCGGCCTGGGGTCGATCATCGGCTCGGGCTGGCTGTTCGGCGCCTGGCGCGCGGCGCAGCTGGCCGGCCCCGGAGCCGTTTACTCCTGGATCATCGGCGCGGTAATCATCCTGCTGGTGGCGGTCACCTATGCGGAGCTCGGCGCGATGTTCCCCGAGTCGGGCGGTGCCGTGCGCTATGGCCACTACTCGCATGGCTCGCTGGTTGGCTTCGTGGCCGGTTGGGCGGCCTGGATCGCGATTGTGTCGGTGATTCCGGTCGAGGCCGAAGCCTCGGTGCAATACATGAGTTCCTGGCCCTGGGACTGGGCCCAGCACCTCTACGCGCACGCGGCCAACGGGCGCGGCGAGCTTACTGTGCCAGGGCTGTACATCGCTGCGGTGCTGGTGGTGATCTACTTCCTGATCAACTTCTGGAGCGTGAAGTTCTTCGCGAATACCAACAGCGCCATTACCTTTTTCAAGCTGGTGGTGCCGGCCGCTACCGCAATCGCGCTGATGCACAGTGGTTTTCACTGGGGCAATTTTCAGGTGGGTATCCATGGCGGTGCGCATGTGGGCAACATCGCGGCAATCCTCACGGCGGTAGCCACCAGCGGCATCGTGTTCAGCTACAACGGTTTTCAGAGCCCGGTAAATCTGGCTGGCGAGGCCCACAATCCGGGTCGCAGCGTGCCCTTCGCGATCTTCGGTTCGATCGCGCTCAGCACCGTGGTCTATGTGCTGTTGCAGGTGGCCTTCCTCGGCGCCATCGAGCCCACGCATCTGGGTGAGGGCTGGGCAGCGCTGGAATACAGTTCACCGTTTGCACAGCTCGCGCTGGCGATGAATCTGAACTGGCTGGCGGTGCTGTTATACGCCGACGCGTTCGTAAGCCCCAGCGGTACAGGTAGCACCTATACGGCGACCACCGCGCGCATGATTTACGCGATGGAGCGCAGCAACACCGTACCCGAGGTGCTGGGACGCGTTCATCCCAGGTCGGGCATTCCGCGGCCTGCGATGTGGTTCAACCTGCTGGTGTCTTTCGTATTCCTGTTCTTTTTCCGCGGCTGGGGCAAGCTCGCGGCGGTGATCTCGGTGGCCACGATCATTACCTTCCTGGTGGTGCCGGTCAGCGTGATGGTACTGCGGCGTACGGCGCCGAAGCTGCAGCGGCCGCTGCGCATCAAGGGTCTAGAATTTTTCGCGCCGATCGCCTTCGTGCTGGCGACGCTGATGCTCTACTGGGCGCGCTGGCCCTACACCGGTGAAATCATGCTGCTGCTGATTCTGCCGATGCCCGTGTATTTCTACTATCAGGCCCGGCAGCAATGGCTGGATTTCAGCCGGCAGCTACGGGCGGCGTGGTGGCTGATCGTCTACCTGCTGGCGATCACCGCGTTGTCGTGGGCCGGCAGTGCCGAGTTCGGTGGACACAATGTCATCGGCTATGGCTGGGATCAGCTGTGTGTCGCGCTGGCCGCGCTGCTGTTTTATTTCTGGGGGCTGCGCAGCGGCTGGCGCACGCCTGCTATCGAGGGGGTCGAATCACGCTAATGGCTGCGGCCTGGCTGCAACGCTTTGCACTAGCGCCCACTGACCTGCTGCGCGACCGGATCTACCGGCGCCTGTGGTCCTCGATCCTGATCTCCTCCTTCGGCGGGCAGGTGACCCTGCTCGCGCTGCCGTTGACGGCCGCCGTGCTGATGCAGGCTACGCCCACGCAGATGGGCCTGCTGACGGCGATGGAGATCGTGCCCTTCGTACTGATGTCGCTCCCCAGCGGCGTGTGGCTCGATCGGGTGCGCAAGCTCCCTGTGTACGTGGTGGGCGAACTGACCATCGCCGTCACCGTGGCCACGGTGCCACTCGCCTGGTGGGCTGGGTGGCTCTCGATGCGCTGGCTGTATTTCGTGGCCTTCGTTATTGGCGCCGTCAATACCACGGCCGGCACGGCGGCGCAGATCGTGCTGACGCAGATCGTGCCGCGCGAGCGACTGGTCGAGGCGCATGCCAAGAATGCGCTGGCCCAGTCGGCCGCTGAGGTCACCGGTCCTGGTGCAGCCGGTGCGCTGATCAAGCTCACAGGCGCGCCGGTCGCGTTGCTGGCCGATGCAGTGCTGCTGCTGGTCTCGGCCACTATCCTGCGTGGGGTTCCGGTCCGGGAGTATCCCTCACGTACCCAGGCGGCGTTCTGGCCGGCGATGCGCCAGGGCCTGGATTTTGTGCGCGGCCATGCGCTGCTGGTGACGATGGCGATCTGCGTTGGCGTGTGGCAGATGTGCAATCAGGCCGCCACCGTAGTGCAGATTCTGTTTGCGACCCGACAATTGGGCCTGACAGAGCGCGGCGTGGGATTGAGCTATGTGGCGCTCGGGGCAGGCACCGTGCTGGCGAGTGCCAATGGCTACCGGGTCGTACGGCGCCTCGGTCCAGGGCCCACACTGATGCTGGGGTTCGCGATCTGTGGCGCGGGTTGGCTGTTGCTGGCGGTCGCGCCGCTCGGTGCCATCGGCATTGCCTGCTATGCGCTGATGCTGTTCCTGTTCGGCGTTGGCGCAGTGTTTATCTTCATCAACTTTCTCTCGCTACGGCAGGCCGTGACCCCAGGGCCCATGCTCGGTCGGATGACCAGCACCATGCGCTGGCTGATCCTGCTGCCGGCCGGGCCCGGTGCACTGATCGGTGGGTGGCTGGGCGAGCACGTGGGCCTGCGCTCGGCGCTCGCCTTTGCTGGCGGCACGGCGCTGTTGCTGACGACGCTGGTGTGGCGCCACCCAATTATCCGCAGTGTGCGTACCCTGCCCACGTTGCGCGCGGAAGCAGTGACACCGTATTGCGCGGAGCCGCAAGAGCCTTGAGTGCTGCCGACCAGTCGCGCCCGAGCCCGCCCATGCGGACGGACTCGAGCGCGATGGGTTGACTACCTCAGTGGCGCAGTGAGACGTCGAGCAGCTGCGCCTCGTCCGAACCGCTCTTGTTGTCGAGGGACACGATCATCAGTCCCTTGGCAGGCGTGAGCGACCATTCGGTCGGATTGACGGCAATCACGTTGCTGGTGTCGGTGCCATTCGGCGCAACACTGGCAAACCCGCCCTGGCTGATGGCGCTGGACCAGACGTTGTATTTGGCCACGCCCGGCACCACGTCCACGCCGCCATTGATCAGGTCATAGGACGCCGCGTGGTACGCGATACGCGGGTTCGCGGCTGACAGGCAGGGTTCCAGTGCCCGGCACAGCTGCGAGGTCAGCACCGGCAGTTCTGCAGTCGAACTGTCAGTGGGCGCCGTCGCCAGGAAGTTGAGCGAAGCCCCGCCCGAGCGTGTGCTGAATACGAAGGCTGCGAGCCGGCCGTTGAAGCTGCCGGTCGTCACGGCGCCCTGGTCCACACCGACGACGATGTAGTCATCGATGCCATCGCCATCGACATCCACAGCGATGTCGAACTCATTGGTCGCGGCATTGGACCAGTGATTGTAGGTGTTGACCGCGAATATCAGCAGCTGGTTGACGCCGTCCCAATCAAAGGATTGAGTGCCGATGGCGCGCACGTCGTTGGAAACCCGTCCAGGACCCCTGGCATCCGCTAATCCCCAGGCGTAGAAATCGGCGTCGCCAGCAATCGCGCCGTTGCGATTCGTGACCCGGGCCACGGTCGTGGGGTTGCGGCTGCTAAGCTGGCCGATCGACGTGGATACGCCCGAGAGCGCGCGCGGCACAAGATAGTACGGCACTCTGAGGGTGGCACCCCCATTGCTCTGGCTGCTCACCGGAGTGAACTGGATGATGCCGGCGACTTCCCTGAAGGACAGCCCGGAGCCATTCGAGGCGCCAGCAGTGGCCACTGGCACATGCAGCGTGATGCCGACTTCGGCGCTGCCGCGCGCCGGTACCGTGACCGAGCTGCGGTCGATATCGACCGAGTGCGGTGATCCCGAAGGCAGGGCTTGCGCGACGCTGAACGAGGCCGCGACGGCACCATTGTTGCGCAGCCGGATGGTCTTGTGCCGATTCACGTCGCGGCTGATTTCTTCGAGGCCGAAATTGAGCGACATCGCAAATGGCTGGTCATCTTCCTCTACCAGCGCAGTGACGCGGTCGGCGGTCGATTTCGCGGGCTGTACCAGGCCCGTGCCGGCGCGGCTGGTACGGTAGCGGGTCACCTGCGCGGGATCGCCAGTGTTGAGGATGGCCGCCATCAGCTGTGGTACCGACCAGTTCGGGTGCGCCTGCTTCGTCAGGGCCGCGGCACCAGTAACGTGCGGCGCCGCCATCGAGGTGCCCGAAAACGTCGTGCCGCCATTGCCGGTGCCGAAGGCGGTGGACACGATTGCCACGCCTGGCGCCGTGATATTGGGCTTCAAGTTGCCATCAGCAGTGCGCGGGCCGCTTGAAGAGAAGCTGGCAACGGCGAGGTAGCCTGGGTTTGGCAGCAGGGCGTTTGTAGCCATCGCCGCGCCACCGCTGGCTGCAGCCAGCAGGCCACCGTCCGACGAGGCGTTGGCGGCCAGGCCGCGCACGCCAAAGAAGGGAATCGTGACTGTGTATTGCTCGCCAGTATCCGGATTGCTGGTGATCTGCCCTTCGTAGGGCGGATACCCGGTGCTGCTATCGATCAATGCTGCTGCTGCAGCGCCAGCCTGCTGTGCATACACGGCGCGCGCCACGCGCGCGCAAGTGCCACGCTGTGCGACTACCAGCTTGCCGGCCACGCCCGCCGCTGCGTATTCAGCCGGATCGCAACCCAGCGAAACCGCCCCGGTCGACGTGCGCAGCACCACGACAGGATAGCTGGAGCCATCGACGAAGCTCGCACCGTTGGAATTCTGTGCCAGTAACGGCGAACCGCCGGTGCTCAAAGCCAAAGTGGCGCCCGGGAACGAGGGCGTGGGATCGCTGGCTGCAACCGAGATGGCGCCGTCGGCGCTGGCGGGTGTGCCCGTGATGTACTGATTGGCACCCGAGTTGCCCGCCGAAGCCACAACCAATACGCCAGCCCTGGCCGCATTGGTCGCGGCCACGGCGTCGGGTGAATCCTTCGAACCGAAGGAAGAACCAAGCGACATGTTGATGACATCCATGTCATTGTCGACAGCCCAGTCGATGGCGTCGACCACCACGTCGGTAGAGCCTGCGCAGCCAAAGACGCGCACCGCATACAGGTCGGCCTTGGGTGCGACGCCGGGGCCCACCAGCCAGGTATTGCCGGAAATCGTGCCGGCATTGTAAGGACCTTTGTAGGTGGCCCCGTCGGCGGTCACACCGCTCCCGGCCGCGGTGCCGGCAACGTGCGAGCCATGACCCGCGCAGTCGAGGGGATTGGAATCCGGATGCGGCACGGGCTGATAGCTCGCGGCTGTCGGGTCGGCATTGTAATCGTCGCCCACCAGGTCGATACCGCCTTTGACGCGCGGGGCAGCCGGGCCAAACAGCGCCGGATCTGCAGGCGCAGTATCCGTGGCGAACGCCGCCTGGTAGGCGGCGGTCGTGCCAGGGCCGCCAAAATTGGCATGCGTGTAATCGATGCCGGTGTCGATGATCGCGACCTTGATGCCTTCGCCATGCAAGCCCAGGTTCTGCCACACCGTCGGCGCGCCGATGGCCGGTATGCCATGAACGTTATCCTGCTTGATGGGCCACACGGGACGTACGGCAAGTACGCCAGGCATGCTCGCGAGCTGTGTCAGCTTGTCGACGGGTACACGCACTTTGATGCCGTTGTACGCGGATTGGTAGTTGCCTAAAATGCGGCCTCCCGCACTCTCGATCATGGAGTGCAGCTCGCGCTGCGAACTGCGCAACTGACTCTTGATCTGATCCTTCTCGCCACGTTCGAGCTTGCGGCCCGCGCGCTCCTGCTGCACTGCCACCGGATCGCCCGCAAGCTGCATTACCACGGTGACCGATTGTTTGCCTATACCTAGTGGCGTCCAGACCGGCTTGATGATAGCCCGCGCCGGCTGCGCACTCGGTGGTGCTGCAGCAGCCAACTGCGACCCTAGTGTAGCGGCCAATCCTGCGCATACCGCCAACGTACGAAGTAAACGCCTGCTCATAAATTTCCCCTTGAATTGCCTTGTCGGTATCCGGCTGCACGAGCGCTAGACACACCATTAAAGGGTGCCGACCAGACCCTGCTCCGATTTGACAGCGACATTAGTCTTAAGCTGGCAAAATCGTCAATAGTCGTTGCAGGCCGGTAGTATTTGACCCTCCCATGCTTTGACATAAAGTAGCCATGGCCGGCGGCAATGGCCTCGTACACTGGGGATCGCAGTTCATGAATAGGAAACCTGGCAATGCTCATCGCTGCAGTTTCGCGGCCGCGAGTGCTCTGGCTATGACAGCGCTGGTGAGCGCGGCCGACAACAGCGGTGCGGCGCAAGGCGCCAGGCCCGTGTTGCCTACGCTGAACGGCGCCGTGCCCATAATCATTGGCCACCGGGGTCTGCCGGGGCTCTATCCCGAGGAAACCTTGCCCTCTTATGAAGCGGCGGCAGCAGCCGGTGCGGATTCGCTCGAGGAAGATCTGCACCTGAGCCGCGATTGCGTGCTGGTGGCGCGCCACAACCCGTGGCTGAGTGATAACACCAATATTGCCGAAGTCGCCAAAACCAATCCCGAGGTGGCCGCCCGCAAGCGCACCGTGCCTGGTAGCTGGGTGAACGTGGGCTATTCGCTTAGCATGTACGGCGGACCTGCACGCTATTTGACGGATCTCACGGATCCAGCCAATCCGAAATCAGTGCTCAAGTCGCTCGTGGTCGACGGCGAGGATCATACCAACGACTGGGCGATCACCGATTTCACGGTTGCCGAGCTCAAGCGATGGATTGGCGGCACGACTTACGATGCGGCCGACGAGCGACCTAAGGAACTCAACGGCAAGCATCCGATCCTGACCTTCCAGGAAATCATTGATCTTGCCCGCTCGCGCGGCAAGGCGCTGGGGCGCACGCTCAGCGTGTATGCGGAAACCAAGAATCCGCACTGGAACAACGCCCAGGCGATCGCCAATGGCTGTGGCAAGGGGTCGCATCCTTTCGAGGATGCGCTGATGAAATTGCTGATCGCCAATAAGATGAACAGCAACGGCGCTCCCATCTTCGTGCAGAGTTTTGATCCGGCCAGCCTGAAATACCTGCGTTCCGTGGGACTCAAGACCCGCGTAGTTCAGCTGATCGATGGGCTCGATGTAGACTATGCGAGCGGCGAAACGCTCTATCGCAGCAATGACAGTGGCAACTTCATCGATGGCCGTCCTTTCAGCTGGACGGTAGCCGGCGATGGACGCACTTTTGGCGCCATGCTCACGCCGGCGGGATTGGCCGAGGTCAGGACCTATGCCGACGGCATCGGCCCCTGGAAGCCGCAAGTGATGGCCTTGCGGGTCTCACCACTGAAGAGCGCCAATGCCGATGGCACGACACCGTATAAGCCCAGGCTCGCCGACGTGAACTCCATCGCGCCAACACGGTTGATTGCCGATGCCCACAAGGCGGGCCTGTTCGTGCACGTCTACACCTTTAGGAACGAGAATAAATATCTGGCCGGCATGTTCAACGGCGATCCCGAGGCCGAGTACCTGGCCTACTTCCGCGCCGGCGTCGATGGCGTATTCACTGACTTCGCCAACACCGGCGTCGCCGCCCGGGCGCGTTACCTCAAGGATATCGGCTACTAGCCATGGTCGCCGCGACGCCAGCGTTGTGGCCTAGACGGTCGCAGATGAACTCGTGGCGCGGTGACCCAGCGTCAGCGCACTGAAGCCCATCGCCAGAAGCGCGCACACGCACATCGTCACGATCACGCCGCCCCAGCCCCAGTGATCGGCGATCCAGCCCACGCCGGTGCCGGCGATGGCCGAACCGAACACGTAGCCAAAGAAGCCGGTGAATCCGGCGGCGGTGCCGGCAGCCTTCTTCGGCACCATGTCGAGGGCCTGCAGGCCGATCAGCATGATCGGCCCGTAGATGAAGAAACCGATGGTGATCAGTGCGGCGATATCGATCCACAGCGGGCCGTGGCGATTCAGTCCATAGGCGATCAAACCCAGCAGCGTCGGGATCATGAAAAGTATCGTGGCCGGCGCGCGTTGGGATTTGAACACCCGGTCAGACATCCAGCCGCACAGGATCGTGCCGGGCACAGCGGACCATTCGAACAGCGCCCAGGCCATGCTTGATTGTTCGAAACTGAAGTGTTTGGCGGTCTGCATGTAGACGGGTATCCAGTCGACCACGCCATAGCGGACGAAATAGACGAATGCATTGGCAGTGGCGATAGCCCACAGCAGCCGGTTGCGTAGCACGTGTTCGAGAAAGATCTCGCGGAAACTGAAGGTGCGCTCGTGTTTGGCGCTGTAGTTGGGCGGATAGTCGTCTTTGTATTGTTCAATCGGCGGCAGGCCGCAGCTTTGGGGCGTATCGCGGATCAGCGCCATGGCTATAAATGCCACCACCACCGACACCATGGCGTTGAAATAGAACTTCGCGCCCCAGTCGTGGAACAGCAGCACGCCGAGCAGGGCGATGGTGGCCACCAGCGCGCCGCCGACATTGTGCGCGACATTCCAGATGGAAACCGCGCGCCCGCGCTCCCGCGTGGAGAACCAGTGCACCATGGTCTTGCCGCAAGGCGCCCAACCCATGCCGTTGCACCAGCCGTTGAGGGTCTGCAACACGATCATCGCGGTGAGCGAGAGGTAGATCGCCTTGTAGAACCCGAACACGAACAGGATCGCGCAGGAGAGCAACAGCCCCAGCGGCAGGAAATAGCGCGGATTGCTGCGATCCGAGACGCTGCCCATCAGGAACTTCGAGAACCCGTAGGCGATCGACAGGCCGGTCATGGCAGTGCCGAGCTGGGCCTTGGTGTACTGCGGGTAGTCCTTGAGGATATCGGGCATCGCCAGCGAGAAGTTCTTGCGCACCAGATAGTAGGCCGCATAGCCGATGAAGATGCCGATAAAGATCTGGCGCCGCAGGCGCCGATATTCCGGATCCACACGCTCTGCTGGCAAGGGCGTGGCGTCGGCAGCGGGGCGGAGGAAGGAAAACATACGGGTGCAGCATGATAGTATAAATCGCTGCGGACAGGCGGCTGCCGTGCTGATTTAGGGGGAACCATGAATCACGACGTGATGATTACCTGTGCGATCACTGGCGACGACACCAAGGTCACCAAGAGTCCGCATTGTCCCGTCACCCCAGAACAGATTGCCGGCGCGGCGATCGACGCGGCGCGCGCCGGCGCGGCCATCGTGCATATTCACGTGCGTGAGCCGGACACCGGCGCCTTCAGCATGGAGACCCGGCATTATCGCGAGGTGGTCAAGCGCATCCGCGACAGCAAGGTCGACGTACTCGTCAACCTGACCTGCGGCATGGGCGGCTACATCTGCGTCGGCGACAACGGCATGCAGGATACGCCCGCCCCGGGCACCGATTTCGTGTCGCAGGAAGACCGCATGCGCCACGTCATCGATCTTTGCCAGGAGGGCTTGTACCGCCCCGATATCGCCACGCTCGACTGCGGTAGCCTGAACTTCGGCGACAGCAATCGTGCCTATGTGTCGACGCCCAACTACCTGCGCAAGGGTGCGGGAATCCTGCGCGACCTGGGTGTAAAGGCGGAGCTGGAAATCTTCGATACCGGCAATCTGTGGTTCGCCAAGCAGATGTTCAAGGAGGGCCTGGTGCCCTCCCCGCCACTGATCCAGCTGTGCGCGGGCATCGCCTATGGCGTACCTGCTGAAACTGGACATCTGCTGGCCATGGTCCATAGCCTTGATCCGGGCACCGTCTGGACTTCCTTCGCGATCAGCCGCATGCAGATGCCCTGGGTGGCGCAGTCGATATTGCTGGGCGGCAACGTGCGCGTGGGCCTGGAAGACAATCTGTACCTGAGCCGCGGCGTGTATGCCAGCAATGCACAGCTGGTGGAGAAGGCACGCACGATCATCGAGGCGATGGGCGCCCGGGTAATCACGGCGGCACAGGCCCGCGAGCGACTCGGGCTGCGCTGAATGGCGGGTGACAAGGCACTGCTGATCTACTCGACTGATATCGCGCCAGAGTGGATCGACTACAACGGTCATCTGCGCGACGCCTACTACGGCCTGGTGCTGAGCTACGCTGCCGACGCGCTGATGGATCACCTGGGGCTGGATCAAGCCTACCGCAAGTCCACTTCGGCCACGCTCTATACGCTCGAGCAGCATCAGCATTTCCTGCACGAAGTCATGAGTACCGATCGCCTGGAAGTGCGGGTGCGGGTGTTGGCAGGCGACGCCAAGCGCCTGCACGTGGCCTTCGATTTCTACTGCGCGCGCTACGCCGATCCGGTATCCATCGGTGAAGTCATGCTGCTGCACGTGCAGCAGGGTGCTGCGCCGGCCTCCGCGCCCTTTCCCGAGCCCATTGCCCAGGCGATTGCGGCACTGGTTGCGACCAGTGCCGCTGTACTGGCACCGGGTCCGCCCTCGCGACGGATCGAACTGCGGCAACGCTGAGATGGATATCGAGCGGCTGCTGCGACCTAGGAGCATTGCGCTGATCGGCGGCAACTGGACCGATGCCGTCGCTGCTGGCAGCCGGGCGATCGGTTATAGCGGCCAGCTGTGGCACGTGCATCCGACGCGGCCTTCCACGGCCGACACGCACTACTACCGCTCGGTCGATGAGCTGCCCGGCGCACCCGACCAGGCCTTCGTTGCAGTCGCAGCGCCCGAAGCGGTCAGGGTGGCCGGTGCATTGCAGCGACGTGGTGCCGGTGGTTTCGTGTGTTTTGCTTCCGGATTTTCGGAGCTCGGCACCGAAGCGGGTCACGCGCTGACCGAATCTCTGCTTGCCAACGCGCCGGACGTGCCGTTTTTCGGGCCCAACTGCTACGGCATCGTGAATTTCTTCGATCGATGCGCACTGTGGCCGGATCAGGTCGTCGGAACAAGCCCCGGGCGCGGCGTCGCGCTGATCTGCCAGAGCGGCACGATTGCGCTGACGATGATGTTCAACGACCGCTCGGTGCCGATCGGCTACATCTTCACGGTGGGCAACCAGACCCGCCTGGCGATCGAGGATCTTATCGAGATCCTGTGCGACGATGATCGGGTCAGTGCCTTCGGCCTGTACGTTGAAGGCATCAAGGACCCGGAACGCTTCGCATGCGCAGCAGATCTCGCGCGCGCAAAACGCAAGCCCATGGCACTGGTGAAGGCGGGTCGCACCGAGACTGCGGCGCGCACCGCGCACAGCCATACCGGTTCGCTGGCGGGTAGCGACAGCGTGTTCGATGCCTACTGCCGCCAGACCGGCATCGCCCGCTGCGAAACCCTGAGCACGCTGTGCGAAACCCTGAAAATCCTGCATCTAGGCGGGCCACTAAACGGGCGGCGCGTGCTGGCAATGGGCGCATCTGGGGGCGACATGGCGATGACAGCCGACGTGTCGCGCGATCTAGGTTTGAGTTTTCCGCCACTCGCCGCCGCACCACGTACGCGCCTGCAGGACATTCTTGGCGAACGGGTAACGATTTCAAATCCTTTCGACTTTCACACCTACACCTGGTTCGATCCGCCGCGCCAGCGCGCCGTATTCGATACGGTCGTAGCGATGGACGTGGACGCAGTAGCCTTCGTGCTCGACTGTCCACCCGCAGGCACCGCTGATCTTAGTTCCTTTACGGTAGTGATTGATGAGTTTGTCGGTGCGGCGGTCGCGATTGACGAATTGGCGGCTCGAAGTGGTCTGGGTTGCGCACGCGTGGCGCTGCTCGCCTCGCTCCCCGAGACCATGCCCGCCAGCATTCGTGCCCAGTGCCTGGATGCGGGCGTGGTGCCACTGCAGGGCCTGCGCGAGGGCCTCGAAGCGCTGAATCTTTGCGGCGCCATGGGCGAGGCCTGGCGCCAGGGAAGCGGCGTTGCGCTGCTGCGCCCCGGCGCGGTCGCGAGCGCCGCGGCGGCTCGCAATCTGCTGGAACACGAAGCCAAGCAGGCGCTGGGGGCCTTTGGTGTCCCGGTACCGCGCTTCCGCCAGGTGAGCGTGAGCTCGGCAGTGGCCGCGGCACTCGAGCTCGGGTTCCCGGTGGTGATGAAAGCGGCGGCCGTCGAGCTGGCGCATAAATCAGATGTCGGTGGAGTCATTCTCAACATCAGGACCGAAGCAGAGGCACAGGCTGCCGCCATACAGCTCGGTAAGCTCGCCGATCAGGTGTTGGTCGAATCGATGGTCAAGGACGGCGTGGTGGAAGTGCTGGTCGGCATGCTGGTCGATGCGCAGTTCGGGCTGACGCTGGTATTGGGGTCGGGTGGCGTGCTGACCGAGCTCGTGCGCGACAGCATTACACTGCTGCCGCCCTTCACTCGCGCGACGATATCGCTCGTCCTGCAGCAGCTCGCGGCCGGCAGGTTACTGACCGGTTACCGCGGCAAGCCCGCTGGCGACATCGAAGCGCTGATTGACGCCATCGTTGCAATAACGAACTATGCTGCGGCCAACCTCGCGGTGCTCTCGGAACTGGATGTCAATCCGATCATCGTGCGCCCGG
>JAYUZE010000221.1:0-7277 GCA_043752035.1 Gammaproteobacteria bacterium
CGCGAGTGCGGCGCGCAAGGTCTCCAGCAGCGGCAGGGCTTCCGCATTCAGATGCTTCTTGGCTGCCGCGGGATCGATTTCCTCCACAGCCCGGAAAAAGAAGGCGCTGCCGGCGGCCATGTCCTTGAAGGTCTTCGAGCGTTCACGCTGCGCGTTGGCCACGCCCTCGAGCAGCGCCTGATCGTCGCTGGTCACACCCAAGCGAGCCAATTGCGCGCGCAAGCCCGCAGCCAGCACCGCCACCGGCGCCTTCATCATGTGTTGCTGGTTCAGCCACAGGAGCTTCTCAGCATTGAAGGCCGACGCGGCCCGGCCGACCTGCGCGATATCGAAGGCGGCAATCATCTCCTCGCGCGTGAACATTTCCTGGTCGCCATGCGCCCAGCCGAGGCGCACCAGGTAGTTCAACAGCGCATCCGGAAGATAACCCTCCTCCTGGTATTGCAGCACGCTCACCGCGCCGTGACGCTTGGAGAGCTTGGCGCCATCAGCGCCGAGGATCATCGGCACATGCGCATAGACCGGCGGCGTGGCGCCCAGCGCCAGCAGCATGTTCATCTGCCGCGGCGTGTTATTGAGGTGATCGTCGCCGCGGATCACATGGGTGATGCCCATATCCATGTCGTCAACGACCACGCAGAAATTGTAGGTCGGCGTGCCGCCTGAGCGGGCGATGATCAGATCGTCGAGCTCGGTGTTCTGAAACACCACGCGCCCGTGCACCTGGTCTTCGACCACCACCTCGCCAGCGAGCGGATTTCTGAAGCGCACCACCGGAGCGATACCGGGCTTGGGCGCCTTGAGATCGCGGCAGCGGCCGTCGTAGCGCGGCTTCTGCTTGGCAGCCATCTGCTGGGCGCGCAGCGTCTCGAGCTCTTCCTTGCTGCAATAGCAGTGGTAGGCGTGGCCGCTGTTGAGCATGCCAGCCAGCACCTCGTGATAGCGATCGAAGCGCTGCGTCTGGTAGTACGGCCCCTGATCGGCACTGAGGCCCAGCCACTCCATGCCATCGAGAATGACTTTTACGGCCTCATCAGTCGAACGCTCGCGGTCGGTATCCTCGACGCGCAGGATAAACTTGCCCCCGTGATGGCGGGCATACAGCCAGGAAAACAGCGCCGTGCGTACACCGCCGATATGCAGCAATCCGGTCGGGCTGGGAGCGAAGCGGGTAACGACCGCCATGGTTGAATTCTGCCTAATCGACTGATTTTTAAGGGACGGGCATGGTAGCTGGGAAGGCCCCGGGCTGCCACCGGCGATTGCCCGCAGTGATTGATTTTCCGCCCTTGTGACGCTTACACTCCCCGCCCCTCGAGCCCTTATGGCCATCCCCGGGGACGGTTAGCTCAGCGGTAGAGCACTGCTTTCACACGGCAGGGGTCACTGGTTCAATCCCAGTACCGTCCACCATCAGGCACTTTGCAACCAGGATCACGGCTGCAACAAACAGGAAACTGAGATTGCGCAATTCGCCCGGGGCGGCGAAAGCAATGAACAGCGGTGCATTCAGCAAACCCGCCAGCAGCAGGTGCCGTCGAACCTCGATAGTACAGCGACGCCAGCTGCGCGCTGCCACCAGGGCGACCAACAGTACGAACACCAGGGACAGCATTGCCGGCCCTGGCACTCCATAGGTACTTTCGACCGACAGATAGGTTGCGCGCGAGAGGTAACTGCCGAGGTTCTCACCCAGGTGATATTGCAGCGCGCCGCCAGGGTTTCCGGAATACACGATCTTTAGCGCGATGTTCACCAGCAGCGCGATGACGAGCGATGGCAGCAATCGTACCACGGCCTGGGCCGCGCTGAACCTTCTCAAAAAGAACGGCAACAGCGACAGCAGAAACACCAGGAAGGATTCCTTGTTCAGCGTGGCGGGCAGGGAAAGTACGGCCAGCGCGAGCCAGTGGCCGCGCATCGCAAACAATACCGCAGCAGCAAAGCACATGATTTCCGGGAAGTCGTAAAAATAGCCGCCGACAGTCTGCAGGAATGGAAACGCGAGCATGGCCACGATCGGCGCCGCAAAGGACTCCATACGCGGCACCCCGGCCTCCAGCAGCACGCGCCGCAGGATGAACAGCGACGCAAAGACCGCGACAAACGAGGCATACAACATGACCAGGCGCTCGAACTGAATTGAAGCATCTGCCTGCTTCCTGACTCGGGTAAAGGTAGCTTCGGGTCGCACTCTGGCAATCGCATAGTTTCTGGCCGACTCGGGCGCAATGGCATCCAGGGTGCGAGCCAGCTGGGGAATCAGTTGACGATATACCCAGGGCCGGTTGGCACTGCCATCCAGCAGCGTCTCTGCCGAAAAACCTGTGCTGCCATCACGCAAACCCCATTTGCCGACGTAACCGCCGAAGGCCGCCGCGGCGACGACCCAATAGGCCGCCGCCAGCAGAACGCAGGTTGCCAGCTTGCCGGCCGCGAATTTTGACCACCAGGACATATGCGCCAGTGAGTGTCGCCAGTTATTGCAGGTCGTGAGTGTGGCAGTGGTGAATAAAGGCTCAACGTTGCCGGGCTGTGAACCGGACAATTTCACGCAAGGTCTCCAGATTACTCATCTTCGGTGACCAGCCGAGCGCTTCGGATGCCGAAGTGTCCAGTATGTGCGGTTGCAGGAGCATTTGCAGCTGTTCGGCAGCCAGCAGCCGGTACCGGGAAATCCTGGCAAGCACTGACACCAGCTGAATCGGAATCCGCACCACACGTACGCCAGGCCGCCTCAGCTCCGCGGCGGTGTGGCCGATCCATTCCAGCAGTGTCAACGGTTCATGGGCCGCAGCGTTGTAGATGCCGGTAGCACCGACGCGAACAATGGTCTCGACCAGCGCCGCCACGTCATCGACATGCACCATCGCAATCGGATATCGACCTGTGCCCGGACAAACAGCGACGCCAAAGCGCTCGATGGACTTTACGAACCCATTGAACAATCCGCCGCGTCCCGCGCCGCCAATGATGCATGGGACCACGGTAGCCCAGCGCAAGCCCGGTGCCGACTGCAGCAGCAGCTGCGCAGCCAGTTTCGATTGGCTGTACACGCCCTGGCCCGCCAGCTCGGATTTCGGATGGTAGCAACCGGCATCGGCCTGCCGGTACATCATGCTCGTCCCGATATTCACGAAATGGACGCCGTCTGGGGCGTACCTGCCGAGCAGCTGCCGGGTCGCGACTACGTTGTCGCGCTCGAAATACCTGTGACGTGCCCACAACGGCAAATCGGTGGAAACGTATTGAACTGCAGCTGAGTGCACCACCACATCGACGCTCGGCAATGTGCCGCAAAATCCCGGCTCTGCCAGATCGCCCCTACGGTCAACCTGGCCGCGCCGATCGCTGGTGATGACATCGTGGCCCGCAGCTCGCAGTAAGCGAGTGCAAGCGCTGCCCAGAAATCCATTGGCTCCGGAGATCAGTATCCTCATGGGCATGCATTTCCATCAGGCGAAAGAGCGTCACTCGAGCAATTGACGGATGCTGACGAAGTGCGCAAGCAATACCAAGGCCACCATCCCCGAGATCATGAGGCGACTGTTCAGATCTCTCGCGGCGTACACAATTGGATCGTCGTGCATCTCCCCTCTAGAGACCTTCACCCACAGTCTTGCCGACCAATAGACCAGACCGAATGCGACCAGCCAGAGCAGCTCAGGAGATCGATACCTGATCTGGGTCTCCGGGGCCGAAATGAACAAGCAGAACACGACGATGGCTGAAAGCGCAGTACCCACACCCAGGGGCAAGAGGATATTCAGGTCTGTGACTCGATAGTCGCGCCCCCTGGTTGCCGGTTCGCCAAGCTGTCCGAGTGTGACCAGCTCCCCAGCTCTCTTGACGAGAGCGAGGCTGATGAACATGAAAACCGAAAATCCGAACAGCCAGGTACTGACCGGAGCCGACGCCAGTACCGAGCCCGCGAGTATCCTGAGCGCGAACAACAGGGACAACATCAATACGTCCAGCAACACCAGCGCCTTCAGCGCCCAGGAATACACGATCGTCAAGGTCAGGTAACCGACCAGCACCCAGGCAAAGGGCCTCGAGTCAAACCAGGCAAGGGCCATGCCTGCTAACAGCAACGCCAAGACGCTGATTGCGCCGCTCACAATCGATATCGAGCCGCGGGCTATGGGTCTGTGCCGTTTGCGAGGATGGGCTCGATCGCTTTGCAGATCCCAGATGTCATTGGCCACGTAGGTCGCCGATGCGACCAGCGAAAATGCCAGAAATCCCTGCACCAGAACGGCCACCTTGCTGAGGTTCAGGAATTGAAAGGATGTAACCAGAGGCACGAATATCAGAAGATTTTTGACCCATTGGTGCAGTCTCAACATCGACGCCCAGGCGATCAATCTCTCAAGTGGCGATTTCCCGGCAAAGGTGCGCTCAATAACCACGACACCGTTGATTGCGCGGGTCACTCTGGCCGCGCAGTTGACCAGCACTGCCGTCGTTGCCGCGCGCCATATCGGCAAATCTGCCGCGCTGTCGCCCGCATAGGAAAATTTCTGGCCGACCTCGCACCTGATAGCTGCCAGCTTCGCCTTGCCCTTCAGATTGGTCAGATGGTCGGAGGCGAGAATCTGGTCGAACAGCTTGAGGTGAGCCGCCACTGCTTGCGCAATCGACTTGTGGGCGGCCGTCGCCAGAATGGTCCTGCGGCCATTGCGCCGTTGCGCGCGAATGTATCCGAGGAGGTCCTCTCGATACGGGATGGTTCGCGGATCGAAAGTCTGTCGTGTGCAGACAAACTCCTTGAATGCCGCCTTGCCCTTCAGCAGATACCACGGGAACAGGAAGACCGACAGCGGCGCGGACTTGATCAGCCTGACCGACAATTCGGCCAGCGTGTCTACGTAGGTAAGCGTGCCATCCAGGTCGACAACCAGTGGCACAGCGGTGTCTGCCATATCTGCCATCACACGCTTCAGGACTCCCTTACAGGCGCCCGTCAACCTCCGCGGCCGGAAACACATACTTAATGTCATAGAGTACGTGCCGGCGCTTGCACAGCCGCCGCACGCCGCTCACGCCCATGCCCTTGAACTCCTTGTGCCCGACCGCGATGACCGCGGCATCGTAGTGGCCGCGCTTGAGCGTGCGCACCGGGCGCAGACCGTACTCGTGCCGCGCCTCGGCGCCGTCGACCCAGGGGTCGTACACGTCGATCTTCGCGCCATACTTCTGCAACTCGCGGATCACGTCGATGACCTTGGAGTTGCGGATGTCGGGGCAGTTTTCCTTGAAGGTCAGGCCCAGCACCAGGATGCGCGCGCCCTTGATGTGGATGCGCCGGCCAGCCATCAGGCGCAGCACTTCGGTAGCGACATACTGGCCCATGCTGTCGTTGAGCCGGCGACCGGCAAGAATCATCTCCGGGTGATAGCCGATCTCCTGCGCCTTGTGGGTCAGGTAATAGGGATCGACGCCAATGCAGTGGCCGCCGACCAGGCCGGGACGAAACGGCAGGAAATTCCACTTGGTGCCCGCGGCCAGCAACACCTCCTCGGTGTCGATGCCGAGGCGGTTGAAGATCAGCGCCAGTTCATTGATCAGCGCAATGTTGACATCACGCTGCGTGTTCTCGATCACTTTGGCGGCCTCGGCCACGCGCACGCTGCTGGCCTTGTAGGTGCCGGCACGGATGATCGAGCCGTAGAGCTTGTTCACGAAGTCTGCGGCCTCAGGCGTCGAGCCGGAAGTGACTTTGCGGATGCTGGGCAGGCGGTGTTCTTTGTCGCCCGGATTGATGCGCTCAGGACTGTAGCCGATGAAGAAATCTTTATTGAACTTCAGGCCGGAAACGCGCTCGAGTATCGGTACACAGATCTCTTCGGTGCAGCCCGGATACACCGTGGATTCATAAACCACCACGTCGCCTTTCTTGAGCACCTGGCCCACGGTGTTGCTGGCGCCCATCAGCGGCGTCAGGTCGGGGCGCTTGTACTGATCGATCGGTGTGGGCACCGTGACGATGAAAATGCGACAGCGGCGCAGCGCCTTGAGCTCGGTGGTGAACTTCAGGCCCGTGGCCGCGCGCAGCTCCTGCCGGGTGGTCTCGAGTGTGCTGTCGCGCCCGGCGCGCAATTCGCGGATGCGATCGGCCTTGACATCGAACCCGGTGGTATCGAAGTGCTTGCCGAATTCCACGGCCAGCGGCAGCCCGACGTAACCGAGACCGACCACACCGATGCGGCAATTGCGCAGACTGAACATGCCCTGTCACCTGAATAGTGAGACCAATCAATCGCCGAGGATAGCAGGCCCGGCCGCGGGTCTACCGTGCTGGCCTCAGGAATCGCGACCGGGTTCGCGCCTTCAGCCGCGCGTCGCGGCCGCCAGCGCCTTGACCACGGTATCGACGTGCGAGTCGGTGAGATCGGCGCTCATCGGCAGGCTGATGACCTGCCTGGCAAGCAACTCACTCACCGGCATCGGTTTCGGGTCACATAATGCCTGGTAGGCCGGCTGCTGGTGGAGCGGGCGCGGATAGTGCACGGCCGTGGGCACGCCGGCCGCGCGCATGCGCTCCTGCACGCCGTCGCGATCATCGACCATCACGGTGTACTGCGCGTACACGCTGGTGCGTCCGGGGCGCACCGCCAGCAGCCCGGCGCGCGCGCCACTGGCGGCGATGCGCTCGGCGTAAATGCGCCCGAGCTCGATGCGGCGTGACACTTCCCAATCGAAGCGCGCCATCTTGGCCAGCAGGATCGCGCACTGCAGCGTATCCATGCGCCCACCGATGCCGATGCGCGAGTGATAGTAGCGGGCGCTCTGGCCGTGCACGCGGATCTCGATGCAGGCCTTGGCGATCTCGGCATCATCGGTAAAGATCGCGCCGCCATCCCCATAACACCCCAGCGGCTTGCTGGGAAAGAAACTGGTGCAGCCTATGCCTGAGAGCGCACCACTGCGCCGGCCGTGATAGAGCGCGCCGAAGCTCTGCGCGGCATCTTCGATCACCACGATATTGCCGTGGCGCGCGGCTACGGCGCTGATCTCGTCCATGTCGCAAGGCTGGCCGTAGAGGCTTACCGGCATGATGGCGCGGGTGCGCGGGGTAATGGCCTGCTCCAGCAGCGCGGCATCCATGTTGGCGGTATCCGGTTCGATGTCGACGAACACGGGCTTGGCGCCCACCAGCACGATCACCTCAGCAGTCGAGACGAAGGTGAAGGGGCTGGTGATCACTTCATCGCCCTTGCCGATGCCGAGCGCCATCAGCGCCATCAGCAGCGCATCCGTGCCGCTGGCCACCG
>JAYUZE010000222.1:0-2764 GCA_043752035.1 Gammaproteobacteria bacterium
CGGGATTGATGCGCCGGAAGTCGCGCAGCAAGGGCGCGGCCAGCTGCACTGCGAAGGTCGCCGGAAACTGTACCCGCAGCGTCCGCAGCGCTGGCGCCGCGAGCTGGCGGATCTCATCGAGCGAATATTCTATCCGATCGAAGGCCTTGGTGACCGAGGGCAGCAGGTGCTGGCCGGCGTTGGTCAGGCTCAGCGCCTGGGGTTTGCGATCGAACAGCTGCGCGCCCAGCATGCTCTCCAGGCCCAGCACATGACGCGAGAGTGCGCTCTGCGAAATCTGCAGCGCATTGGCCGCAGCGGTAAAGCTGCCGTGCCGGGCGACGGCCTCAAAGGCGCGCAGGGCGTTCAGCGGCAGCCACCTTCGGTCGATTTTGACCCGATTCATCGAACCCGGACCTGTACAGTTGTGCGCCTGAGGGTGAGGCAATCGGCCAGAACTGGCAAATGTCTTTTCAAGATGCGGCCATGACGCCAAAGCGCTCCGGACGATAAGGCGACAACCAGGGTTCGCGCTCACCGGCAAGTACTTCGCTCGTCACGTAGCGCGCCAATATCGGGGCGAGGGTAACTCCACTGTGGGTGACCACCACATGCACATCGGGCGCCGTGGGAACGGGACCCACGATCGGCCGGTCATCGAGGGGCATCGGCCGATACCCCAGCGTGAGGCGCTCGAGCGCCATGCCACGCACCGCAGGCAGCAGGGCCTGAACCTTACCGAGTATGCGATTGCCGTGCAGCGCACGCAGCGCATCGTCCGGAAAATCGCTGGCGCGCTCGCGGATCTCGTGATGCACGGGCAGGTCTGGCGGCTCCGGCGCATCGCTCGCCACCACACTGCCATCCGCCATCTGTTTGAATAGCAGCCCTCCGGGAGCATCGCAGATCACCGGCGATATCGCCGGCAACCGGGTGCTGTGCGCCAGAATGCCAGGCGCGTGACGCAGCCGCAGCCTGAAGCCGATCATTTCCAGGACTCGCGGCGTATCCGTGCCCGCCGCCACCACCAACCGATCGAGCGGCACGCGGCGACCCGAGCTCATCACATGATTCAACCTGCCGCTGCTGAATCCGAGCGCCTGCACCTCACCGGGACAATGCATCGTTGCCCCGTGACGCCTCGCGGCGGCGATGAAGCGCTGCGTCACCGCCAGCGGGTCGAGGTGCCCATCCAGGCTGGAGTAGAACGCGGCCGTCACCGGACCGGGTGCCAGCCCGGGAACGAGTCGCATCAATTCAGAGGCATCGATGGCCCGCGCCGGATGCGCGGCGCCGGCAAGCTGAGCTGCTGTGGCCCGCCAGCCCTGCAACTGCTCCTCGGTGCTCGCCCAATTGGCGTAGCCACCCCAGCGGATCCCCAGACGCAGTTGGCGATCGAGCCCATGGTAGAGCGCGAGACTGCGCAGCCGCAGCTCGCGGTAGTGGGCATCGTCGACGAAGGCGTTCAGCCAGGCAAACGAGTTGCGGGTAGCGCCGCATCCGGGCTCGATCTTCTCGAACAGTGCCACCCTGGCACCCGAGCGCGCCAGCTCAAATGCGAGGGCTGCGCCAACAATCCCGCCGCCGACGACGCCCACCCGAGGCAGGCGGGCACGCCCCAAGGCGCCGTGCGACAGGGTGCAGGAGGACAGACCGGCGATCGTGGACAAGAATTGGCGGCGACGGATCAGGTCAGGTCTCCTGGGACAGTCGGTCAATAACTTTTTCAGATAGGACAATGCTTTTGCAGCGCATTGTTGCCTCAGCGAGACAGCAGGCGACAGCCATCGGCGGCGACGGCCGCACCGCTACCAGACAATCTTTACAGCTTCGTGATTCATCCCACACGCTGGAAATCTGCGGTCGGCGATGGCTGCGCTGCAATCCAGAGCGCGGAGCAGGACCATCGGAGGTACCGGCCCCTGGGAAATCGCGGCTGCCGACCAGGTGAGTTCGGGTATTTGACCGCGCCAAGTGTGGATACCACGCGACAAGTCGAGTACAGTTCCGCAAAGGAACATGAGGGGAGCCGCTGCGGCTCGATACCGACCGTCGGATCATTTCTGCTTTCAATACCATCGGGGAGATCCACTTGAACTCTAACGACAGCATACGCCGCGCCATTTTGGCCGTACTGGGTACCGCGAGCGCCGCCACAGCTTTTGGGCCGCAGGCCAAGGCTGCGGATGCCGCAACCGCGGCCAACACCGGCGGACTTGAAGAAATCGTCGTGACGGCACAGCGCCGTTCGGAAAATATCCAGGACGTGCCCATCACGATCCAGGCGATGACCGGCGAACAGCTGACTCAGTTGAATGTCACCAGCTTCAACGAGCTGCTGAAGTACACGCCAAACGTCACCTACAGCGGCAACGGTCCCGGTGCCGGCAACATCTTTCTGCGCGGCCTGAGCTCGGGCGGCGCACCCAACCAGTCACAGGCCACGATTGCGCCGTTCCCTAACGTCGCGCTGTACCTCGACGACGAGTCGATGCAGTTCCCTGGTCGCAACATGGATGTGTACCTCGCTGACATCGCACGCGTCGAAGTGCTGGAAGGCCCGCAGGGCACCTTGTTCGGCGGCGGCGCGCAAGCCGGTGCGGTGCGCTACATCACCAACAAGCCGAACCTCAACAAGACCGAAGGCAATGTGAATGCCGGTTACGGCGTCACGGCCGGCGGCTCGCCGAACAACAACCTGAATGCCACCTTCAACCTGCCGCTGATCGACGGCACGCTGGCGATACGCGCGACGATCTTCAGCGATCATCGCGGTGGCTACATC
>JAYUZE010000223.1:0-7132 GCA_043752035.1 Gammaproteobacteria bacterium
CCCGGAACCTCATCGCCGCCGAGATCGAGGTTTACCGCGTTGCGCAGACTCATCTGCCGCGAGAAGTAATAGGTATTGCCGCGCACGACGATCACTGACGCGGTCTGCTCACCAAGGTGCAGCAGCGCGACGCCGCCGGCTGCGGCGGGCAGCAGCGCCAGGAGGTTGCGCAGGCACAGTTCCGGAATATCCACCACGTCGAACAGCGGCACTTCGGCGAGCGTTGTCGACAGGCCCTCGACGACGGCGCGGCGCGCGGCGACCGCGTACATCGACTTGCCCTGGGCGGCGCGCGCCTGGCTGGGTACCGCGAACACATCGATAGTCGCGTCCTCGATGCGTATATCAATGAGATCCTTGAGCCGCCAGCGCATCGCGGCGCGCAACTCCGCTGGCGGCACGTCCGGGGCTTCGACCGTGATCAACTGGTATTCGCTGGGCTGGAGCGCGCAGCTCACGGCCATGCGCGGCAATCCTATGCTCCGCAGCAGCGCGGCGCGCGGATCCGGCGCGCCGGCCTCCGGCAGCGCCAGCAGTTCGCAGCGCTCCAGCACCACGGAACCGGGCGCATCACGTCGTACCACGGCGATCGCCAGGTGCTTGTCCTGCATGCACAGGCCGACCCGGCCCCGGGCCATAGCAATCTTCTTCGAAAATCCGAACACCTGACCCTCCATGCTGGTCGAGGCCGCGGCGGGCGGCTGGTCTCAGCCACTGGTAGCGGTCTG
Source organism: Gammaproteobacteria bacterium (assembly GCA_043752035.1). Classification (GTDB taxonomy): domain Bacteria; phylum Pseudomonadota; class Gammaproteobacteria; order Steroidobacterales; family Steroidobacteraceae; genus FEN-1191. The sequence goes on from JAYUZE010000223.1 coordinate 729, forward strand.
CGGCGGGCAATCTTTAACGATCAATGCCATTCGGGTGCGAAGCGCACCAGCTAGTGCACCCGGAACGTGACCGGCATCACGCAATCCAGTTGCACCCGGAGGCTTCAGGGACGAGGCACTTTGCCGATACGGCCTCTCACAGAGAAGGAAAAACGATGCCCACCTCAGCAGCCAGCACCAGCAGCGACTCGGTTGAATTTGCCTTTGCTTCCGCCCTGGCAAAGGAAATGTCGGCCGGCAAGATCGAATTGCCGGGCTTTCCGGATATCGCCATGCGCGTGCGCCGGGTGCTGCAGGACGAGGAAGTCTCGGTCGAGAAGCTGGTGCGCGTGATCGGCGCCGAACCTTCGCTAACCGCGCGTCTGCTGCAGATTGCTAACTCTGCAGCGATCAATCGCAGCGGCAACCGTGTGAACGATCTGCGTACCGCAATTACCCGGGTGGGCTTTACACTGGTGCGCAGTAGTTCGATTGCGCTGGCCATGTCGCAGCTGACAAAATCGCAAACCCTGCAGGCCGTCAAGGAATCGCTAAGCGCGCTATGGCAGCGTAGCGCGCATGTGGCCGCCATGGCCAGTGTCGTCGCCCGACGCCTTACCAGCGTTAACGCCGACGCGGCCGCACTAGCCGGCATGGTGCACGGCATCGGCAAACTCTACATACTGGTGCGCGCGGTGGATTTCCCGGGACTGACCGCCGATGCCGCCGGTTACCACCGCATCGAGCAACTGTGGCACGCCAACGTCGCCAAGGCGGTACTCGAGAGCTGGGAGCTGGCCGACGAGGTCGTGGCAGCCGTACACCAGCATGAGGATCTAGAATACAACCACGAAGGCGAAGCGGATCTGACCGACGTGCTCCTGATCGCCAACCTGTTGATCAGCTTCCGCCAGGATCCACAGGCCATCGAAATCAATCTGCAGGGCGTGACTGCAGCAAAGCGCATGAACCTTGACATCGAATCCTACCAGCGGCTGCTGGAAGAATCGGCTGCGGAAATCGAGGCGCTGCGCGCCGCACTGGGCGGCTGAAGCAAACGACCGCCCCCAGGTGCTGCCGCCGGCGCTATTTCAGCAGCGGATCGTCCGGCGGTAGCTGCCGCGCGTACCACATGACCAGCCGGTGACGCATGCTGCTCTCGGCCACCTGCTCCTCGGGCAAGGGCTGGATGATCTTGTCGTGCACCAGCAAGCGGTAGCAATACAGCAGCTTGAGGCTGGCAGAATCGGTGGGATCAAACTTCACGGCGCCGCGACCCTCGGCATATTTCACCGCGGCCAGCAGCGCGGCTTTGAAGATCGCCGGTTCATGCTTCAGCTTTGTCATGTAGTGTGCTCACAGCTTCGCAGTGCCTGACCGATGTCGGCAAGCAGGTCATCGATGTCTTCGAGCCCTATCGCCAGCCGCACCGTGCCCGGCCCGATGCCGGAGAGTAACAGTTCGGCGGCCGAAAGATCCTGCGTGCCCATCAGCTGCGGCGGAATCACCAGAGATTCAGTGGCACCGAGGCTGGCCGCAATCGCAAACAGCTGCAGCGCTTCGGCGAAGCGCCGTCCCGCCTCCGCGCCGGCGCGCAGCTCGAAGCTCAGCAGCGCGCCGAATTCGGTCAGCTGACTGCTCGCCAGCGTATGCTGCGGGTGCGAAGCGAGCCCCGCATAGTGCACGCAAGCGACCGCGCTGTGCCCCACAAGAAAGCCGGCAATCTTCAGGGCACTGGCCGATTGCTCGCGATAGCGCAGCATGTAGGTCTTGAGGCCACGCTGCACCAGAAAAGCGGCGTGCGGATCAAGCGCGCCGCCGAGCAAGGTAAAATCCCCACGCAAGCGCTTGATGGCTTCGGTATTGGCAATCACTGCGCCGCCCATCACATCACCATGACCCGAGGCGTACTTGGTGAGACTGTGCAGGTAGTAGTCGACATCGTATAGCCCGTGCTGGTGAAAACCTGCAAAGGTGTTGTCCAGCAGCGTCAGCGCGCCGTGGCGGCGGGCCAGCGCAGTGAGCGCGCCGAGATCGGCGATCTTGTTCAAAGGGTTGGTCGGACTCTCGAAGATCATCAGGCGCGTGGGCGTGCTGGCCAGCACCCGCTCGACGCCGGCCAGGTCTTCGATGGACAGCATTGTATGGCGCACGCCAAAGCGCGCCAGCGTGCGGCGGATGAACTGGCGCGTCGGGCCGTAAGTCTCGACGAAGCACAGCACGTGATCGTCGGCGCGCGTGAGCGCCAGCAGCGTGCCATTGATCGCCCCCACGCCCGAGGCGCACACCAGGCAGTCGGCGCGATTCTGCAATGCTGCCAGTGTCAGCTCGAGCTGGCGCGTGGTTGGGTTGGCACTGCGCTGGTAAAAAAAACCCGCGCGTTCGCCACGCAGGTTCTTCAGCGTTTCGGCCACGTTGTCGAACTCGAATTTGACCGACTGGTATACCGGCGCAACCAGCGGATGGTTGTCAATCGGCACCGCCACTGCGGGCGGATGATTGCTGAGCGTGGCAGGTTTCATGATTTCGCCCAGGCGCACAGCCGCCGCGCGCCCTCAATGAGTGTGTCCTCGCGCTTGGCAAAGCACAGGCGCAGCAGCCGCATCGCCGGCGGTTCGCGATAGAACACCGACAACGGAATGGTAGCAACGCCTGCTTCGGCGATCAGCGCCCCGGCCAGCTCTACATCGGCGCGCTCATCGACGCCGTCGTAGTCGAGCAGCAGGAAATAGGAACCCGCCGAGCTCAGCGCCTTAAGGCCGCCCGCCGCCAGCAGACCCGAGAGCTGGTCGCGCCGCGCCTGAAAAAAAGCCGGCAGGTCGGCACCGCAATCGGGCCGTTCGGCCAGGTACTCGGCGACTGCGTGCTGCGTGGCCGTGGCAATGGTGAAAGTGTTGTACTGGTGCACCTTGCGCAGCTCCGCAGTCAGCGCTGGCGGCGCCACTGCATAACCGATGCGCAGACCCGTGGAATGCAGCGTCTTGCCGAAGGAATACACCGCCACACTGCGCGCACGCAGCTCCGGGTGGGCCAGCACTGTGGCATGGCTGGCACCGTCGAACACCATGTGTTCATAGACCTCGTCGGCCAGCACACTGCAATCGCGATCGCGTATCAAGGCTGCGAGTTGGTCGAGATCTGCACGGTCTAGACAGCTGCAGGCCGGATTCTGCGGCGAATTGACGATGATCAGGCGGGTGCGCGCCGTCACGGCGGCACGCACCCGCTCCCATTCCGGCTTGAACTCCGGCGGCTGCAGCGGCACGTGCACGCAGCGCGCACCGGCCAGTCGCACGGCGGGATCATAGGAATCGTAGGCCGGGTCGAATACCAGCACTTCATCGCCGGCCCCGACCAGCGACTGAATGGCCGAATAGATCGCCTCGGTAGCACCCACCGTAATCGTAATTTCGGTCTCGGGGTCGAGCGCCACGCCACGGGAGCGCTGCAGTTTGCGCGCGATCTGCTCGCGCAACGCCGGCACTCCGATCATCGGCGCGTATTGATTGTGCCCCTGGTTCATGGCCTGAGTGACCAGCGCCGTGAGCCGTGCATCGATAGGATAATCGGGGAAGCCCTGCCCCAGGTTGACCGCCCCGGTCTCGGCCGCGCGCCGCGACATCACCGTGAATACAGTGGTGCCCACATCCGGCAGCTTGCTGCGCACCGTCATGGATTAGCCAGTTGCATTTCGCGCGCACGCCGGCGCTCGCTGGCCCGTATCCAGAACGCCGAGGCCACCACACCCGTGGCCACCACCAGCACCATCAGCGTCGCCAGCGCATTCACATCCGGACTGACACCGAGCCGCACTTTCGAGAAGATCACCATCGGCAGCGTAGTGGAACTCGGTCCAGCCACAAACTGCGAGATCACCACGTCGTCCCAGGACAGGGTGAAGGACAGCAGCCAGCCCGAAACAATCGCCGGCATGACCAGCGGCAGCGTAATCCGAAAGAACACAATGTGCGGCCGTGCACCCAGATCCATGGCTGCCTCTTCCAGCGACTCATCGAAATTGGCCAGCCGCGACTGAATGATCACCGTGACGTAGGCCATCGAAAAAGTCACATGCGCGATGGTGATCGTGGTGATGCCGCGTCCGGCTGGCCAGCCGATCAATCGCTCCATGGCCACGAACAGCATGAGCATCGACAGCCCGGTGATGATCTCGGGCATCACCAGCGGCGCGGCGGTCATCGCACCCAGCAGCGTGCGGCCTCGAAAGCGCCCGAAGCGCACCAGCACCAGGCCCGCGAACGTGCCCAGCACCACACTGATGCAGGCGTTAAGCGTGGCGATGCCGAGCGAGAGACGCGCCGCGCTCATGATCTGTGCGTTCTGGAACAGCAGCGCATACCACTTAAGTGTGGGTGAATGCGGGCCGTCCCACACTGTCACCAGACGCGAATTGTTGAACGAGTAGACGATCATCGACAGGATCGGCACGTACAGGAATGCGAAGCCGAAGGCCAGCATCGTCGGCACGAAGTAGCGACGATGGCGGATCACTTGTGCGCCAGCTCACGGCCCTGCTGCCGTTGGAAAATCACAATCGGTATTACCAGCAGCAGCAACATCGCAATCGCCACTGCGCTGGCCACCGGCCAGTCGCGATTCTCGAAGAATTCATCCGAGAGCACGCGACCGATCATTAGCTGATCGCTCCGTCCGAGCAGCGAGGGGATCACGTATTCGCCCACCGCCGGAATGAATACCAGCAACGCGCCGGCGATGATGCCCGGCCGCGAGAGCGGCAGCGTCACGCGCAGGAAGGCCTTCCAGGGTCTGGCACCCAGATCCGCGGCGGCCTCCAGCAGCGTGCGATCGTGCTTCTCGAGGTTGGCGTACAGCGGCAGGATCATGAAGGGCAGGTAGGAATAGACGATACCGATATAGACCGCAAAGTCGGTCTGCATCATCACGATCGGCTGATGGATGACGCCGAGGCTCATCAGTATGTTGTTGATCACGCCGTTGTTCTTCAGCAGCCCGATCCAGGCATAGACCCGCAGCAGGAACGAAGTCCAGAACGGCAGGATCACCAGCATCAGCAGCAGGCTCCGGGTCGCGGGCGCAGCGCGCGCGATGCCGTAAGCCATGGGGTAACCCAGCAGCAGGCACCAGAAGGTCGAGACTGCCGCAACCTTAAGCGAATAGAGATAGGAGCTGATGTACAGCGCGTCAGTCGCCAGAAAGGCATAGTTCGACAGGTGCAGGCGCAAGGCCAGCACGTGGTGATCGACCCACTCCCACAACGGTGAATAGGGCGGAATCGACAACTGTGCCTGCGAAAAGGAAATGCCGAATACCAGGATGAAAGGCACCATGAAGAACAGCAGCAGCCACAGCATCGGCACCGCAGTCACCAGGCGCCGGCCGAGGTGGCGGGTGCGCACGCTTCAGCCCATCCCTACGACCGGGCTACCGGCATCCCAGCACAGGTACACCGACTCATCCCACTTGAACTGTTCCTCGGGCTTGCGCGTGCGGTTGGCCTGCGTCACGCGCACTTCGCGACCGTTGTCGAGCTTCACCAGGTACACCGACATGTCGCCAAGGTAAGCGATGCCCTGCACCACGCCGTGCGCCCAGTTGTCGGGGCCTTCGGGCGCCGCACGACTGAGCTCAATTTTCTCCGGACGGATCGCCACCCAGCAATCGGCGCCCGGGGGTGCGCTCATGCCGTGGTCGATGTACACCGGCGCCGGCAGTTGCGGGCAGCTCACGCGCACGAATTCCGGCTCGTCCTCGCTGAGCCTGCCTTCGAACAGGTTCACCGAACCGATGAAATCGGCCACGAAGCGCGTCGCCGGAAATTCATAGATATCGCGCGGCGTGCCCACCTGCACGATCTCGCCGCGGTTCATCACGCCGACGCGCGAGGCCAGCGTCATCGCCTCCTCCTGGTCGTGGGTCACGACCACGAAAGTAACGCCGAGCCTTTCCTGAATGCTGATCAGCTCGAACTGGGTATGCTCGCGCAGTTTCCGGTCGAGTGCGCCCAGTGGCTCATCGAGCAGCAGCAACTTGGGCCGCTTGACCAGCGCACGCGCCAACGCCACGCGCTGGCGCTGGCCACCGGAGAGCTGATGCGGTTTGCGCTTGGCATAGTCGCCGAGCTTGACGATCTCGAGTATCTCGGCTACGCGCCGGTTGATTTCACTGCGCGCCAGGCGTTCCTGCTCGAGCCCGAAGCTGACATTCGCCGTCACGCTCATATGCGGAAACAGCGCGTAGGACTGGAACATCATGTTGACCGGGCGCTCGTAGGGCGGGATGTCGGCCAGGTTCTGGCCATCGATATACAGCGCTCCGGAACTCGGCATCTCGAAACCTGCCAGCATGCGCAGCAACGTGGTCTTACCGCACCCTGACCCACCGAGCAGGCAGAAAATCTCACCCTTGTTGATGTCGAGCGACAC
>JAYUZE010000224.1:0-3349 GCA_043752035.1 Gammaproteobacteria bacterium
TGTCTGGCGCGAGTACGCGCCGGCTCGGCAGCCTTCGTAGTCAGCGATTTTCTAACAAATGACAACATGCAGCGCGATCTGGCCGCACTGCGCAGTGTATGCAGACAGGTGCATGCATTGCAGCTCGCGGACCCGGAGCGTGGACACCTGCACGCGCACGGCCACGTGACACTGCATGACTGCGAGACCGGTGAGCGGCAGGACGCGCTGGCCGAGTCGGCGCTGGACCACGCGGCGGCCACGTCGTTGTTGCGGCGCCAGAACGCGCTGCGCGACTTCGGCCGCTCCTGCGGCGTCCATGTCAGCTGCTGGCAGGGCGTGAATGACTGGCGCGGCGCGCTGCTCGGTCACCTGAATAGCGCACTGCCTCGCGCATGACGTTCGCTCATCCGCTGTGGTTGACAGGGCTGCTTGCCGTGCCGCTGATCTGGTGGCTGCACCGTGCAGCAGGCCATGGGCGAACGTTATGGGTTGCGAGCCTGCTCCCTTACCGCGACGCGGCGCAAGCGGCGAGCAGGCACGCCCCGGCGCGGCTGACCGACCCTGTCTGGCGGCGGCGCGCGCTGGCGGCAGCTGCACTGACGTTAGCTCTGGCTGAACCGTCGCTGCAGCAACGCAGTCGCATGACCACGGCCTGGATCGACGACTCGCTGAGCATGCAGACCCAGGAAGCGACCGGATCGCGAATCGCCCAGGGGTTTGCGCAGTTGCGTGCCCTGAGCGATCGCGAACACATCGAATCGCTGGAAATTCGCTCGCTGAGCAATCCGGCGATCAGCTATGCACTCGACGCACCACCGACGAGCGCAGCCGCAGATGGGCTGCATCCGCCGCCGCTCAGCGCGCTACGCAGCGATCGCGAACAGTGGCTGGTCACCGACGGCGCCAAGGCACAGCTTGCGCGCTGGGCTGCCACGGTTCCGCTGCAACACGTGATTGTCGTGGGTGCCGAAACGCGCAACGTGGCGCTGACGGCGATCAGTGCACGGGCGTCGCTGCGCGATCCAGCACGGTTTCGCGTGGACGTGCAGGTCCTCAACGCCGCAGCGGTCCCCGCCGCGCGCACGCTGGCTTTGTGGTCGGCGCAACAACGGCAGGGTCAAACCGTGCTGCGCCTCGCCGCTAACGAAACGCGGCGCCTGTCATTCGATGTTCCGTTGGCTCCAGGCAACTGGAGTGCGCAACTGACGCCGTCCGATGCATTGAGCGCGGATGATCGCATTGTGCTGCCGAGCGCTGCACTGCTGCCGGCGCGCGTCGCGGTGGATGTGCGCTGTCCGCGGATCGTCACACTGGCGCTGCGTGCCGCGCCGATGCTGCAGGTGGTGCCGGCGGATCTGCGCGCTCGCGAGCCCCCTGACGCAAGCGTCGTCTGTCATCGCAGCGAGCAGGCCACAGCGGGCCCGGCGCTGCTGCTGCGTCCGGACGCCGCAGAGCCCCTCCAGCACGTGGCAGCGCTGTGGAGCGCGGCGGCGCGCGAGCAATTATCGACATCACTTGCGGCACAGCAGTTCAGCGCCCACGGCGTTCTGGCGCGTGGTGATTCCGACGCACTGGTCTTGCTGCAGTCACCTGCAGGCGCGTTAGCGGTACGACACGGACGTGGACCCTATCAGCTCATCACCACGCTGGACTTCGCGGCCGTGGCTCCCGCCCAGCAGGCCAGCGTCGCGGTGCAACTGCTGCAACTGCTGGAACTCACGTTGCAGCGCTCCTTGTTAGCACCGGTGGCACAGGTCAGCCGCGCACCCCAGGAGTCGCTGCTGGCGCGGCACGCGCCGCTGCCGACACCGACTCGACTGCGCCACACCTTTGGCGTCCGTACACATGACCTCGCGCCCTGGTTGCTGGGGCTGGCTGCTCTGCTGTTGTTGTGGGATCTGCAGGCAACATATCGCGAGCGCCCGCCCGGATGACACGCACTGCGGCCCTTGAGTGGGTCAGTCCGGCGCTGAAGCTGCTGGCGCTGATCGCCCTGGCACTCGCCTTCGTGCTTCCCAGGTGGCACGCCGCCGTACGTCTGCCGCCGCTGGCCATACTGCTGGATAGGTCGCAAAGCATGCCTGCGAACGATGTGCAAAAGCAGTATCGGAAACTGCAACATCTGCTGGACGCAAACGAGGCGGCGCCACGCAGCACGCTGCTGTTCGCCGCTAACACTATCGTGGTGGACGACAATCAAGCCAGCACCGATACGGCGATCGCGCAGGCAGGAGCCAAGCTGGACGCCGGCAACACGGATATCGCCGGAGCCATCGTAGCCGGACTGGCGCGACTACCGATGCGAGCGGCTGGCGAACTGCTCGTGGTGTCGGACGGCTGGTCGACGCAGGGCGACACCGAGGCAGCGCTGCGGCTGGCGCGGGATGCGGGTGTGCTCGTGCACTGGCTGGCACTGGGAACCCCTGCACCGACTATTTACCTCGGCGCGATTAGTGGCCCCGTCAGTGCGCGCGCAGATGCTCCATTCAATGTTGCCGTGGAAGTGGTTGCCAGCGCCAATCGCAACATCAGGCTGATTGCGAAGCTCGGTAGCGCGAGCGAAATAACTCTTGCAGCGACACGTGTGGCGGCCGGCCGCCACACGCTCTGGCTGCCGCTGCGGGCGACCGGCCGCGGTAGTCAGGCGCTCGAGGTGCGGCTGCTGGATGCTGATTCGGGCGTCGAACTCGATGCGCAATCCCCCGCGACCATCGTCGAGGTACTTGGCGCACCCGGGGTGCTGTATGTGGCGCACGGTCCGACCCCGTTGGCCAGCAGCCTGCGGGCGGGCGGCTGGCGCGTCACGGAATTGCAGCCCGCACAGCTCGCACGCGCCGCATCGCTCGACGACTACGCACTGATCGTGCTCGATGACGTCGGTCAGGCCGAAGCGCCCGATTCGTTTTGGCGGGCGTTGCCGCAAACGATTCGTGGACGAGGTAGCAGTCTGCTGGTCCTCGGTGGTCCACGCTCATTCGGCGCTGGTGGCTATCGGGGTACGTCATTGGAGTCGCTGCTGCCCGTAACCATCGAACGCGCGCGTGAACAGCAGCGTGTAGCCGTGCTGTTTGCCATCGACAAATCCGGCAGCATGGACAGCAATACGGGCGGTGCGAGTCGTCTGGCCTATGCGCGAGCCGCAGTGCTGCAGACGTTGCGCGGCCTGCATCCCACGGACTTGGCCGGCGTCCTCGCGTTCGACGCGGCAGCTAACATGCTGGTGCCGTTCGCACCAGCGCCCGACGCTGCCGACGCACTGGAGCGAATCGCCAGCCTGACACCATCGGGCGGCACGCGCGCAGGCAACGCGCTGCTGGAAGGCGCCAGACAGCTGGCTGCGCAAGCGGCGCCACAGCATGTGCTGGTG
>JAYUZE010000225.1:0-5086 GCA_043752035.1 Gammaproteobacteria bacterium
GACTGCGTCGCCGCAGCCCTCAAGCAGCCTACCCGGAAGCGCGCGCAGGTCTGGCGCTGCGGAGCCGTCCCCGCTGCTTCCCTATTTGGCCTTGCTCCAGGTGGGGTTTGCCGTGCCATCGCTGTTACCAGCGACGCGGTGCGCTCTTACCGCACCCTTTCACCCTTGCCAGCGCTGTTGCCAGCACTTCGGCGGTTTGCTTTCTGTTGCACTTTCCGTGGGCTCGCGCCCCCCAGGCGTTACCTGGCACCCTAGACCCGCCGAGCCCGGACTTTCCTCCCCCCGTTTGCCTTGCGGCGCGCAGGCGGCGACTGTCTGGCCGGCTCTCCAGCACACACCATACGGGGTGCACCGGAGCAACTCAATCAAGTGTCGCGCGTGGCGCCCAATTGCATGGCCTGATCGTAGGCGATGCGACGCGGCACGCCGGAAATCTGCGCACCCAGCGCCGCGGCGCGCGCCGGCGGCAGATCTTTCAACAGCAGCGGCAGCACCCGCGCCAACAGCGCCGCATCGCCCTCGGCAGCCGCGGGATTGCCGGCAATGACCAGCGTAATCTCGCCGCGCGCCAGGTCCGCGTCGCTGCTGGCGCGCGCGGCCAGTGATTCGAGCGTGCCGCGATACACGCTCTCGTGCAGCTTGGTGAGCTCGCGCGCCACCACTGCGCTGCGCTGCGCTCCGAACGCAGCGGCCAGTTCGGCGAGTGCGGCGGCAATGCGATGCGGCGCTTCGAACAGCACCACCGTGCGCGGCTCGAGCGCCAGGCGTTGCAGTGCCTCGCAGCGTGCACCTGCGGCCGATGGCAGGAAACCTTCGAACACGAAGCGATCGGTAGGCAACCCGGCGACCGCCAGGGCGGCAGTGATCGCCGAGGGACCGGCAATCGCCCGCACCTCGATACCCGCCGCGGCCGCGGCCCGTACCAGCACGAAACCCGGATCAGAAAGCAGCGGCATGCCCGCATCGCTCACCAGCGCCAGCACTTCGCCGGCACGCAGTCGCGCCAGCAGCGGCTCGCAGCGTTGCGCCTCGTTGTGATCATGGAGCGAGAGCAAGGGCCGCGAAATCCCGCAGGCCGTGAGCAGCGTTCCGGTGCGGCGGGTATCTTCGGCCAGCACCAGATCCGCTGCCGCCAGAGCCTCACGCGCACGCGAACTCAAGTCGCCAATGTTGCCAATTGGCGTCGCAATGACATCCAGTCTGCCGGCCCCTGCTGACACTATAATCTCCGTCGCAAACGCGGCGACATTGCCGGTCACGGTGCCAGAGATGCAACCACAGCGATACACATTTTCTTCACGGCCCCGACGGTTCGCCCGCTGGCTGCCCATGGCGGCACTGCTCGCGCTGGCCGGCTGCGAGAGTTTTCCGCCCGCCAGTTTCCCAGGCTCGGCGAACGCGCCCGGTCGCAGCACCGGTGGCGGCGCGGCCAATGCTTCGGCGGCCGCCTCCGACGCCGCAGCGCTCGAAGCACGTGCGCGCCGCAGTGCGGGGACCGATCAGGCAGCGATGCAATTGCAGGCGGCGCGCAGCTGGCTGCAGGCCGGGCGCGGCGGCGAGGCCACGCGTGTGCTGGGCAGCATCATCGCGCCGTTGACGCCGGTGCAGCGTGCGGAAAAACAGCTGCTTGACGCCGACATCACGCTGGCGGCCGGCCAGTCGCAACTGGCCTGGCAGAAGGTCAGCGCGATCGCCGAGCCCACGGGCACGCCACTGGCTCCGCAGTATCTCGATAGCCGTATGCGCATCGCGCTGGCGGCGTCCAGGCCGCTCGAGGGCGTGCGCAGCGAAATGGCCGCCGAACACCTGACCAGGACGCCGGCCGAGCGAACTCAATTGCGCCGCGAGCTGCTGGCGCAACTGCGCATGGCGCGCGAGCGCGGCGTCAAGCTCGAGCCCGAGGCCAGCCAGGACGGCACGGTGCGCGGCTGGCTGGATCTGGGCGCGATGGCCAGCGACAGCGGTGGCAGCTCGATCAACGGCGCCATCGAGGCGGCGCGCTGGCGCGCGCGCTATCCGGATCATCCAGCCGCGGAACTGCTGGTCACCGCCCTGGCGGCAGTGCTGCCGACCTCCGGCCGGCCGCACAAAATCGCGCTGCTGCTGCCGATCACCGGTCAGGCATCGGGCTACGCGGCGGTCATCAAGAGCGGTTTCGATTTTGCCTGGCAGCAACTGCCTGCCGACGGCCGGCCGCAAGTACGGGTTTACGACACCGGCGTGGTGCCGGTGAATGATGCGCTCAACCAGGCGCGTAGCGAGGGCAGCGATTTCATCGTCGGCCCGCTCACGCGCGGTGAAGTCGATGTAGCCGCGGCGACGAATGTCACCGTGCCCATGCTGGCACTCAATTTCCTTTCTGCTGGCCGCAGTGCGCCCGGCGGCATGTATCAATATGCACTCTCGCCCGAGGAAGACGCGCGGTTGGTCGCGCGCCGCTTGCTGGCGGCCGGCCAGAAGCGCGGCGTCGCACTCGCACCCACCGGCGACTGGGGTACACGCGTGCTGGCGGCCTTCACGCAGGAATTGCTGGCGGGCGGTGGCACGCTGCTGGCGCAGGCAGTCTACGATCCGGCGGGCCACGACTTCGGCGCGCCGATACGCACCGTGCTCGCCACCGACCAAAGCTTCGCGCGGCGCCAGCGCCTCGAGACCACGCTCGGTGTGAAGCTGGAATTCGAGCCGCGCAGCCGCGCCGATCGCGATTTCGTGTTCGCGCCGGGGCAGGCAGGGAATCTGCGCCTGCTGCGCCCGCAGCTGCGTTTCCAGTACGCCGGCGCGGTGCCGGTGTATGCCACTGCCGATGCGTATGCGATCGACGGCGGTGTCGCCAACCAGGATCTGGAAGGTCTGATCATTCCTGCGTTGCCGTGGCTGGTGCCCAACAGCGGCAGCGCCGACAGCGTGCGCGTCGCCGCGCAGCAGGCCTCAGGCGACAGCACCTCGTGGCAGTCCAGCCTGTACGCCTTTGGCTACGACGCCTGCCAGCTTGCACTGGCAATCGCCGCCAGCGGGCGCGACCAACGTAGCGTGCATGTCGATGGCCTGTCCGGCCTGCTGACGGTAGACAACGCCGGCCGCGTGCACCGCGAACCGCTGTGGGCGCGCATCACGCGCAGCGGCGAGCCACGCATCATCGTCGGCACACCGCAGGCCGAAGGCGCCAACAACAACGCCGATACCGGCAACGAATAAGCGCCAGCGTGCCAGCACCGCGGCCCAGTAGCGCCACGACCCCGCGATTACCGCAGTCTGGCGCGATGGAGCACGATCGGCGGCAACTGGGCATCGCGGCTGAAGATCGCGCAGCGCAATTCCTGGTTGGCGCGGGGCTCGAAGTGCTGCAGCGTAACTACCGCTGCAAAATGGGCGAACTCGACCTGATCGCCAGCCACGGCAACACGCTCGTCATCGCCGAAGTGCGCATGCGCAGCAGCGCCCGCTTCGGTGGCGCTGCGGCCAGCATCACCTGGAATAAACGCCGGCGCATCGTGCGCACTACGCGGCATCTGCTGGCGAGGTACCCATCATTGCAGAAGTGTGCGGTGCGGTTTGATGCGGTGTTGGTTGCGGGGGATGGGGAGGTGGAGTGGATTAAAGGCGCGTTTGATGCGTACTGAGCGACGTGGGCGGTCGCTGGATAGAAGGCGATGGCCTGCGCGCCACTCCTGACGGCGAGCATAGGTTCGATCAGCACATTCCGGGAGTGCAGCGCTCCAACAGCTTGGGTCATACCACACAACCTCTAGTGAGCAGCGGTCGGCTGATGCTGCCAGCTGACGACGAATTGAACGAACTCGCGCTCATCATACCCGTGGCTGTCATTCTCATAGTCTCTGGTCGATTGCGATCTCAGGACCTCGCCGAAAGGTGCAATGATCTAGAAGTGCGGAGTGCCTTCGGCTACCAGCAAGCTGGCAAAGAATTCGCTGTTGGTATTGTCCTGCCCGATATAAACCTTGGTCAATACGAAGGTCTGCTCCAGCAGGCCTGACACATGGCGGTTGTCGCTGAGGAACCGACTCAGGCTATGACACCAACTGCACCAGTCGCCACCGGAAATCAGCAGCACCAGTTTTCCTTCGGCACCAGCACGAGTCTTGGCCGCATCTAGCAACGCCAACGGATTGGCACGCGCGTCGTGTCCAAGAGCGGAAGGTTTGCTGCATGACGCCACCAGCAATGCAACCAGCAGCAGCGCAATGAATCGCCGCGGCTGCGGCTGCGGCTGCGGCTGCGGCTGCGGCTCGCGCGAGGCTCGCATGAGGTGACCCGCAGACTTCAAGGTCCGTGTATCTCCGCTGAGCCAACCAGATTCAGGTCGTGCCAAATCTCGCAGACCATGTCACCCATCATGGAGGACGCGGGCACAAACAGTTCCCAGTCCCCTGTGCGCTCATCGACAACGCCATCCCTGCTGACCCAGCGCAGATCAACCGAGTGATTCAAAGCGATTTACCGCAGACCCCTGACTGGCGTGCCAGGACCAACGTCATTGCAAAACGCCCGAAGTCGATGCACGTCCCACAGCGCATAGGCGCCGTAGGCCAATAATGGCATCCCAAGCACGCTCAGGAACAATTTGCGCATAGTGCGGGACGCAGATCCCATTGCGAGGCCTAGCGCTGGTGTCCCGCGATCGCCTGGTGCTGCGTTCGGTAGTCAGCCAACTTGCCCCGCAGGAAGCTCGCCGACGTTATGACTCGCCCGTCGCCGAAGCGAATCTGATACGGCTCCCCCGACATCGACGAGGCCGACGCGCATAAACGAATGAAGTCATCAGCAGTCCTGACGCGAGGCCCCGCGTTCTTAAGCTTGAGCCACAGGTGGTCCGCTGCCGCAGCCGCATCGTAGGCCTTGCCGTTACGCACGAACTGCGCTTCCTGCAGCGTCCCAATAGACGATATCAAATACTGGATTTCCTGCACCTCCACCGTCACCACATCAGCGCCATAAGCGCCAACCGCAACGCAAAAGGTAAGCACAGCTAGTGTGATGTCCCACAGATAACTTTGCCAAGTCGTTCAAGCTTGCCGAGGATGGAGTCAGCTGTGGCGGTCCAGACAAAGGGTTTCGGGTGTTGGTT
>JAYUZE010000226.1:0-12962 GCA_043752035.1 Gammaproteobacteria bacterium
CCACAGCGCGCCGCCGCGAGCACTGAGAGCACGCGCCCGGCCCCGCACCCCGATGACCTGCTGATCACGCGCCAGGCGCTTGAGAGGGTGTGGAGCGGCGCGCTCCCCTTCCGGCCCACCGCACTGATCGTGCGCACGCTTCCCAACGGCGATGACAAGCGCAGCCGCCACTACACGCAGGCCAACACGCCATTCCTGTCGCTGCCGGCCGCAGAATTCATCGTCGGGCGCGGCATCGAACACCTGGTGCTCGATGTGCCCTCGGCCGATCGAGCCGAGGATGCGGGCCAGCTGGCCGCACACCGCGTTTTCTTTGGTCTCGACCCCGATGTGAAGGCCCTCAGTGCGGCGCGCCGGCCACAATGCACGATTACCGAGCTGGCCTTCGCGCCCGCCGCGCTCAGCGATGGCCCCTGGCTGATGCAATTGCAGATCCCGGCGTTGAGCGGCGATGCACTGCCCTCGCGCCCCCTGCTCTACCGGCTGACCGGCGCATGAAATCTGCGGCCGGCTGGTCTGCGACCGAAGCCTGCGCGCGCGCGCTCGATGACGCGGACGCGCTGGCGCATTGGCGCACCGGATTCTCGATACCGCGTGGCACAGACGGCGCAGAACTCACGTATCTGTGCGGCCATTCGCTGGGACTCGCGCCGCGCGCCGCGCGTGCGCACGTGCTGGAGGAACTCGAGGACTGGGAGCAGCTGGGCGTGCGCGGGCACGAACATGCGCGCCGCGACTGGATCGGCTATGCCGAGCGCCTGCAGGCACCGCTGGCAATACTCGCCGGCGCCGCACCGCAGGAAGTGGTGGCGATGAACTCCCTCAGCGTCAACCTGCATCTGCTGCTGGCGAGTTTTTATCGGCCGACAGCGGCGCGTCGGCGCATCCTGATCGAAGGCGGCGCGTTCCCGTCCGATCGTCACGTGGTCTGCTCGCAGCTGCGCTGGCATGGATACAACCCGGCCAGCACGCTGCTCGAGCTCGCGCCCCGCGCCGGTGAGCAAACCCTGCGCAGCGAAGATATCGAGCAGGCGATCGCTGTGCACGCCGGCGAACTGGCGCTCGTGCTGTGGCCGGGCGTGCAGTACCGTACCGGCCAGTCATTCGATCTGGCGCGAATCGCGCATGCTGCACACCGTGCCGGCGCACAGGCAGGCTTCGACCTTGCGCATTCGATCGGCAACCTGCCCCTTGCCCTGCACGACAGCGGCGCGGATTTTGCGGCCTGGTGCAGCTACAAATATCTGAACGGCGGTCCGGGCGCGATCGGCGGTGCCTTCGTGCATGAGCGTCACGCGCAGGATCAGGCGCTCCCGCGACTGTCGGGCTGGTGGACTCACGAGGCGGCCACACGCTTTCGCATGAGCGCCGAGCTCAAGATCGCGCCGGGCGCTGCGGGCTGGCAGATCAGCAATCCACCGGTGCTGTCGAGCGCGCCCCTGCTGGCCGCGCTGGAGCAGTTCTCGGGTGCAGGCATGGCGGCGCTGCGCGCCAAGTCGCTGCGATTGACCGGTTACCTTGAATACTGCCTGGCACAGCTTTGCGGCAGCGATATCGCGGTGCTGACCGGTGCCGATCCGCAGCAGCGCGGCTGTCAGCTCTCGATCCGCGTGCGCGGCAGCAGCGAGCGAGCGAGCGGCGTGCACGCCGCACTCGATGCCAGCGGCGTGGTCACCGACTGGCGCGAACCCGACACCATTCGCCTGGCGCCGGTACCGCTCTACAACCGCTTTGGCGATGCACTGCGCGCGGCGCAGATGCTGGCGCTGGCACTGCGCCGCTGAGCATCGCGGCAGTGAGCGAGGCCACGATAAGGATTGTCGGTGCAGGTCCGGTGGGCACGCTGCTCGCGCTGCTGCTGGCACGCGCGGGCCGCGGCGTGCAGTTGATCGAACGGCGCGCCGACCCGCGGCCCGGCAGCGCCGAAAGTGGCCGATCCATCAATCTTGCACTGGCCGCGCGCGGACTGCTGGCGCTTGAACAGGCCGGCGTGCTCGCAGCACTCCGGCACGAAATGGTCGAGATGCGCGGTCGCCAGGTACATGAGCCCGGCGGCAGCAGTACGCTGATGACTTATGGGCTGCGCCCTTCTGAAGTCATCCACGCGATCAGCCGCTCGCGCCTGAACGCCGCGCTGATCGAGGCCGCGGCCCACACTCCAGGCATCACCTTGCGCTTTGAACAGCGTTGCCTCGATGTCGACCCGGCCGGCGGCACCCTGCAGTGGCGCGATGAACAGCGCGGCAGCGTGCACACTGAAGCGGCACCGCTGGTGATCGCCACCGATGGCGCCGGCTCGGCCGTGCGTGCGGCACTGGCGGCGCGCGGCGCGCTGCAGCAGCGCGAAGCGCCGCTCGCTCATGACTACAAGGAACTGCTGATTCCCGCCACCGCCGCGGGCGGCTACGCGCTCGAACCCAACGCACTGCATATTTGGCCGCGCGGCGGCTACATGCTGATCGCGCTGCCCAATCCCGACGGCAGCTTCACCGCCACTTTGTTCCTGCAGGCGCAGGGCGCGGCGCCGAGCTTCGAGACGCTGGCGGCGCCCGGCGCGGCGCGCAGTTTCTTTGCGGCTGAATTTCCCGATGCGCTGGCGCTGCTGCCGGATTTCGATCTGCAGTACCAGCGCAATCCACAGGGGAAGTTGGCCACCCTGTATTGCTGGCCCTGGCACCAGCACGGCACGCTGCTGATCGGCGATGCCGCGCACGCGATCGTGCCCTTCCATGGCCAGGGGCTCAACTGCGGCTTCGAGGACTGCACGCTGCTAGCGTCCCTGCTGGCCAGCGGCGAGGATCCGCGGCGCTGCTGGGTCCGCTTCGAGCGCGAGCGCCGCCCCAATACCGATGCGATCGCCGCCATGGCACTGGAAAACTACCAGGAGATGCGCTCCCACGTACTGGCTCCCGACTTCGCCCGCCGCAAGCGGCTGGCCGCCGATCTCGAGCGTCGCTTTCCAGAGCGCTGCATTGCACGCTATTCAATGGTGATGTTTCACCCCGAGATTTCCTACGCCGAGGCGCAGCGCCGCGGGGCGCTGCAGGAGTTGGTGCTCGATGCACTGCTGGCCGGCGCTGCCGAGGCCGGAAGCAGCGAGGCCCTGCGCCTGCTGGACGACGCCGGCCTGTAGCGCTCGTCAGTCGCCCACGATGGCGAACTGATGCGCCCCCAGGCCGTTGAAATCGGAGATCAACACGTTCGAGTAGGCGCCCATCATGTCGAACACCAGCCAGTCCCCCTCGCGCAGCGTCTCGGGCAACAGGAAACGTGCGGGCATCACGTCGTAGGAATCGCAGGTCGGACCAAACACGGTGTACAAGCGCAGCGCACCACTGCGCTCGCCGCCACCGGCGGCGATCACGCGCGTCGGCGGCTGGGTCTTGACGTGGATCATCTCGGCCATCGCGCCATACACGCCGTCGTTGATATGCACCGCGTCTTCCTTGACCAACACGACCTGGGTCAGCACCGTGCCACCCGCATGCGTCAGGGCGCTGCCGGGCTCGCACTTCAGGGGCAACTCGGCAATGCCAGCGCATTCACGCCGCGCATCGTTGATCGCCCTGAAGTATTCATCCAGTGTCCGGCCCTTGGGCAGCAGCAGGCTCGGAAAGCCACCGCCGATGTTGATGTAGCGCGGCCGCACAGCGGCGTTCGCCGCGACCTCAGCCAGCAGACGCAGGCCGTGCGCATAGGCTTGCGGATCGGTAGTCTGATAACCGATGTGGGTGCACAGCGCGGGGACCGCACCGCGCTGCCCTACTGCACGCAGCAGCGCCACCGCCTGCTCGGGACTGGCGCCAAATTTGGAATTGAAGCTGATGGTGGCGTGTGGATTCGGCGCGGCCACGCGCACCTGCACTACCAGGTCGGTGCCTGCGACCGCCAGCAACTTGTCGAGCTCGGCCGGGTGATCGATCACGAAATCACGGATGCCGTGCTCGCGCCAGGCCACCTCGATCGCGTGGCGCGGCTTGACCGGATGATTGTAGGAACAGTCGGCGCCGGGCAGGATGCCGCGCACCAGCTCGATCTCGGCGAGCGAGGCCGTGTCGAAGGCACGGATGCCGCCTTCGATCAGCCACTGCAGCACCTCCGGGTGCGAATTGGCCTTGACCGCGTACAGCACAGTACCGGGAAACTGTCCGACGAAATGCCGGGCGGCGGCGCGAAAGGCCTCCGGGTAAAAACAGAACACCGGGGTATCGTCGGGCTTGCGCGCCAGCAGCTGTTCTATCGAGTCAAAACGGTCCATCAGCTATGATACCCGTACCCTGTTCCTTCGCGGCGCGCCGGCGGTGGCTGGTACCGATGAGGCGCAGGTGCCCTCGCGCGCTGAAACCATTTAAAGTGCGGTCGATGTACCACGCTACCAGCCGCTTGTCGCCCCCTGCAATACCGACGCTCGATCGGAGCTGGTTATGAGCCGTCCGGGCGGCAGGGCGCGGCGCGTCGCAGCGGCGGTCAGGCAGCTGCCGTTCCAGTCGCTGGTCAATCGCTACGCGCCCATCGAAATCCTGAGCGCCGATCAGGTCGAGACGATCATCGCCGCGGCGCTCAGTATCCTTGAAACGCAGGGCATGCGCTTCCTCGAGGCCAGCAGCCGCCGGCTGCTGCAGGCGGCGGGTGCCGAGTGCGACGAGGCCACGATGCTGGTGCGCTTCGATCGCGCGCTGGTGCTGGAAAAACTGGCGCTGGCGCCGGCTGAATTTCGCCTGCGCGCGCGCAACAGCGCTCACGATCTGGTGATCGGCGGCAACCACCTGGTGTTCTGCGCGGTGGGCGGACCGGCCTTCTGCTCCGACCTCGATCGCGGGCGCCGTGCCGGCACGCATGCCGAGGTCTGCGATTTCCTGCGGCTGGTGCAGAGTCTCAACATCATTCACCAGGAATCCGGCGGGCCGTTCGAAGCCATGGACCTGCCGCCCGAAACGCGCCATCTCGACCTGTATCTGGCGCAGCTGACGCTGCTGGACAAGAACTGCCAGGCGAATGGTCTGGGTCGC
This sequence comes from Gammaproteobacteria bacterium, assembly GCA_043752035.1. Taxonomy (GTDB): domain Bacteria; phylum Pseudomonadota; class Gammaproteobacteria; order Steroidobacterales; family Steroidobacteraceae; genus FEN-1191. Next base: position 5,010 of record JAYUZE010000226.1, read on the forward strand.
ATGCGCACCGCCGACTGCATCGAGATGAACCGGATCGCGCTGCGTGTGCCGCCCGCAGCGTTGGCACAGGATGCGCTGGTGATGGCGATCGTCAACACCAACTCGCCGATGCAGCTCGACATTCCAATGACCGAGGCGGTGATCGAGCTGGCCAGCACTGGCCAGGCCTGCTGCATCACGCCCTTCACGCTGGCCGGCTCCATGAGTCCGGTGACGCTGGCGGGCACGCTGGCCCAGCAGACCGCCGAAGTGCTGGCGGTCGCCACGCTGGCGCAGACGGTACGTGCCGGCGCGCGCATCATCTATGGCTCCTTCGCCTCGAACGTCGACATGCGCAGCGGCGCGCCGGCGCTCGGCACGCCCGAATACAGCAAGGCCGCACTCGCCAGCGGCCAGATCGCGCGCCGGCTGAAACTGCCGCTGCGCTCGAGCAATACCACTTCGTCCAACTGCGTGGATGCGCAGGCGGCCTACGAGAGCTCGATGTCACTGTGGGGCGCGATCATGGGCCACGCCAACCTCGTGTACCATGCCGCCGGCTGGCTCGAGAGCGGCCTGACGGCATCGTTCGAGAAACTGATCACCGACGCCGAGATGCTGCAGATGATGGCCGAGTTCCTGCGACCGATCGCGGTCAACGACGATGAGCTGGCGCTCGCGGCGATTGCCGAGGTCGCACCCGGCGGACATCATTTCGGCACCAGTCATACACTGGCACACTATGAAACCGCCTTCTACGAGCCAATGCTCTCGACCCGCCAGAATTTCGAGAACTGGCAGGAAGCCGGTTCCCAGGATGCGGCGCAGCGCGCCAACCGCATCTGGAAACAGCTGCTGGCCGAGTACCAGCAGCCAGTGGTCGATCCGGCGATTGGCGAGGAACTGGCCGACTATGTCGCGCGCCGCAAGCGGGCCATTCAGGCCGGCGCCGCTTGAGCCTACGGAGATAAGTCATGCGACCGACCCTGAATATCCTGACGCCCGAGATGATCGCGGCGATTCTGCTCGAGGCGAAGAAGATCCTGGCCGAGATCGGCCTCGAAATCCGCGGCGCGGGCATGCGCCAGCGCCTGCTCGATCACGGCATGAAGACTTCGCAGGATGGCCTGCGCGTGCTGTTCGCTCCCGACGTCGTCGAGCGCGCGATTGCCAGTGCGCCCAAGTCCTTCACGCTCTACGATCGCGACGGCCGTGCGCATGCCGAGCTCGGCGGCAACAATGTGCACTACGTGCCGGGCTCCAGCGGCCTGAAGATCATGGATCACCGGAGCGGTGAGACCCGGCTCGCCAACTCCACCGACTTCGTCGAGTACGCGCGCCTGTGCGATGGCCTCGAGCACATCGCCTACCTCGCCACTGCATTTTCGACCAACGATGATATCGAGTCGCGCGTCTCCGATGCCTGGCGCCTGTACATGGTGATGATCAATTCGAAAAAACCAGTGGTCTCCGGTGCCTTCAGCGAGCACGGTGTGCCGCGCATGGTCGAGATGATGCAGCTGTTCCGCAGCGATCGCGCCGAACTGCTGGCCAAACCCATGTCGATCTTCACGGTGACCGCGACCGGCAATTTCCGTTTTGGCGAGGATTCGTGCCAGAACCTGATCGACTGCGCCGAGGCAGGCATTCCGCTGGAAATCGTGCCGGTCACGCTGATGGGCCTGATCGCACCGGTGACACTGGTGGGCGCGCTGGTGTTTCACTGCGTCGATACGCTTGCCGGTATCACGATGACCCAGGTGGTCAGGCCCGGCGCGCCGGTGCTGTTCGGCGGCGCGCCCGCCACCTTCCACATGAAGGCCGCGAGCTCGCCGATGGCGGCTATCGAGGCCCAGCATCTGAACGTGGGCTACGTGGCGATCGCCAAGTCGCTCGGGCTCCCCACCCAGGCCTACATGGCGCTCAGCGACGGCAAATTGCTCGATGCGCAGGCCGGCGCCGAGACCATGACCAGCGCGATGCTCGCGGCGCTCGCCGGTGTGAATTCGGTTTCAGGCCCGGGCATGCTCGACTACGTGCTGACTTTCAGTCTTGCCAAGCTGGTATTCGACAATGAGGTCTGCGGACAGTGCCTGCATTTCGTGCGCGACATCCGCGTGCTCGAAGATCTGCCGGCGGCCGACCTGGTCAGCTACCTGCGGCAGAACGATCACCTGATCACCTCGCCGCAGACGCTGAAGTACTGGCCGAAGGAACTGTATCTCACCGACCCGGTGTTCGATCGCGAGAACCGCGAGAACTGGGTCAAGGGCGGCTCTAAGGATGCCTATCAGCGCGCCTGCGAACAGGTCGACCGGCGTCTGGCCGCCTATGTGCCCTTCGAGACCGAGGCGCGCATCGATGCCGAGCTGCGCCGCCTGGTGATCTCGGGCCTGGAGCAGCAAACGCAGTTGCCCGTGCTGCCGCCGCCCCCCGCACCGGTTGCGGCGGGCCCAGCGGGTCGACGCGGCACCGGGCGGCGCTCGCGCGGCTAGGACCGCGGGTAGATCGCGCCCGGCGTCATGACTCACTGCGGTCGGCGCGGTCAGCGCCCGCCGCGGCGCGCTGTCGGAACAGCAGGATGCACAGCGCCATGAACGCCAGCAGCACGGCAGAGGCAACGTAGCGACTCAACGCCAGCCCGCCCTTGGCCACCGGCTTGTCGAGAAAATCGCCCAGCACTGCGCCCAGCGGGCGCGTAAGGATGAAAGCCGCCCAGAACAGCGCGGTGCGCGATACGCGCGGCGCCAGATAAAGGCCGGCAACGAGCACCAGTGCCCCGCCGAACACCAGCGCGCTGCCGCCATACCCCAGGCCCAGGCCAGCGTTGTCGGCTGTCCAGTCACCGAGCGCCGTACCCAGGGTCTGCGAAAACATGATCGTGATCCAGTAATACATCTCGGCGCGCGGCGAACTCACGGAGCTCACCGCCACGGTGCCGAGCATGCGATACCAGATGTACAGCGAAGCCAGCAGCAGCACCAGCAGTAGCACCGAACCGCCGGCGTAGCCGATCCCGAGCGAGCGGTCGGCGAAATCGGCCAGTGTGGTGCCCACGGTCGTGGTGGCGACGATCGTCGGCCAGTACAGCCACGGATGGAATCGCCGCGCGCCAATCTGCGCGCTGACGGCCAGCGCGAACAGCACCGCGAAGATGGCGGTGCCGATGAGGTACCCCAGGTTCATCGACATCGAGACGGCGTCGCCGCCGGTTTCGCCCAACGTGGTGGCGGCGATCTTGATGATCCAGAAAATCAGCGTGACTTCGGGCACCTTGCTCAAACCTGCTGCGGAGTCTTTGTTCATGGGCACACTCCGCGACTCAGCACCGCACCAGGTCGATGAAAGTCATGGGCCATCGATGGCGCCCGTCAGCGGCATGCTCAGTGCGCACGCTCTCGCGCCACTCGTGCTCGTTGATCGGCGGAAACCACACATCGCCGTCAATCTCGCCGTGCACCCGCGTCAGGTGCAGGTCGGTTGCCTGCGGCAACAGCGCGCGGAACACGTCGGCGCCGCCGATCACGCACAGTTCGTCGGCTCCCGCACAGCGCTGCAGGGCCTCGTCAATATGGGCAACCCGCTCGAGCGTGGTCGCCGGCGGCAATGCACTTACCGCGGCCGGTGCGCCACGGCCTGCGCCTGACGCTGCAGTGCTGGCCGCAATTGGCGCACGGCTCAGCACCAGGTTGACGCGCCCCGGCAAGGCGCGGCCAATCGACTCAAAGGTGCGCCGACCCATCAGCAGGGGCTTGCCCATCGTCAGGGCCTTGAAGCGCCGCAGATCGTCGGGCAGGTGCCAGGGCAACTGTCGCGCGCGGCCGATGACGCCGTTGTCCGCCAACGCCACGATTATGGAAATATGCACGAATGCCCGGCGGGGACGGACGCTACAGCTCGACCTGGGTGGCCAGCACGATCACGCGCTTGTCCGGCATGCGGAAGAATTCCGCCGCCTGGGTACTGCGCCGCTGCATCCACGCGAACAATCGGCGGCGCGCGCCCTCGTAGCCCGTGCGCGGACGCGGCCGCACCAGATGCCAGCCGAGGAAGAAGGAGCAGTCGAGACCAAACACCGTAAGTCCGCGCACGCGGCATTGCTTGAGCGCCTCGTTGACATCGGGCGTCTCCATGAAGCCGAAGCGCGCGGTCACCAAGAACACATTCTCCTGCAGCGTGTCGATGCGCACGCGATCGGCTGGATCCTGGCGCGGTGAGCGCGAGAATTCCATGTTCAGGAACACCAGCCGCTCGTGCACCACGTGATTGTGCTCGAGATTGCGCAGCAACGCGGTCGGCACGTAGCGCGGCTCGCTCGCCAGGAACACCGCTGTGCCGGGCACGCGCGTCGCACCGGCAATCACTCGCGGCAGGTCAGTGAGCGGCATCGCAATTTCCCGCAAGGCATTGCGCAGCAGCCGCCGACCAGAGCGCCAGGTCATGAAGACGCCGAACAGCATGGCACCCAGCACCAGCGGTACCCACGCACCCGTGGAAAACTTTGCCAGATTGCTGATCACGTACAGCAGATCGACGAAAATTAGTACCCCAAAGGTTATGGCGATCTGCCAGGCCGACCAGCGCCAGCGCGACGCCGCCAGCACCATGGCAAGTACGGTAGTCGCCGCCATGGTGCCGGCCACCGCAGCGCCATAGCAACCGCCGAGCGCGTCCGAGGAGCCAAAGCCGATGACCAGCAGACACACTGCGACCAACACGACAGCATTGACGATCGGTACGAAAATCTGGCTATGTTCACGCGCCGAGGTCTGCAGGATGCGCAGGCGCGGCAGCAGATCGAGCTGCACCGCCTGGCGAGTCACGGAAAAAGCGCCGGTAATGGTCGCCTGCGAAGCGATGATAGCGGCCAGCGTCGCCAGCATCACCATCCAGGGCAGTAGCGCCGGCGGCACCAGCGCAAACAACGGTTTATGCGCCGCCGCAGGATTGCTCAGGATCAGCGCCCCCTGTCCGAAATAGCTCAGCAGCAGCGACGGCCAGACCAGCACGAACCACGCCAGGCGCACCGGTGCTTTGCCGAAATGTCCCATGTCGGCGTAGAGCGCCTCGCCGCCGGTAACGGTCAGAATCACCGCGCCCAGTATTGCCAGGGTGATGGCCGGGCTCACCAGCAGGATCTTGATGCCATAGAGTGGATTCATCGCCGCGAGTACCACTGGATTGCGGATGACGGCTTCAGCCCCGGTCACTGCCAGCACCAGGAACCACAACAGCATGATCGGCCCGAACAAGCGCCCGACGCGCTCGGTGCCGCGACGCTGAATGGCAAACAGCAGCAGGATGATCACCAGCGACACCGGAATCACTGCCCGCGCCATGTCGGCATCGAGCAGCTCGAGCCCTTCGACCGCGCCCAGTACCGAGATGGCCGGTGTGATCAGCGCATCGCAGTAGAACAGCGCGGCGCCCATCACCGCGACTGCGATCAGCACTCGCCCCAGGCGATGCATGTCTTCCAGGCGCCTCTGCACCAGCGCAAACAGCGACAGTATGCCGCCCTCGCCTTCATTGTCGGCACGCATGATCAGCACCACGTATTTGAGCGTGACGACGATCAGTAGGCTCCAGAACATCAGCGAGAGGATGCCGAGCACCGCAGTCGGATCGCCAGCTGGACGCCCGGTCGCGACCAGCGACTGCTGCAACGCGTAAAGCGGGCTGGTGCCGATGTCGCCGAACACGACACCGACTGCGCCGATCGTGGCACCCAGCTTCAGTTTGCTGCCGCTCATCGCTGCGACGCGCTCACGCGCGCGCGACCCTTGCGCCGCGCCGGCCGCCGTCGTCGCGCATTGCGCCGCGCAGGCTTGCGTGGCTGCGGTCGCTTAGCCGGCCACAGCATCGTGCCGCGGCATTTTCCGGCGCCGCAGCTACAGGCGAAGACCTCGTCGACATCGGGCGGATCGTCCCTGGCACGGCCGATGGAATAGTCGTACTTGAGCTCTTCGCCAGGCTGGATGGTGCGGATCGCCTCGACGAACACCCGTCGATCCTCGGTCACCGATTCGCAGTTCGGATCGCAGCCGTGATTGATGAAACGCGCATCGTTGCCGTTCACGCCGGCGTCGATCACGATGCCGCGATCGACGATGAACAGGAAAGTATGGTTGTCGTGCGAGGTCTTCTGCTCGTAACGCCGGTCGGCCTCGCGGTGCGAGACGCGCTCGCCCAGATACTCGACGATGCGCGTGCCCTTGCGAATACGCCGCAGCGCGAACACGCCCAACCCATGCACCCGCGAGCGGCGCACGCGAAACATCGGCCGGGCGGAACTCATACTGCGATCGGCGCCTTGATCGCCGGATGGAACTGGTAATTCACGAATTCGAAATCCTCATAGTGGTAGTCAAACAGGGAGGGCGGCCGGCGGCGCAGCAGCAGGCGCGGCGATTGCAGCGGCGCCCGTGCCAGCTGTGCTTCGGCCTGCTCGAAATGATTGGCATACAGGTGGCAATCGCCGCCGCTCCAGATGAACTCACCGGGCTGTAGGTCGCACTGCTGCGCGCACATGTGCGTCAGCAGCGCATAGGAGGCGATGTTGAAAGGCGCGCCCAGGAACACATCGGCGCTGCGCTGGTAGAGCTGGCAGGAGAGGCGCCCCTCGGCCACGAAGAACTGGAACAGTGCGTGGCAGGGTTGCAGCGCCATCGCCGGCAGATCGCCGACGTTCCAGGCACTGACGATGATACGCCGCGAATCCGGATCGCTGCGGATCAGCCGCAGCGCCTCGCTCATCTGGTCGATCAGGCGGCCGTCGGCGGCCTGCCAGCGGCGCCACTGCTTGCCGTAGACCGGACCGAGCTCGCCGTCGCTATCGGCCCATTCATCCCAGATGCGCACGCCGTGCTGCGCTAGGTAGCGCGTATTGGTCTCGCCGCTCAGGAACCACAGCAGTTCGTGCACCACCGAGGGCAAGTGAATTTTCTTGGTGGTGACCAGCGGAAAACCGGCTGCCAGGTCGAAGCGCATCTGGTAACCGAACAGCGCGCGCGTGCCGGTGCCGGTACGATCGTTCTTGGCCACGCCGTGTTCGCGCACGCGGCGCAGCAGCTCGAGATAGCTCTTCATGTCGCGCTGCTGAAATTTCCGGAAGCTTCGCGACGTGAACGGGCCAGTACCCACAGCAGCACGCCGGCCAGCAGCATCGGGGTCGAGAGCAGCTGGCCCATAGTCAGCCAGTCGAAGGCCAGGTAGCCGAGCTGCGCGTCGGGCACGCGCACGAATTCCACCGTAATGCGGGCGCTCGAGTAACACAGCAGGAACAGAGCAGAGGGGGCGTAGCGCCAGCGCGGCCGGCGCGTGTACAGCCACAGGATCGCGAACAGCAGCAGGCCCTCGAGTGCGGCCTCGTAGAGCTGTGAGGGGTGGCGCGCCACCGGCAGCGCGCCGGGGCTGTCGCTCACCCACATGCCATACCAGCCATCGGTCGGTCGGCCCCACAGCTCGCCGTTGATGAAATTGCCGATGCGTACCGCAAGAATGCCAATGCCGGGCAAGGGCGCGGTGAAGTCGAAGACATCGAAGATCCGCCGCCCCTGCGAGCGCGCGTACAGCGCCACTGCAGTGAGCACGCCGAGAAAACCGCCGTGGAAGGACATGCCGCCTTCCCAAAGCTTCAGCGGATACCACGGGTCGGCGCGCCACATGGCCTCGCCATAGAACAGCACGTAGCCGACGCGTCCGCCGATGATGGTGCCGAGCATCGCGTAGAAAATAAAATCATCGACCGCACGCGCCGACCAGGTCGAGCCGGGCTGCGCCGCCCGCCGGCGCGCCAGCCACCAGGCTGCGGCAAAGGCCACCAGATACATGATGCCGTACCAGTGCACCCGCAGTGGACCCAGTGAGTGCAGCACGCCGTTCCAGTGCCAGTGGATCGGGCCCAGCTCGAGCGCGATCGGATTGATATGCGGATAGGTCAGCATCGGGGTGCAATTCTACCCGCAACTACTC
>JAYUZE010000227.1:0-4641 GCA_043752035.1 Gammaproteobacteria bacterium
CGCGTCGGGCGCCGCAACAGGATGTGTATAATGCGACACTTCCCGGACAATCGTGAGCCTGTGCAATGGCCGACCAAGACGCGGTAGACCTCGATCGCCGCAAGTTCCTGACTGTAGCGACCGGTGCAACTGCCGCAGTGGGCGCGGTTTTCGCCGCCACGCCCTTCATGGCGAGCTGGAGTCCTTCAGAGCGCGCCCAGGCGCTGGGGGCACCGATTACCGTCGATCTCTCGAAGCTCGAGCTCGGCATGATGCTCACGTACGTGTGGCGCAAGCAGCCGATCTACATCTTCCGGCGTACGCCCGAGACAGTCGCCAAGCTGGCGGCTCACGATGCGCAGCTCAAGGATCCCAAATCGGCGGATTCCGACCAGCCGGCCTACGCGGCGAACGAAATGCGCGCACGCCGCGCCGATGTGGCGGTGCTGATTGCCACCTGCACGCACCTGGGGTGCCTGCCCAAGCAGCGTTTTGAGCAAGGTGATGTAGAGCTGGGTGCCGACTGGCCGGGCGGTTTTCGCTGTCCCTGCCACGGTTCGCGTTTCGATCTGGCCGGCCGCGTGTTCAACGGCTCGCCTGCCTCGGTGAACCTGCGCGTACCGCCCTACAGTTTCCAGAATGACAACACGTTGATCATCGGGCAGGACGATACCTCGGTTCAGGGAGCGGCGTGATGGCGAGCAACGACGCGGCCGCGAAGCCGGGGTTCCGGGGCTGGCTGAACAAACGCCTGCCGATCGACAAGTTCTTCAGCGACCAGCTGCTCGAGTATTACGCCCCGAAGAATTTCAATGTCTGGTATTTCTTCGGCTCGCTGGCGCTGCTGGTGCTGGTGATGCAGCTGCTGTCGGGCATTTTCCTGACAATGTTCTACAAGGTAGGCGACACCACCGCGTTCGACTCGGTCGAGTTCATCCGCCGTGAGGTGCATTTCGGCTGGCTGATCCAGTACCTGCACGCGATCGGCGCCTCGGCCTTCTTCGTGGTGGTCTATCTGCACATGTATCGCGCGATGATGTACGGGTCCTATAAGGCGCCGCGCGAGTTGCTGTGGCTGTTCGGCATGTTCATCTACCTGGCGCTGATGGCCGAGGCCTTCATGGGCTACGTGCTGCCCTGGGGCAACATGTCCTATTGGGCGGCCACGGTGATCATCAATCTGTTCAGCACCATTCCGGTGATCGGCCCGGGCCTGGTGGAATGGATCCGCGGCGACTATGGCGTTGCCGATGCCACACTCAGTCGCTTCTTCTCGCTGCACGTGGTGGCGATTCCGCTGGTGCTGCTGCTGCTGGTCGCGCTGCACCTGGTCGCGCTGCGCCAAGTGGGATCGAACAATCCCGACGGCATCGAGATCAAGGAAAACAAGGGGAGCGATGGCAAGCCCATCGATGGCATTCCCTTTCATCCCTATTACACGGTGAAGGATATCGTCGGCGTCGGCTTCTTTCTGACCTTATTCGCAGTAGTGGTGTTCTTTGTGCCCACGTTCGGGGGCCTCTTTATGGAAGAGGCGAACTTCGAGCCGGCCAATCCGCTGTCGACGCCCGACCCGATCGCGCCGTCGTGGTACTTCACGCCTTACTACGCGATCCTGCGCGCGGTGCCCAACCAGCGGGTCGGTGCCTTGCTGCTGCTGATCGCGGTGCTGGCGTTCTTCTTCCTGCCATGGCTCGATCGCTCGCCGGTGAAATCGGTGCGCTATCGCGGCTGGTGGTTCAAAGGCTTCCTGGCGGTGTTCACCGTGTCGTTCCTGGCGCTGATGTATCTGGGCCTCAAGCCGGCCACCGGTGTCTATGTGACTGCCGCAAGGGTGTTCTCCATCGGCTATTTCTCGTTCTTCGCGCTGATGCCCTGGTACAGCAAATGGGATCGGGTCAAGCCAGTGCCGCAGAGAGTTAGCTTCCATGACTAAGCGCATTGTTCTGGCCTTGAGCCTGCTGTTCGCGCCCTGGGTGATGGCAGCCGAGCCTGCGGTCGAAGGCGCCGCCGAAGCCGTCAAATGGCAGGATCTGCACGCCGGCAATGAAGTGGGCAACATCTCATCGCTGCAGACTGGCGCCCGCAATTTCACCAACTACTGCCTCGGCTGTCATTCGATGAAATACCTGCGCTGGTCGCGCATGTGCAATGACCTGCGTATTCCGATGGCTGAATGTCAGGCCAACCTGATACCGCCGAATGCCAAGCCGGCCGATTACATGCTGACGAGCCTGCGCGCCGAAGACGCCGTGGCCTGGTTCGGCAAGGAGCCACCCGATCTGTCGCTGATCGCGCGCTCGCGCGGTGTCGATTACATCTATCGGCTGTTGAAAACCTTCTATGTCGACCCCTCGCGGCCCTCGCGTACCAACAACCTGGCGTTCGATGGCCTGGCGATGCCGGCCGTGCTCTCCGAACTCGAAGGCGTGAAGATTGCGGTCTACAAGAATGTCGATGTGATGGTCGATGGCAAACCCAGCGCGCAGAAGGTGTTCGATCACTTCACCACTTCGGCACCCGGCCAGCTCAGCGAAGCGCAGTACGACAAGTTCCTGCGCAATACCGTCAATTTCATCGACTACGCCGGCGAGCCGGCGCAGGTAGACCGGCGCAGCATGGGCATCTGGGTGGTGCTGTTCCTGCTGGCGTTTACCGGTATCGCCTGGTTCATGAAAAAAGAATACTGGAAGGACGTGCACTGACGCGGTTGCCGCGCCGCACCGCCATGGAAATCACGCCTCGTGGCTAGCCGCCGTTCTGTCATGACGCTGTTCTCCGCGCCCGAAGAGCTGCAGAGTCACCGCGTACGCATCGTGCTGGCAGAGAAGGCCAGCGAGATCGAAATCATCAATGTCGTCCCGGGCCGTTATCCCGAGGACCTGCTCGATCTGAATCCCTATCGCAGCCTGCCGACGCTGGTCGATCGCGACCTGGTGCTGTACGACGCGCGCGTGATCATCGATTACCTGGACGAGCGCTTTCCGCATCCGCCGCTGATGCCGGTCGACCCGGTATTGCGCGCGCAGTTCAGGCTGGCGATGTATCGCTTCGAGCGCGACTGGTACGGGCTGGCCGACCAGATCGAGCGCGAGACCGATCGCAAGCAACAAGCGCGGCTCAAGAAAGAACTGCGCGATACGATCCTGCAGACTTCCGACGTGTTCAAGGTCAAGCCGTTTTTTCTCAACGATGAATTCTCGGTGGTCGATGCCACGATCGCCCCGATCCTGTGGCGCCTGCGCCGCTACGAGATCGACCTGCCTCCTGAGGCGCAGCCGCTGGCGCGCTACGCCGCGGCGCTGCTGGCCCGCCCCGCGTTTCGCGCCAGTCTCTCTGAGGCGGAGATCGAGATGGGCCAATCTTGATGGACAAGGCCTGATGGCTTCGGGCGGTGAGGTCAGCACGCCCGGTGGCGGTCTCTCACGCCGACCCTATCTGCTGCGCGCCATGCACGAATGGATGGGCGACGCCGGTTTCACACCGCACGTGATCGTCGACGCCGGCCGACCCGGCGTGCAGGTGCCCAGCGCCTACATCAAGGACGGCAAGATCGTGCTCAACGTCTCGATGAACGCCACGCAACGCCTCAAACTCGACAACCACGGCATCGAGTTCGATGCCCGCTTCGGCGGCGTGGTGCATCACGTGCAGGTGCCGATGTCCGCAGTGCTCGGGATCTATGCGCGCGAGACGGGTGAAGGCATGGTGTTCAATGAAAATGAACCGGATGGGCCGCCGCCAGGGGAGGCCGCTGTGCCGGCCGCGCCTGCTGCGCCAGGTAAGTCGGCATCCAGGCGGGCGAAGCTTACAGTCGTGAAGTGACTGTGCGCGAGGGGCGGGATTGCGGCTTGGCGCGGCTGGAGGCAGGGATGATCAGACGCGTGCTAGTGTGATGTCCCATAAGAAACTAACACATCTATTGGTTGTCCAAGAGTTATCTTTGGCAGCTTCTGGAGTGCGGATATGGACACGGGTCGACCGAAGCAATCGCTGGATCTTACGGAGCAGGAACGGGTGGATATCGAAGCCATCATTTCCTCACGTAGCCTGCCGCACGGCTTGGTGCGACGCGCGCAGATGATTTTGCTGACGGAAAGCGGCGTGTCGGTGCGCGAGGCGGCGCGACGCGTGAAGGTGACGCCGCCGGCGGTGAGCAACTGGCGCAAGCGTTTTCGGGAGCACCGTCTCGCAGGGCTTCATGATCAGCTCAAGTCGGGTCGGCCCAGAACCCATGGTGACGATGACATCGCTGCGCTGCTCAACACCGTGTTGTCGCGGCGGCCGCAGTCCGCTACACACTGGAGTGTGCGCGAGTTGGCCGACGAGACGGGTATTTCCAAGAGCACGGTGCAGCGTTATCTGAGCCTGTTCGGTGTGCAGCCGCACCGTTCGAAGTCCTTCAAGCTCTCCACCGACCCGTTCTTCATTGAGAAGGTGCGCGACGTGGTCGGTTTGTATCTGAACCCGCCGGACAATGCGCTGGTGCTGTGTGTCGACGAAAAGAGCCAAGTGCAGGCGCTTGAGCGAACGCAGCCGATGTTGCCGATGGGACTCGGTTATCTCGAAGGCGTCACTCACGACTACGTTCGCCACGGCACGACCACGCTGTTCGCGGCGCTCGATATCGCCAACGGCCAGGTGCTCACTCAGTGCAAGCTG
>JAYUZE010000228.1:0-10531 GCA_043752035.1 Gammaproteobacteria bacterium
ATAAAGACCTTTGCTATGCTTGCGCCCCCATTTTGGAGGCAGTCGAATGAGTGCGGAAAGTCTGGAAAGCATTGCGGCGGCGATGATCGCCCCGGGAAAGGGAATTCTAGCGGCTGACGAGAGCTCCGGAACCATCAAGAAGCGCTTCGACAAGATCAGTCTGGAGTCGACCGCCGAGAGCCGTAGGGCTTATCGCGAACTGCTGTTCACGACGCCCGAGATGGCAAAATCGATCAGTGGCGTGATTCTTTACGACGAAACCCTGCGGCAGAAAACCAGCTCGGGCGTGCCTTTCGCGACCTACCTTGCCGCTATGGGCGTAGTGCCGGGCATCAAAGTCGATGCCGGCGCCAAGGCGCTGGCCGGGTTCCCGAATGAGACCATCACCGAGGGCCTCGACGGCTTGCGCGAGCGGCTGATCGAGTACTACGGCCTGGGCGCGCGCTTCGCCAAGTGGCGTGGCGTGATCGATATCGGTAGCGGTTTCCCGACCGCCTACGCGATCCATGCCAATGCCCACGCGCTGGCGCGTTACGCCGCGCTCTGCCAGGAACAAAAGATCGTACCGATCGTCGAACCTGAAGTATTGATGGACGGCGCGCACACCCTTGAGCGCTGCGAGCAGGTGACCGATGAGGTATTGGCCGAAGTATTTGCGCAACTGCACGTCGCTGGCGTGCGCCTCGAAGGCATCATCCTCAAGCCCAACATGGTGATCTCGGGCAAACAGTGCGCCCAGCGCGCCACGCCGGCGCAGGTAGCCGCGGCGACCGTGCGCTGCCTGAAGCGTCACGTGCCCGGTGCGGTGCCTGGTATTGCCTTTCTCTCGGGTGGCCAGACGCCGGCTGAGGCCGCGCTGCACCTCTCGCTGATGAATGCCAGCAAGAATCTGCCCTGGCAGCTCACCTTCAGCTACGGTCGCGCGCTGCAGGATGCTGCGCTGTCGGCCTGGGCCGGCAAGAGTGCCAACCTCGCTGCCGGTCAGCGCGAGTTCGCGCGCTGGGCGCGCATGAACTCGCTGGCGCGCACCGGCGGCTATCAGGCAGGCATGGAACAGCAGGCTGCCTGATGCGCCGAACGGGCACGATGTCGCAATGACCGAGTCCACAACACCCGCCGCCACAACGGCAGCGGGTGCGACCGAACCTATCGTCGATGTGCGTGGCGTCAGCTATGGCGTCGGTGGACGCATGATCTTCGAAGGACTGGAGCTGCAGGCTCAACGCGGTGAGATCACCGCGGTGATGGGCCCGAGCGGTACCGGCAAGACCACGCTGCTGCGCCTGTTGATGGGCGCGATCGCGCCGGCGCGCGGCCATGTGGCGGTGTTCGGTGAGGACATCGGTGCGCTCGACCGGCGCGGCCTGTACGCGCTGCGCCGCCGCGTCGGCATGCTGTTCCAGAACGGTGCGCTGCTGACCGACCTCACGGTGTTCGAAAATGTGGCCTTCCCGCTGCGTGAACACACGCGGCTGCCTGAACCGTTACTGCGCCGCCTGGTACTCATGAAATTGCAGGCCGTCGGCCTGCGCGGTGCGGCCGATCTGAACACCGCGGCGCTCTCCGGCGGCATGGCACGGCGCGTGGCGCTGGCGCGGGCAATAGTCATGGATCCGGAACTGCTGATTTACGACGAACCCTTTGTAGGCCTCGATCCGATATCGCTGGGCGTAATCCTGCGACTGATCCAGTCGCTGAACGCCACACTCGGCATCACCAGCATTGTGGTCACACACGATGTCGATGAGATCAGCCGCGTGGCCCATCGCAGCTTCCTGCTCGCCGGTGGCAAGGTCGTGGCCACCGGCAGTCCGGCGCAGCTGCGCGCCACCGCGGCGCCGGTGGTGAACCAGTTCATGAAGGGCCTGCCTGATGGCCCCGTACCCTTTCATGTGCCGGCCAGTGACTATCGCGAACAGTTGCTGGGAGCCGATTGGTGAGCGCCGCGGCAGTGAGCCACTCGCGCCTCACCGACACTTTCCTGAGAGTAGGCCGGGTCGCCATGTTTCTGGTGCGCATCGGTGGCCAGTGCCTGCCGGCGCTGCGCCGGCCGCGGCTGCTGATCGCGCAGATCTACAATGCCGGTGCGCGCTCGCTGATCATCGTGATGCTGTGCGGCCTGTTCGTTGGCATGGTGCTCGCGCTCCAGGGCTACGACCTGCTGCAGCGCTTCGGTTCGGAATCGGCACTTGGTGTGGCTGCCGCGCTGGGTCTGGTGAAGGAGCTGGGGCCGGTGATCACCGCCTTGCTGTTTGCGGGCCGCGCCGGCACTTCGCTGGCCTCCGAGATCGGCCTGATGCGCGCCACCGATCAGCTCAGCGCCATGGAAATGATGGCGGTCGATCCGGTGCGCCACGTGGTGGTGCCGCGATTTCTGGGCGGCATCATTGCGGTGCCATTGCTGACGGCAATCTTCGATGCGATCGGCATCTTCGGTGCGCAGCTGATCGGCGTCGGCCTGCTGGGCGTGGAGTCGGGCTCATTCTGGTCGCAGATGCAAAGCGCCGTGACCACGGCCGACATCAGGGAAGGACTGGTGAAGAGCCTGTGCTTTGGTGCCGCCTGCAGCCTGATGGCGGTCTACGAAGGTTATCATGCCGATCCAACTGCCGAGGGCGTGGGCCTGGCCACGACGCGCACCGTGGTCAGTTCGGCAATCTTGACGCTGCTGCTCGACTACATGCTGACAGCGGCATTCCTGGGTTCATGAGGGAGCGGATGCATGGCTGACAACAAACGCACACTGGAACTGGGCACGGGCATGTTCGTTCTGCTCGGTTTCGCGGCACTCGGCTTCCTGACCACGCAGTTGCCGGGGAGCGGCGTGCAGCTGCGGCGCGAGGGCGCCAGCATTCACGTGACCGCGCATTTCGATAACGTCGGCGACCTCAAAGTAGGCGCGCCGGTGACCATGGCCGGCGTGCGCATCGGCCGCGTCGATGCGGTGAGCTTCGATCCCACCGAGTTCAAGGCCGTGGTGGCGCTGTCGATCGACAGGCGCTATGACAAGATTCCGGACGACAGCGATGCCGCAATCCAGACCTCGGGCCTGCTGGGCGCGAAATACGTGGGCATTGGCCCGGGTGGGGCCACAACTTTTCTCATCGACGGTGGTCAAATCCAGTTTACGCAGTCGGCAATTGTGCTCGAGAATTTAGTGAATAAGCTCTTTGCCGGCATGGCTGGCAAGAAGGATGGCGATGCAAAACAGTAACCGGACAGTTGTGAGCGGCCGGCATTGCAAGCCATTGGCCTGGCCGGCGCTGGTGGCGGTGGTGTTGCTGCTGGCGCTGGCTCCGGCGGGCCTGCCTGCGGCCGACGTGCCCGCCAAGCCACTGGTGGATGACCGAGGTCCGGGCTTGCTGATCGATTCGGTAGCGCACGCGATGCTCAGCGAAATCGATGCGCATCGCGCCGAGTATCGCCAGGATCCGACGCGCGTCGATGCGCTGGTCGATCGCATGCTGCTGCCGTATTTCGATACCGACTATGCCGCGCGGCTGGTGCTGGCGCGCCATTGGACTACAGCCAATGTCGAGCAGCGGCGCCGCTTCGTTGCGGCCTTCTACCACTCGCTGCTCTCCAACTACGGTGCCGCGCTGGTCGATTTCACCGGCGATCGGCTCAAGGTGCTGCCATTCACCGGCGACCCGGCCGCCACCTCGGCCACGATCCGCACCCAGGTGCGCAAAGGCGATGGCACCACCGTGGCGGTGAACTACAGCCTGCACCGCACTGCCGCGGGCTGGCGCGCCTGGGACGTGGTGATCGAAGGCATCAGCTACGTAAAGAGTTTTCGCGACGACTTCAACGCGCAGATCGAGCAGCAGGGCGTGGATGCGCTGATCGACCGGCTCGAGAAGCAGGGCGCGGTCAAGAAATCATGAGCAGCGCGGACGCGGCCGCGGCCGCAGGCGTTGTCACGGGCGGTGCTGAGAACGCGGTCGGCAAGCTGCGGGCCGACGGTGACGGCCGTTTCCGGCTCAGCGGCGCTGCGACCATGAATTCAGTGGCCGCGCTGCGCAGTGAGGGGCTGCAGGCCTTTGCGGCCAGCAGCGGCGATATCACTCTGGATCTGGCAGCGCTCACGCGTGTCGACAGTGCCGGGCTCGCGCTGCTGATCGACTGGCTGGCCTGGGCTCGCAGCACCAGCCGCGCGTTGCGCATCGTCTCACTACCGGAATCGATGCGGGCGCTGGCGCGTCTCAGCGACGTCGAAGCCTTTCTCGCCTGACTGAAGCGGCCACCGGCGCGGCCGCTCAGTCGGGCGGCGGGACTTCCTCATCGGGCGGCGCATCGGCATTGCCGCCTGTCCCTTCGACGTTTCCATCGTGCACCTGGAAATCGCGCCGCTGCAGCCAGGCGTTGCGCACGAAGGCGTAGGGGTCATAGGTGCGATCGAGCACCGCATCGGAATCAAGCAGCTTGGCCCGCAGTTCCGCCTTGCTGGTCGCCCACAGGCCCCAGCGCGCGTAGCTGTCTGTGAGGTAATGGCGGCCGTCGCCGTAGTCATCGAGGATCTTGGCGGGCGCATCGCGCACTGTCGAAGGTCCGAGCAGCGGCAGCATCAGGTACGGACCGCTGTGCACGCCCCATTTGCCCAGCGTCTGGCCGAAGTCCTCGTCGTGGCGCTCCAGCCCCGCTGCCGTGGCAGGATCGAACAGGCCGAGCCCGCAAACCGTGTTGATGATCAGCCGCGTGACATCACGCCCGCCGTCGGCAAACTTGCCCTGCAGAAAATCATTGAGGATGGTGTTGGGGTAGGCGAGGTTGTCGGTGAAATTGCTCAGGCCGCGCCGTACCGGCTTGGGCACTGTCGCCCGCCAGGCACGGCCGACCGGTCGCAGTACGGCGCGATCGGCGGCGCTGTTGAATTGATACATGCTGCGATTGAAGCGTTCGAAGGGATCGCGCGCATTGCGTTGGCCAGGAGGGAGCGTGGCACAGCCTGCCAACAACAGCAGCAGCGCCGGCAGTAACAGTCGGTAACGGGTCATGCGCAGATTTTATCAGCAGCCGACGTCGGGCAAGTGCTCAGGGCAGAAAATTGCTGCCGACTTGCTTCTGCTGCGCGGCACCGTTTCGGGTCAAGCGCTGTTCGCGCAGCCAGTCGCGGATTTCCTCCAGACGCGCACGAAATCGCTGGCGCTGCACGGAACTGAGGTTCGGCGAGGCCAACGCCAGCTCGAGCTGCTGGTTGGCCAGCGCCAGATCGCCATTGGCTATATCGAATTCCGACATGTAGTAATACGCATCGCCGCTGTCACCGGCGGCACTGGCTGCCAGCGCCGTCATGCGGATCTGATCGGGCGTTGGCTGCGTATTGTTGAAGACATCAAGCAGCAGCGCGTGCGCCTGGCTGGCGTGCCCGGTCTGCATCAGGGTATCGGCGTAGCGCACCGCCAGCGGTACGTTGCGCGGAAACAGTGCCATCGAACGCTCGAAGCTGCCGAGTGCAGCTGCCGACTGGTGATCGGCCTGCAGTGCCTGGCCGAGCGCTGCATAGAGCGAGGTGATCTGCGGGTATTTTGCCGACAGCTCGGTGAGCGTGGTCACTGCGCTCCCGGTACGGCCGCTGCGCAATTGCGCCAGCGCCTCGCCGTAGCGCTCCGGATCGGTGAGCGGCTGGTGCTCGCGACGCCGCGCGTAGTAGACATTCATGTCGGTATCGGGCGATGCGGACAGCACCCGCAGGCGTTCGCGCATCCACGCGAACAGCAGCGATTCGTTGATCTGCGTGGCGTGTTCCTGCGTGGCGCGAGCGCGCGCCTCGGCGATGCGATCGCGCGTGACCGGGTGGCTGCGCAGCATGTCGAAGGGTCCGGCCATCTCGTCCATACCTTCACGCCGGCCCATCGCCTCGAAGAAATCGCCCATCGCGGTGGTGCGGAATCCCGCGCCCGCCAGCAGCGTGATACCGACCCGGTCGGCTTCGGCTTCCTCGCCACGCGTGAAATTCATGCTCTGCTGCAGCGCGATGCCCTGGCTCATCGCGACCGCGCCTTCGATCGCCTGACCACCTGCGCCACTCGCCGCACCGATCAGCACCGCCGCCAGCATCGCTGCCATCGTGCCCATCGACATGCGGCTCTGCGCCAGAATGGAGCGTGCCAGATGCCGCTGGCGCACGTGCGCAGTTTCGTGCGCCAGCACGCCCGCCAGATCCGATTCGGTTTCGGTCAGCAGCACCAGCCCGGAATTCACGCAGATGAAGCCGCCATAGGTGGCGAAGGCGTTGATCTCCGAGGAGCGCACCACAAAATACTGGAAATTTTGATCATCATCGCGCGCCTGCGCCGCCAGGCGTGAGCCCAGGTGCTGGATGTAGTCGCTGATCTCCGGGTCCTCGAGTATCAGCTCCTGGCCGCGCAGCTGGCGCATCGCCATCAAACCGATCTGGTATTCGTCGTTCTTGCTGAGGATCGCGTTCTCGGGCGATCCCATGTCGGGCAGCTGGCTGGCGACCGCGGTGGTGTCGCCGACACCGTGGCCGATGATCGGATTGCTGATCGGTTCGGCGGCCTGCGCTGCCAGCGTCAGCAGGCAGCCGAGCAGCGCGGCGCAGCGGCGCCAGCGCGCGCTTGGGGGCAGGGCTACAGGGGTGCGCATCGGTAGTACGACAGTGCTCAGCAACTAAAGTTGCTCGGAGGCGAAGTCGACCAGGCGCGAGCGTTCGCCCCGCACCAGTGTGACATGACCGGCGTGCGGCCAGCCGCGAAAGCGGTTGACGACATAAGTGAGCCCCGAGGTCATTTCGGTGAGATAGGGGGTGTCGATCTGCGCGATATTACCCAGCGCGATAAATTTGCTGCCTGGCCCGGCGCGGGTCACCAACGCCTTCATCTGTTTGGGCGTGAGATTCTGCGCTTCGTCAAGAATGATGAAGCGGTTCAGAAAGGTGCGGCCGCGCATGAAGTTCAGTGACCGGATCTTGATGCGATTGCGCAGCAGATCGTTGGTGGCGGCGCGGCCCCAGGTGCCGCCTTCCTCGCTGCGCGTCAGCACCTCGAGGTTGTCCATCAGCGCGCCCATCCACGGCTCCATCTTTTCTTCTTCGGTGCCCGGCAGGAAGCCGATATCTTCGCCCAGCGGTATGGTCACGCGGGTCATGATGATCTCGGCGAAACGATTGCGCTCCAGCGTCTGTACCAGGCCGGCAGCCAACGCCAGCAGCGTCTTGCCGGTACCGGCCGGGCCAAGCAAGGAAACGAAATCGATCTCCGGATCAGTCAGCAGGTTCAGCGCCAAATTCTGTTCGCGGTTGCGCGCCGTGATGCCCCAGACCGCGTGGCGCTCGCTGCGAAAATCGCGCACCAGCTCCAGCGTTGCGGTGCCTTCGTGCTTCTTGCGCACCTGGGCCTCGATGCCGGCGGGTGCATCTTCGTGCAGGAATTCATTCACGTGCCAGTCGGCCACCGCCGGACCCTTGATCTCGTACCAGGTGCGCTCGCCTTCCTTCCAGGAGCGCATCTCGCTGCCGTGCTGCTCCCAGAAATCGGCCTGCAGCTTGCCGACGCCGGTATAGAGCACGTCGGCATCTTCGATGGTCTTGTCGCTGTAATAGTCCTCGGCATGCACGCCGACCACGGCGGCCTTGATGCGCAGGTTGATATCCTTGGAGACCAGTACCACGCGCGCATCGGCCTGCTGCTGCTGCAGCGCCAGGGTCTGGCCGAGTATCAGATTGTCATTGCCAGAGCCTGGCAGGCTGTCGGGCAGGCCGCTGCTTAGCGTGCTGGTCTGAAAGAACAGCCGGCCCGAGGCTGGCCGCCGCAGGTGATTGCCATTCAGCCCCGTGGGAATACGCAGGCCCGCGTCGATCTGCGCCTTGGTGACGCCGCGGATCATGTCGTCGAGAAAGCGGCTGGCCTGGCGCACGTTGCGCGACTGCTCGGACAGACCTTTCTTGTTGGCGTCGAGTTCTTCGAGCACCACCATTGGCAGATAGATGTCGTGCTCGTCAAAGCGGAATATGGCGGTCGGATCGTGCATCAGCACGTTGGTATCCAGCACGAACAGCCGGCGTTGCTTGTTCTTCACAGGGCTTTGATGGCCTCCAGGACCTCGTCAGCATGACCAGTAACCTTGAGCTTGCGCCACTCGCGGCGCAGCTTCCCGGCGGCATCAATCAGGAAGGTGCTGCGCTCGATGCCCAGCAGCTTGCGGCCATACATATTTTTCATGCGCATCACGTCGAACTGTTTGCATACGGCGCCAGTCTCGTCGGCCAGCAGCTCGAAGCTGAAACCGAACTTGCCGCAGAACTTGTGGTGCGCGGCCAGCGAGTCGCGCGAGATGCCGAACACCCGGGCAGCCGCGCGTTTGAAGGCTGGCAGCAGGCGCTGAAAATCCTGGCCCTCGAGCGTGCAGCCGGGCGTGTCGTCGCGCGGATAGAAATACAGCACCACCGCCTGGCCGCGCAGCGACCGCAAACTGAAGGGCGTGCTGCCGGTGGTCGGCAGCCGAAAATCGGCCACTACCCGGCCCAGTGCGGGTGCTGCAGCCTTGACGCTCATGATTTCACCGGCTCGAGTATCGCATCGAGATTCAGCGAATCGCAGTAGTCCATGAACTCTTCGCGCAGTTGCGAGACCGGCAGCCGGGCCGGCACGTTAATGCTCATCTGCACGGCAAACATCGGCGCGCCAGTGTGCGCCGCGGCGTAGCAGCGCGTGGCGACCTCGCCGATGTCGATGCCGCGGGTGGCGAAGAAGCCGGACAGCCCGGCGACAATGCCGGTCTGATCGAGGCTCACGATATCGATGGAGTAGGGCACCAGATCGCGGCGGCTGGTGCGGGCATCGGTGCGACGCAGATGCACGCTGAGCGTGCCATTGGCCGCCAGCCGCCCGAGCTCCGACTCGATGCGCGCCAGGTTATGCCAGTTGCCGGTGACCAGCAGCAGCATCGCGAATTCACTGCCCAGCGCCGCCATGCGGCTCTCGGCGATGCTGCCGCCGCAATCGGTGATCACCTTGGTCAGATCGTGCACCATCCCGGTACGATCGCTGCCGATGGCCGATATCGCCAGATGTTGCCGATTGGGAGCATTGGGTTCGTTCACCGGCGGAAGTGTACCGGAACGGGGCTTGCTTCGGGCCGCACCGCACCCGTACCATCGCGCGCCCCTCGGCCAATGGCGTCGTTGGGGGAGTGCATCCGCGAGGTAAAATGTTTTCAGGCAGTCTGGTCGCGCTCGTGACGCCCATGAGGGGCGATGGAGCCATCGATTTCGAGGCCTGGGATCGCCTGCTCGACCTGCACCTGGCCAACGGCACGGCCGGCATCGTCGTCGGCGGCAGTACCGGCGAATCGGCCACCTTGAGCGACCCGGAATTGTTGCAGTTGCTGGCGCGCGCCCGCAGCCGCCTGCAGGGCCGGCTGCCGCTGATTGCCGGCGTCGGGAGCAGCAGCACCGCCACCGTGGTCGCGCGGGTGCGCGCGCTGGCGGCGACCGGCGTCGACGCGCTGCTGGCAGTCACGCCTGGCTACAATCGGCCCACCCAGGAAGGGCTCTACCTGCATTTTGCGGCCATCGCCGCGGCCGCGGCCGCTCCGGTGCTGCTGTACAACGTACCCAGCCGCACCGCGGTCGACTTGCTACCGACCACAGTGGCGCGCCTGGCTGAACTCCCGGCGATCATCGGCATCAAAGAGGCGGTGAACGACATCGGCAGAATCCGCGAATTGCTGCGCGTGCTTCCGGCGCGCTGCAGCGTGCTCTCGGGCGACGATGCCAGCGCCTGCGAAGCGGTACTGGCTGGCGCGCATGGCGTGATCTCGGTAAGCGCAAACGTGGTGCCGGCGACGATGGCGGAGCTGATGAGTGCAGCCGCGCGCGGCGAGCGCGCGCTGGCCGAAAGGCTCGACACGCCGCTGGCCGAACTGCATCGCGATCTCGGCGCGGAATCGAACCCGATTCCGGTGAAGTGGGCGCTGGCCGAGATGGGCCTAATTGGCCCCGGCATTCGCCTGCCGCTTACCTGGCTCAGCGAGAATATGCGACCACGCGTGCGCGCGGCGCTTAATTCGGCGCTGGCTTCCGCATTTCCTACACAGGCACTCAGCGCATGACAGCAATGTTCCGCTTCCTCAGCCGCAGCACCTTTCTGGGCCTTGCGGTCCTGATGGTCTCCGGGTGCTCATGGATGCATCGCAACCGGGTTTCGAGTTGCCGCGAGACCACCGTGGTTACGGAAGCGCACAGCAATCCGCCGCTGAAGGTGCCGCCGGGCCTCGATGCTCCCGACACCCGCAACGCCGTTAAGGTGCCGGATCTCAACGAGCCGGAGCGGCCGCGCGGTCCGCGTGAGCCTTGCCTGTCGCAGCCGCCAAGCTACAAGGGTTAGAGCGGCGCTCTGGTACAATTGCTGCCGCTGCGCCGGTACGCTGTACATCCGTGGCATTAGGCGAATTTACTTTAAGAATACCTTGTAACATGTTGAAAGGAGAGGTGGCCGAGCGGTCGAAGGCGCTGGACTGGAATTCCAGTAACATCTTCACGGGTGTTCGTGGGTTCGAATCCCACCCT
>JAYUZE010000229.1:0-3667 GCA_043752035.1 Gammaproteobacteria bacterium
AAAGTCCTGAAGTAATTTTATAGGCCAGTAGCTCAATTGGCAGAGCGGCGGTCTCCAAAACCGCAGGTTGGGGGTTCGATTCCCTCCTGGCCTGCCAGCTCCCCGACGAGGGGAGCGCACTTCGGGAAACGGCGGACGTAATGAACGAACAGGCTCAGGAACAAAACGCGGGCGCAGAGGCAATCGGCTACGCGGCGATTGCGCTGGCGGTATTGCTGGTGATCGCCGGCATCGCCGGCTACTACCTGCTGGATACACGCCCCGACTGGCAACGCTGGAGCACGGCGGGTCTAGGCCTGGTGGCGGGTCTCGCGGTATTCATCGCCTCGCCGGTGGGCCGGCGCGCCTGGCAGTTCGCGCTCGATTCACGGGTCGAGCTGCGCAAGGTTGTGTGGCCTGGCCGGCAGGAAACCATCCAGACCACGCTGGCGGTATTCATGTTCGTGACCGTTGCCGGCGTGTTTTTCTGGGGCATCGACGCGCTGCTGGCGCTGATCACCAAACATCTGACCGGGCAGGGGAGCTGACCGTGGCGCTACGCTGGTACGTCGTACACGCCTATTCGAACTTCGAGCATCGTGTTGCCGAAGCGCTCAAGGAGCGCATCAAGCGCGACGGTCAGGAAGCCAAGTTCGGTGACGTGCTGGTGCCGACCGAAGAGGTCGTGGAAATGCGCGACGGCCAGAAGCGCCGCAGCGAGCGCAAGTTTTATCCCGGCTACGTGCTGGTGCAGATGGAGATGGACGAGACCACCTGGCATCTGGTGCGCGATGTGCCCAAGGTGCTTGGTTTCATCGGTGGCACCAGCGACAAGCCGGCGGCGATCACCGAGAAAGAGGCCAATCGCATCCTGCAGCGGGTCGAAGAGGGCGTCGACAAGCCGCGTCCCAAGGTGCTGTTCGAGCCCGGGCAGGTGGTGCGTGTGACGCATGGCCCGTTCAACGATTTCAATGGCGTGGTTGAGAACGTCAACTACGAGAAGAACCGGGTACAGGTGGCAGTGCAGATCCTGGGCCGCTCGACGCCGGTGGAACTGGATTTCTCCCAGGTGGAGAAGGTCTGATTTCTTCGCCGGGCCCCTGCGGGCACGGTGTGGTGAGCAGTTTTGGGGAGCCTCGCGGCGTTTGCACCCAAAGGAGTGAATGAGTCATGGCCAAGAAAGTACAGGGCTACGTGAAGCTGCAGGTGCCGGCGGGTTCCGCCAATCCCTCGCCGCCGATCGGTCCCGCCCTCGGTCAGCAGGGCGTGAACATCATGGAGTTCTGCAAGCAGTTTAATGCGCAGACCCAGAAGCTCGAGAAGGGCCTGCCGATTCCGGTGGTGATTACCGTGTATTCGGATCGCTCCTTCACCTTCATCATGAAGACACCGCCCGCGGCGGTGCTGATTCTGAAGGCGATTGGTATCGAGAAGGGCAGCGGTACGCCGAACACCAACAAGGTGGGCAAGATCACGCGCAAGCAGCTGGAGGAAGTCGCCAAGGCCAAGACGCCCGATCTGACCGCTGCCGACCTGGAAGCCGCGGTGCGCACCATTGCCGGTAGCGCACGCAGCATGGGCGTAGAAGTGGAGGGCCTCTGAGATGCCAGCCGTAGCCAAACGCATGAAGGCGTGGAAGGAAAAACTTCCGCCCGGCAAGCAATACAACGTCGATGAGGCGCTGAAACTTGTGAAGGAATTCGCGACCGCGAAGTTCGCTGAATCGGTCGACGCCGCCGTCAACCTCGGCATCGATGCCAGCAAGTCCGACCAGCAGGTGCGCGGCTCGACTGTGCTGCCTCATGGTATCGGCAAGAGCGTGCGCGTCGCCGTGTTCACCAGCGGCAAGAACCAGGATGCGGCGCGGGCCGCCGGTGCCGACATCGTCGGCCTGGAAGACCTGGCCGAAAAAGTGAAAGCTGGCGAAATGAATTTCGACGTCGTGATCGCCAGCCCCGATGCGATGCGCGTGGTTGGTCAGCTCGGCCAGATCCTGGGTCCGCGCGGCCTGATGCCGAATCCAAAAGTCGGTACGGTCAGCCCCGATGTCGCCACGGCGGTGAAGAATGCCAAGGCGGGTCAGGTGCGCTATCGCGTCGACAAGGCCGGCATCGTCCATTGCACGATCGGCAAGGCGACTTTCGAGGTCAACGCCCTCAAGGACAACCTGATGGCGCTGATCGCCGATCTGCAGAAGGCCAAGCCGGCCGCTGCCAAGGGTATTTATCTCAAGCGCGTGACTTTGTCCTCGACCATGGGTCCGGGCATTGCCGTGGATCACTCGACGCTGGTCAGCTGAGGAGCCGCTCGCGAGGGTGTAGGTTTTTTTGATTTTGGTGCGGGTCAGGGCACGCGTGCAAGCGCCGCACTGGCTTCCATCGAAGACCGCAGGCGGGTCGTCGTGGCCCTTAATGAATGCCTGCGCAGGTGGTGAAAGCAGCCAGGAATTTTTCTGTGGCTGTCGATCACTGTCAGGGACGGAGCTGGTGTGGATGACACATCAGGACCGAGTTGTGGTTCGACAACCAGGAGGTGTGCGTAATGCCACTTAATCTGGATGACAAGAAGGCGCTGGTCGCGGAGGTCAACGCAGTGGCGGCGAAAGCCCAGTCACTGGTGGCCGCCGAATATCGTGGACTCACGGTAGCGCTGATGACCGAACTGCGTGCCAAGGCGCGCGGCCAGGGCGTATACATGCGTGTGATCAAGAACACGCTGGCGCGCAAGGCCGTGGCGGGTACGGCGTTCGAGAACATCGGCCCGGTGCTGAAGGGACCGCTGGTATTGGCTTTTTCGAAGGACGATCCGGGCGCTGCGGCGCGCGTGATCAAGGCCTTCGCGAAGGACCACGACAAGCTGGTGACGACGGCCCTATCGCTCGGCGGGCAATTGCTGCCCGGCAAGGATCTGGACCGGGTCGCCAGCCTGCCGACGCGCGATCAGGCGCTGGCCATGTTGATGGGCGTGATGAAAGCGCCGATCACCAAGCTGGTGGGCACTCTGGCCGCGACGCCTTCGAAACTGGTGCGCACGCTGGCTGCGGTGCGCGATCAGAAACAGGCTGCTGCCGGCGCATAAGCTGCAGATCAATTCATTCAATTATTGAGTTTTCAGGAGACGACAATGGCTGTTTCGAAAGACGAGATTCTGGACGCGATCGCCAAGATGAGCCTGGTGGACGTAGTCGAGCTGATTGCCGACATGGAAAAGAAGTTCGGCGTGAGCGCGGCGGCCCCGGTGGCCATGGCCGCGGTGGGCGGCGGCGCGGCGGCGGCTGCTCCGGTCGAGGAAAAGACCGAGTTCACCGTGATCCTCAAGGAATACCCGGCTGACAAGAAAGTGACCGTCATCAAGGTGGTGCGCGAACTGACCGGCCTGGGCCTGAAGGAAGCCAAGGACCTGGTCGAGGCCGTGCCTTCCACCGTGAAGGATGCGGTCAACAAGGCCGATTCCGACACCATGAAGAAGAAACTGGAAGAAGCGGGCGCCAAGGTAGAGATCAAGTAGCCGCAAGCTCCACACCGTGGCGCGCGCTGCGGCGTCCCAAGGGCTAAGGCCCCGGGCCGCCGCAGTGTGCGCCGGCTTTCTCCCGTATTCAGAGGGTTCAGACGATGGCTTACTCCTTCACTGAGAAAAAGCGCATCCGCAAGGATTTCGGCAAGCAGCCGGGAATCCTGAATGTGCCGTA
>JAYUZE010000230.1:0-5735 GCA_043752035.1 Gammaproteobacteria bacterium
CGGCATGGTGGGCATGCGGGCGATGGAATCGCTGCGCATGGAAAAATCCTACCGCATGTGGGGCAGCGATCTGACGCGCGACTACACGCCTTTCGAGGCGGGACTCGAGCGCCTGGTGCGCATGAACAAGGGTGCTTTCACCGGCCGCGAGGCACTGGAAAAGCAGCTGGCCGCTGGAGTGCCACACCGCTTCATTACGCTGGACGTGCAGGCCGTGACCGATGCCGACCCGCTCGGCAATGAGCCGATCTTCGCCGGCGACACCATGGTCGGGCGCACCACTTCAGGTTGCTACGGCCATGTGCTGAAAAAGAGCCTGGCAACCGGCTATGTGCAGGCGGCTCATGCCGCAGTCGGCACCGAGCTGTCGCTCGAGATCCTCGGCGAGCGCAAGCGCGCCACGATCCTGGTCGATTCGCCTTACGACCCGCAGAACCTGGAGCTGCGGGGCTGAGGCACTCGTCTCAGCACCTGACGATCAGAACATACCGACGATATTGCCCTTCTCATCCAGGTCGATCGCGCAGGCGGCCGGATTGGCCGGCAGGCCCGGCATGGTCATGATGTCGCCGCAGATCATCACGATGAACTCGGCGCCGGCCGCGAGACGCACTTCGCGGATGTTCACCATGTGTCCGCTCGGCGCGCCGCGCAATTTCGGGTCAGTAGAAAAGGAATACTGGGTCTTCGCCACGCACACCGGATAGTGCGCATAGCCCGCATCCTGCAGTGCGCGGATGCTGGCACGGATCTTGGCGTCGGCGGTGATGTCGGCAGCACCATAAATGCCGGTGGCGATCGCCTTCATCTTGTCCCATAGCGGCAGGGTGTCTTCGTACAGGAAATGGAACTTGCTGGGCTGATCGCACAGCCGCACCACTTCCTCGGCGACCTCGGTGGCACCGGCGCCGCCCTCGGCATAGTGGCGCGCGTTGATTACCTTCACGCCTTTGTGCGCCAGACGGGTCTGCAGCTCCTTGACCTCGGCCGGCGTATCCTCGGCGCGCTGGTTGATCGAGACCACGCACGCGATGCCAAAGCGCTCGCGTATGTTGTCGATGTGGCGCTCGAGGTTGACGATGCCCTTGGCCAGCGCGGCGACATTTTCCTTAGGGAGTTCCGGCACTTCAATGCCGCCGTGATATTTCAGTGCGCGCACGGTCGCGACGATCACCGAGCAGGCCGGCCGCAGGCCGGACTTGCGGCACTTGATGTCGATGAACTTCTCGGCGCCCAGATCCGCGCCGAAGCCGGCCTCGGTGACCACGTAGTCGGCCAGTTTCATCGCGCTGCGCGTCGCGATCACCGAATTGCAACCGTGCGCGATATTCGCGAATGGGCCGCCGTGGATGATCGCCGGATTGTTCTCAAGCGTCTGCACCAGGTTGGGTGCGAGAGCGTCCTTCAGCAGCACGGTCAGTGCGCCATTGGCCTTCAGTTCGCGCGCCAGGAGCGGCTTCTGCTCGCGCGTGTAGCCGATCACGATCTTGCCGAGCCGCTCTTTCAGATCTGCGAGGCTCGAGGCCAGGCAGAAGATCGCCATGATCTCGGAGGCCACGACGATATCGAAGCCGTCTTCACGCGGGAAACCATTGCCCGGGCCGCCCAGGCCCACGGTGATCGAGCGCAGCGCACGATCGTTGACATCGACGACGCGTCGCCAGCTGATGCGCCGCACATCGAAGCCGAGCGCATTGCCGTGATAGATATGATTGTCGATCAGCGCGGCCAGCAGGTTGTTGGCGAGCGCAATCGCAGCGAAGTCGCCGGTGAAATGCAGGTTGATGTCTTCCATAGGCACAACCTGCGCGAAACCCCCGCCAGCCGCACCGCCCTTCATGCCGAACACCGGGCCGAGCGCCGGCTCGCGAAGGCACACCATGGCCTTCTTGCCGATGCGATTCAGCGCATCGCCCAGCCCCACGGTGGTCGTGGTCTTGCCCTCACCTGCCGGCGTAGGCGAGATCGCGGTCACCAGGATCAGCTTGCTGTTGGGGCGTTCCGGGAGTTTGCTCAGGTAGTCGAGCGAGATCTTCGCCTTGTAGCGTCCGTAGGGCTCCAGGTGTTCCGCCGCAATCCCCAGTCGGTCTGCAGCCACCTGCAAGATGGGTTTCATGGTCGCGGCCTGAGCGATTTCGATGTTGCTTTTCAACATGCCCCCTCGATGGTCGTGGTGTTGTAGCCAGCCCCTGGTGCTGACCTTGAGGTCGGCGCAGGCGTCGGTGAGTCTACAGGCAGGCACGGACCAAACAAAGCTGCGTAGCTGCACATGACCAATACGGATTGGTCGATCACAGCCATCGCCGTGCCTTGCGTCTCCTGTCGGCTTGGAGGAATATAGCCCTATAAAATGTGGTTTCTGCGGCGTGCCGTCAGCGGCAAGCCGCCCGCAGTCGCGGCGCGCCCATGGCGTTATCCAGGTCCTAGGGGAATCAGACCATGAACTCGAAGATCTCTATAGCTATCGCAGCCATACTGGGCAGCGGTTCCGTCGTAACGTACGCCGCCGAGCCGGCTACCGATGCGGGTGCCACCACCAAGGATTCGCTGGAAGAGATTGTGGTTACGGCGACACGCCGCTCCGAGAGCATGCAGAACGTGCCGATCGCGATGCAGGCGTTTACTGCCGAATCGCTGAGCCAACTCAACGTCACAACGTTTGACGATTACGTCAAGTTCCTGCCCAACGTCAGTACCGCGAACAATGGTCCGGGCCAGAACGAGCTCTTCATGCGTGGCCTGAGCGCCGGCGCCCAGCCCAGCCAGGGCAGCGGCTCCACCGCTGCATACCCGAACGTGGCCATCTATCTGGACAATCAGTCTGGCCAGCTGCCGGGACGAAATCTCGACATCTATGCCGCCGACCTGAACCGCATCGAGGTGCTGGAAGGACCTCAAGGCACGCTGTTCGGCTCCGGTGCCGAAGCGGGCGTGATCCGCTACATCACCAACGAGCCGAAGCTCGATGTCACGGAGGCCAGCGTCAAGGCCGGCTACAGCGTGACGGCGCACGGCGATCCCAACAGCGATCTGACTGCAGTCCTCAACCTGCCGCTGATCGACGGCAAGATGGCGGTGCGTGGCGTGTTCTATAACGATCGGCGCGGCGGCTACATCGACAACGTACCGGGAACCTTTACGCGCAAGAACACGGATATCGGCCTGCACTACGCGCACTATCCGTCGACCAATGGGGTGTGCCCGGACGGCAGTCCGGATGGTGGTTCGGGCTACTGCGTGCCGCCAGGCAGCCCCTCGCTGACCAACTACAACATGGCTGCCAGCGCCATCAACCCGGTGACTTACCAGGGTGTGCGCGCCGAGCTGCTCTACAAGGTCAATGAAGACTGGAACGTGCTGATCACGCAGAGCTACCAGAACATGGACGCCGACGGCGTGTTCTACCAGCAGCCCTTCGCATCCGACGGCGCGCCGCTGAAGCCCCTTGAAGTGACGCTGTTCAACCCCTCGTACAATCGCGACAAGTTCGAGAGCACCGCGTGGACGGTCAACGGCAAGTTCGGCAATCTCTCGGCGGTGTATACCGGTGGCTACCTGGTACGCAAGGTCGATCAGGTCAATGACTACACCAATTACGCGCGTGGCGTGTACGCGGATTACTACCAGTGTTACGGCCCCGGCACCGGCTACGACTACACGCTGCAGCCAACCTGTTTCTCACCCAGCGCCATCTGGCGCTCGGAGGAGCGTAACGAGCATCTACAGAATGAATTCCGTCTGAGCACTCCGGACAATTGGCGGCTGCGCGGCATCGTCGGCGCCTACTTCCAGGACAACAAGCTCTACGATCAGAGCGACTGGCGCTACAAGACCGTGCCGCCGTGCACGGCGACCCTGCTCGCCGGCTGTTTTTCACCGACTGGCACCATCCCCGGAACGACCGTGGTGAATCCCGGAATCCGCGATCGCAACAGCTCTTTCTACCAGGATGACGTGCGCGATACCAAGCAGACCGCGTTCTTCGTTTCCTTCGACTACGATCTGATACCGAAGGTCCTCACGCTGACGCTGGGCACGCGCCATTTCAATTTCAAGAATTCGTTCAAGGGCGGAGTCAGCACCAGTTTTGGTTGCTTCGCTGCCGGTGTGCAGCCCACGGGCTGTCATGAATCCGTGCATGACCTGCCCTATTTCGGCTACAGCTACAATCTCGACGCCGAGAATCTGCAGGGCTCCGAGTCTGGATTGAAGAGCCGCGGCAACCTGACCTGGCATGTGACGCCTGACGTCATGGTCTACTACACGTTCTCACAGGGGTTTCGTCCCGGCGGTTTCAACCAGAATGGCAATACCCTGCACGCCTACGATGGCAACGGCGTGCGCCAGTACGTCATTCCCAAGGCATACCTGTCAGACAAGCTGACCAACAACGAGATCGGCTGGAAAACCGAGTTCCTCAATCATCGCCTGCAATGGAATGGAGCGATTTACCAGGAGAACTGGGACAACGTCCAGGTGGCGTTCTTCGATCCGGGCGTCGTGGGCAACGTTTTCTACGACACCAACGGCCAGAATTTCCTGATCAAGGGTGTCGAGACCTCGTTCGTGGCCAAGCTCGCCCGCGGGCTGACGCTGCAGGGCGCGGCCTCATGGAACCAGAGTCGCCAGACCAACTCGCCGGTGCTGCTCGATAACAATCCGGCCAATCCGAATTTCGGCAAGCAAATTACCGCTACCTGCGGCACCTATGCTTGCGCGGCGGGAGTACTGCCGGTTCCGGTAACCAATCCCTTCGGCCCGGTCGGCTCGCCAACCGCCAATTCACCGCCGCTGCAATACAACTTGCGCGTCCGCTATGAATGGTCGGTCAACGACTACATACCGTTCGTCCAGCTGGCGGGCAACTTCATAGGTCACTCCTACACGCAGGCGGGCTCCAATCCGAGCCTTGCGCAGGCCAATGGCATCAGCACCGGAAGACTGCGTTTCGAGAATCCGTCGTACTCGACCTACGACGCCTCCTTCGGCGTGTCGAAGGGCCCCTGGTATCTGAACATGTACAGCGAAAACCTGGGCAACAACAACGCCAGTACCTTCGTCAGCAGCCAGCAGTTCATCATCGCCCAAACGCCGCTACGGCCACGGATCATCGGCCTGACCTTCGGGTGCAAACTCTGAGCGTACCGCGGCCCACGCCAATCGTTAGTCGCTAAGCACTGCCGGCCGGCACAGCAATGGCGAGCGACCCGGCCCGCTCCCGCGAACACATGAACCAGCCCTCGCCGGTTGAACTTGGTGTCTTGCAGCTGCGCCAGCTGGTGGCTGGCAGGCGGTACGCCGAAGCCGTGCAGGCGGCAGAGCAGCTGCTCGCCGAGGTGCCGGAGAATCGCGATGTGTTGTACCTGTGTGCCCAGGCCTTGCGCCTGCTCGACAATATTCCGGCGGCACTGAAAACGCTCGCCACGCTCCAGGCACTGCATCCCCGATTCAGTCGCCTGTACCAGGAACGCGGCCAATGCCACGTGGCACGCAAGCAGGCGTCGCAGGCCATCGAGGCCTTTGCGCATGCCGTGCGCATCAATCCGGCCTTGCCCGTCAGCTGGAGCATGCTGGAGGGGCTGTACCGCATGAGCGGACAGACCGCTGGCGCCGCCGCGGCTGCGGCCCAGGTTGCGACGCTGAAGGCGCTGCCGTCCGAAGTGGTGAGCGCGACAGCGCTGTTTCTGGACGGCGACCTGGCCGCGGCCGAACAGCGCGTGCGCGCGTTTCTGGTC
>JAYUZE010000231.1:0-6807 GCA_043752035.1 Gammaproteobacteria bacterium
CCGGGAGCACGGCGAGCGAGGGGAAGCAGCGTACGCCGCAGACCGACTGGTAGCGTGGGTTGACGGCGTAGAGCGGGCCGGCGAAGCCGCCAGCCAGCAGATTCTCAATCGTGGTGCGGCCGACAGTGTGAGCGCGCTCGCTCGCTCCCAGAACGGCGATGGATCGCGGTTGCAACAGGGGTTCGAGGCGGTGCGGCATAGGCGTGGCGCAAGCCGCGATACTCAGAAGTCAGCGGCGGGTGTGGCTCGCCGGCGCGGCGGATCAAAAAAGGCGCCAGCCACGACGCGGCAGCGCGCCATCACCTTCGACCATTTCAATTCGCGCTGGTAGTAGATCTCGGCCCACAGTTCATCGGCTGGCAGACCCCAGGGCATCTGCAGCGAAGCCAATGCGATGTTGGCCTTGGCTGAAGGCGACCATTCGGCCGACGTGACGGTGCCGACCACAGTGCGCTTGTGATCGTAGATATACGCCGAGCGCGCCGGCTTGTTGCCCTCGATATCGAGGCGCACCATCCGGTAGCGCGAGCCGCGCTTGTGCTCCTCGAGCAGTGCGCGCCGGCCATTGAAATTGGGCTTGCTGAAATCGACCAGGCGTCCCAGGTCCAGTTCAAAGGGCGAGCGCGCACGATCCAGGTAAATGGCCTGGTCGGCCGGCATGAAGTCAACCTGCGCCTGGATAAAGCCGGCTTCGATGCGCGCGACTTCCAGCGCATGAGTGCCCATCGGGCGTATGCCGTGCGCCAGGCCCACCGAAAACAGCGCATCCCACAGCGCGACCGCGCGCGCGGGGTCGATCCACAGCTCGTAGCCGAGGTCACCGGTGTAGCCGGTGCGTGACACCATCAGCTCACCGCCAGCGAAGGGATACCAGCCGATGGCGAAGGGCCCCAGATTTTCGACGCCGCTGCAGCCTATGCCTTTTAGCACCGCGCAACTGGTCGGGCCCTGCAGTGCAAGGCCCGCCACATCGTGGGTGTCCTCGATGATCGACACATCGAAGCCGTAGGCCGAACGCGTCAACCAGTCCAGTTGCCGCTCCTGCGAGCACAGCCGGTAGTCGCCCGGCCGCATGTGGAACACGGTACCATCATCGATGACCTTGCCCAGGTCGTCGCACCACACGCAATAGCCCACGCGCCCGGGCTTGATCTTGGCGACATCGCGCGTGATCAGCCGGTTCAGGAACGCCAGCGCATCGGGTCCCGTGATGCGATGCTTGGTCATCGGCGTGAGATCAAACACTGCGCAGGCATTGCGGATGGCCGCGTATTCGAGCGCCTCATCGAAGTAGGCGTCGGCGATCGTGTAGTCCTTCCAACGGTGCCACTCGTTCAGCACGTTGAGCTGTGAAGTGCGCGGATGAAAGGGCGTCTGGTAGACCGCCGTGCGGTAGTGTTCCTTGACCATCATTTCCGGTTTCATGCCCTACGCTCCGCACTGAGCACTGCCTGCGCGGCATTCCTGCCGGCCGACCCCATCACGCCGCCGCCCGGATGGCAGCCGGCGCCGCACAGGTAGAGCCCGTTCAGTGGCATGGCGTACTGCGCGGCGCCCGGCACCGGACGCAGCATCAGGAACTGGTCGAGCGCCAGTTCGCCGTGATGCCAATGGCCGCCGCTGATGCGAAATTCCCGTTCGATATCGGCCGGCAACAGCAGCTCGGAGGCCAGTACCTGGGCGCGCAGGCTCGGCGCGTAGCGCTCGAGCAGCTGCAAGCTGCGCTCGAGCAACTCGGCGCGCGCGGCGTCGCCGCTGGCACGCGGATCGAAGGGCGCGTACTGCACGATTGCCGAGAGCACATGCTGGCCCTGCGGCGCCAGCGACTGATCGTGCACGCTGGGCAGCGTAATCTCGAGCGCCGGTTCCGGCGAGCACCGGCCGTACTTCGCATGATCGAAGGCGCGCTCGATGTAATTAGGGTCGGGCGCCACCACCAGCCGTTCGCCGGCGAGCGAGGCGGGTAGGCCTCTAAAAGCCGGCAGGCCCGCAAGCGCCAGGTGCAGCTTGGCCGCCATGCCCTTGGCGCGAATGTGCCGCACGCGGTGCACGAAGCCGGTTTCAAAATGTTGCGCGCCCACGAGCTGCAGCAGCGTGCGCGACGGATCGGCATTCGAGACCACGATGTCGGCGGCGATTGCCTCGCCGTTCTCGAGTTCTATGCCTGACACGCGATCGCCAGTGAGCGTGATGCGCTTGACGACAGCGCCGGTGCGCAGTGTCGCGCCGCTGGCCCGGGCCGCACCCGCCAGCGCCTCGCTGATCGCGCCCATGCCGCCGGCCGGCAGCGCCAGACCGCCGGGTGCGCCCATGGCCTCACCGCTCATCCGGTGCAGCAGCGCGAGCACGGAATTATTCGAGCGCGGGGCGAGATTGGTGCCGAGCACCGCATCGAGCGCCAGCACGCCTTTGAGCAGCGGCGACTCAAACAGCTCTTCCAGAACGTCGTAAATGTTGATGCCGGCGATGCGCAGAAATTCGCGCATCGAGTCGCGTCCCAGCCGGCGGATGTCGAAGCCCAGTTTTGCGGCAGCGATCAGTTCCTGGCGGTCGCCACTGGCGATGCGCGGCGGGCGGCGATTGTGCTGCCGGCCCATCACGCGCGCGAAGCGCAGCATGCGCCGGCGATAGTCGGGCAGGGCATCGGCATCGGTGTGCGCCAGCCTGCCGCTCTCGACCCGGGCGCCATTGAGCACCAGGTGCTCGCCTTCGCTGGCCAGTGCCACCGTACGCAGGTTCGAATGCGCCCACTTGAGTCCGTGCACGCTCAGCTTGAGTTCGCGATTGATCTGCTCATCGAGCAGATAGCTGAGGTGCGCGCAGGCCGAGACGCTGAAGCCCGGCGCAAAGGCGCGGGTGATCGCAGCGCCTCCCAGACGCTCGGCGGCCTCGAGCAACAATACTTCGCGGCCGGCGCGCGCGAGGTAGGCCGCACACACCAGACCGTTGTGACCGCCGCCGACGATGACGACGCGCTGGCGATCAGTCATCGCGCCAGCCCTCCGGTACCAGATTGGGTCGATGCAGATCCATCAGTATCTCGCGCGCCGCATTGGCGCCAGGGGCGGCCATCACACCGCCCCCCGGATGGGTGCCCGAGCCGCACATGTAGAACCCGCCCACCGGGCCGCGATATTGTGCAAATCCCGGGAACGGGCGGTTGAACAGCAGCTGGTCCATCGTCAGCTCGCCCTGGAAGATGTTGCCCTCGGTCAGGCCGACCTCGTTCTCGAGCTCAGCCGGCGTGCGCACTTCGACATGGCGCACCAGAGCCTTGAAATTGGGGCTGTAGCGCCCGATCTGGTTAAGCACCGTCTGCT
Source organism: Gammaproteobacteria bacterium (assembly GCA_043752035.1). GTDB lineage: Bacteria > Pseudomonadota > Gammaproteobacteria > Steroidobacterales > Steroidobacteraceae > FEN-1191. The sequence continues at coordinate 3,321 of JAYUZE010000231.1, forward strand.
TGAAGGCCTCACGATCCTGATCGGTCCAGTCGCGCCCGTGGATTTGTGCCGGAACGTATTGCACGAATACCGACATCCAGTGCTTGCCGGTCGGCGTCATGGTCGGGTCGGTCATCGAGGGAATCAGCAGGTCGAGGTAGGGCTCCTTCGACCAAGTGCCGCTCTTCCAGTCGTCGTAGGCGCGCTCCATTTTCTCGAGCGAATCGAGAAAATGCATGTCGCCGTAGCGCAGCGGATTGCCCGCGCCGAGTGCCGGGAATACCGGCAGGCCGTCGAGCGCGATGTTGAGCTTGCCAGAGGAGCCGCGGATCTTGAAATTGCGGGCGCGCTTCATGAACGCCGGGCCGATATCTTTTTCGCTGAACAACTTGGTGAAGGTGCGCTTGGGGTCGAGATTCGAAACCACGATCTTCGCGTGGTATTCGTTGCCATTCGCCAGCGCCACGCCGCTCACCTTACCGTGGCGGACAATCACGCGTTCGACCGGCGCATCGGTGATGATCTCGCCGCCGTGTGCGCTGTAGGCTGCCGCCAGTGCCTTCGACACGGCGCCCATGCCGCCGCGTGCGAAACCCCAGGAGCCGATCGAACCGTCGACATCGCCCATGTAGTGATGCAGCAGCACATAGGCGGTGCCTGGCGAATACACGCCGAGTGCGGTGCCGATGATGCCGCTGCCCGACAGATGCGCCTTGATCAGGTCGGATTCGAAATACTCGTTCATGAAATCCGCAATACTCATCGTATAAAAGCGGATCGTGTCGTAGATTGCGCTCTCGCCCAGCTTGCGGAACTCCTTGCTGAGAAAGAGCAGCTCGCGAATATCGCGTGGTCGGAGCGAAGTCGGATCCGGCGGCGTGCGCAGCAGCATCGGGCGGATGAACTTGCACTGGCGCATCACATCAGTGGAGTAGCGCTGGTAGGCATCGCCATCGCGCGGACTGTGGCGCGCGAACTCGCGCCGTTGCACGTCGTGATCGGTGTAGTTGCCGAGAATGTCGCCGCTGCTGGTGATCGAGACGCCACCGCCGTAGGGCACGATCTGCAGGCCGTGACGCGCGAGCTCCAGGTCGCGAAAAATCTCGGGCCGCAACAGGCTGCATACGTAAGAACAATTCGAGTAGATCCAGCCTTCCTGGATTTCGCGGCTGACAGCGGCGCCGCCGATCCACGGGTTGCGCTCCAGCACCAGCACCTTGAGGCCGGCGCGTGCCAGATACGCGGCGTTGGTCAGGCCGTTATGGCCCGCACCGATTACGATGGCATCGTAGTGCGATTCGCCCACGATTTCCCTAGACCGCCTGGTGCTGGCTGTCGGGGCTGCGCCCCTGCTGCAGTACCCGATCGACCGCAGTCTCAAAGCGGTTCAGGGTTTCGTCCAGGCAGCGTTGGTCGTGCGCCTCGCAGATGAACCAGGGTTCGCGCGAATCGGGTTCGCACAATACGCCCAGATCGTGCAGGTGCGGCGCCATGGTGTCGTAAAAGGTGTAATCGCTGCTGGCCCAGTCGCGGTAGTTGCGCGGCGGCTGCTCGGCGAAGAACAGGCCGCTCATCGAGGGATGGCCGCTGAAGGAATGGCGGATGCCGCGCTGCGTGAGAATCTGGCTGATGCCGGAGCGCATTTTGGTGCCGTAGTCGGCGACAGTCTGCAGTGCCGGGGTTTCCGCCAGGATCTCCAGGGTCTTCTCCGCAGCGGCCAGCGCCACCGAATGGCAGGTAAAGGTGCCGCCATGCACCACGCCCTTGCCAAGCTTGCGCATGATGTCTTCGCGCCCGGCCAGCACCGAGATCGGATAGCCGTTGCCCATGGCCTTGGCAAAGGTGCACAGATCGCTCTTCACGCCGAACAGCTCCTGGACTCCGCCGCGAGCCACGCGGAAACCGGTCTTCACTTCGTCGATGATCATCAGTATGCCGTAACGGTCGCACAGTGCGCGCGCGGCGTGCAGATATTCCCGGGTCGCCGAGATCGAGCAGCAGTTGCCCATGATCGGCTCGATCAGGAAGGCCGCGATCTCGTGGCCGTAGGCCTTGAAGACGCTTTCCAGCCGCTCGGCGTCGTTCATTGGCGTGGCATGCACCAGCGAGCGCAGCATGCCGGGCACGCCGGCGCTGTAGGGCACCAAATGCGGATCGCCGCCGTTCGGGCGCCAGTTGTCGACCGGCGTGCACCACAGCGCAGAGTCGAACAGGCCGTGGTAACCGCCCTCGACCAGCACGTAGGAATCCTTGCCGGTATAGGCGCGCGCCAGACGCAGCGCCGACATTACCGCCTCGGTGCCGGAGTTCGAGAAGCGCACCAACTCGGCAGCCGGCACCATGCTGGCGACGCGATCGGCCACCGCCAGCTCGCGTTCGGTCGAGAGGGCGAACACCCCGCCGATCTCCATGCCGGCCCGTGCAGCCGCGTCGACCCGTGGGTCGGCGTAACCCAGAATGCAGGGTCCGTAGGCCATGCGGTAGTCGATGTATTCGTTGCCGTCGATGTCACGCAGGCGGGCACCCTTGCCGGAGGCGATATAGATGGTCTTCGCCTCGCCCCAGTAGCGAAAGTTGGACGACACGCCGAGCGGCAGCCGCTTGATGGCTTTCTGGAAATGTGCGTTGGACTTCTTGAGGCTGCGCGTCATAACGGGTACTCCTGCCGGTTTGGCCCCCGGGGGCCAGGCAAGGTTCCCACAAACCCGGGCTGCCGTCCATTCCCACTGAATAGCTATTCATTCATTGCATTGCGGGCCCGGGGGGCTAGAATCGGGCCGGCCATGGTGGAGTCGACTCTGAACAGCAAGCGTCCGCGGGCAGGGCAGGCGCGGCGCCGCACGGCGCCGGCCGGCGAGCGCCGGCAGCAATTGATTGCCGCCACCATCCGCAGCATCGCCAAGCGTGGCCTCGGGGAAACCACCATCGCCACCGTGGCGCGCGAGGCGGGGCTCAGCCAGGGCATCATCAATCTGCATTTTCGCAGCAAGGAACGGCTGCTGACCGAGACGCTGCGTTACCTCTCCGATGAATACCGCAATGCCTGCCGGGATGCCGCAGCCGCAGCCGAGATCTCGCCGGCGGCCGGCCTGACGGCGATGATCGACATCGATTTCCGCCGCGACCTGTGCACCCGCGACAAGCTCGCGGTGTGGTTTGCGTTCTGGGGTGAGCGCAAGTTCCGGCCCACTTACCGCCGCATCTGCGCGGCGCGCGACAAATACTACGACGACATGGCGCGCACCATGTGCGCACGCCTGTGCGAGCAGGGCGACTATCCCGGGCTGGAATCGGCGCTGGTGGCCGAGGGCCTCTCGGCGCTCACCGACGGCTTGTGGCTCGACCTGCTGGTGAGATCGGAGACTATGAGCAAGGCACTGGCCAGGCGCATCACGCTCGCTTACCTCGCGAACGCCTTTCCGAAACACTTTGGCCAGCCGGCTGTGGCCGCCAGGGCCGCGGCACGCGCACTGACAGGAACCAAGGATCATGCACATCAGGCTTGATG
>JAYUZE010000232.1:0-2531 GCA_043752035.1 Gammaproteobacteria bacterium
CGCGCGCTCAGGAAAACCAGCGCTGGATACGATCGTGTAGCGGGCTGCTGCGCGGAAAATGCGCGACGAGATAGGCCATCTGGTCAACCAGCACCCGTCGGCCCTTCAGAAAAATGTACTCGGCGTAGGTTGGCGTGAACGGCACGGCGATCAGTTGCATGCGCGCCTGCTCCGGAGTGCGCGAGGCTTTGTAGTTATTGCAGCGTCGGCAGGCAGTCACGACATTGGTCCACACATCGCGACCGCCCTGGCTGAATGGGCGCACATGATCGCGAGACAGATCGCGCGCCTGGAAGCGCTGCGCGCAGTACATGCACACGTGACCGTCGCGTCGAAACAAGGTCTCATTGTTGAGTGGCGGCACATAGTCGTGGCGCGTGTGACCCGGGTTGCCGCCCTGGCCTACGGTCGCGACGATCGAATTGACGTCGAGTACGGTGCGCAGGCCCGTGACGGCGCAGGTGCCGCCTTTGAGCCGATACAACGGAGTGCCGCAGGTATAAGCAACTTGGCTCTGATGATAAAGCCGCGCGGCTTCCTTATAGTCGATCCATTCCAGCGGCATTCCGGACACGTCGGTCCGCAGCACGTGCTGGTGCAAGGACGCCACATTTTCTGCGCGGTTGGGTTCGCCGGCGACGGCAAACCCGCCTACTTCGGTCAAGGCCCGCGTAGCCTGGCCGCTGTATCGATCCTTCTGCATCATGTGGCCTGTAAGATAAGTCAGCACTGTGACAGAATTCAACGCTTCCCTGTTCCCATTTGATCGAGCGACAGGCTGTAGCCCGCTCAGGAGTGACTGACGATGCCCGTGACTATTGGCGTGCTGCGCGAAAGCCCGCCGCAGGAGACCCGCGTAAGCCTGGTACCGGAGGTCGCGGAAAAATTTGCCGCCACGGGCGCCAGAGTGCTCATCGAACACGGCGCCGGCGTCTCGGCACAGTTTCCTGACAAAGCTTATCGTAAAATCGACTGGGCGGACTCTGCCGCCGACGTGCTTGCTCAGGCGGATGTGCTGCTGAGCGTGCAACCATTGACGCTCGCACAGATTGCGGCGCTCAAGCCGACGGCGGTCGTGGTCGGTTACGCGCAGGCGCACGCCAAGCTCGAGGAAGTCAAAGCGCTGCGCGATCGCAAGCTGACGAGCTTCGCGATGGAGTTCATACCGCGTATTTCCCGAGCGCAGTCAATGGACGCATTGTCCTCGCAGGCGGCTATCGCGGGCTATAAGGCCGTACTGATCGCCGCTAACAACCTCGACAAATTCATGCCTATGCTGACGACCGCCGCGGGCACCATCAGGCCCGCAATGGTACTTGTCATCGGCGCCGGCGTCGCCGGACTGCAGGCGATCGCCACCGCGCGGCGCCTCGGCGCCATCGTCGAAGCCTATGACGTGCGCAGCGCCACCAAAGAACAGGTCAAATCGTTAGGCGCCAAATTCGTCGACGTTGGCGTCAGCGCCGAAGGTCAGGGTGGCTACGCACGCGAACTGACCGCCGAAGAGAAGACCCGCCAGCAGGAAGTCCTCGATGCACGAATTGCTGCGGCCGATGCGGTGATTTCAACAGCATCGGTGCCCGGGCGGCGCGCCCCGCTCATCATTAGCAAAGCGGCGGTGGAACGCATGAAACCTGGCGCAGTGATCGTCGACATCGCCGCTGAACAAGGCGGCAATTGCGAGCTGACGCGCAGTGGCGAAACCGTGCTGCATCAGGGCGTCAAAATTATCGGACCGGTGAATCTGCCGGGCCAACTCGCTTACAACGCGAGCGAAATGTATGCGCGCAATCTGCTGAATTTCCTCAGGCCGGCGATCGACAAGAACGGCGAGCTGGCGATCGACTGGAACGACGCAGTATTCGCGCAGTCCTGCGTCACACACGCGGGACAGATTCGTCACGAAGCTACGCGCAAAGCCATCGAAGGTTAGAACAATGACCGGAATTATTGCCCTTTATATTTTCATGCTTGCAGCCTTTGTTGGCTATGAAGTGATCTCGCGGGTGCCGGTCATTTTGCATACACCGCTGATGTCCGGTTCCAATTTCGTGCACGGCATCGTGCTGGTCGGGGCGATGGTCGCGCTCGGCAATGCCACCACGACGCTGGAAAAGGTCATCGGCTTCATCGGCGTCCTGTTAGCTTCCGGCAATGCCGTCGGCGGCTATGTGGTCACTGAACGCATGCTTGAGATGTTTCTCTTCAGCGGCAGAAAAGCCGCTACTAAACCTGCGGCCGGGCACTGAGCGGAGCTTTCGATCATGCGGGACTTTCTCAACGCAGATTCGCTGATCCAGGCGAGTTACTGGGTCACCGCTGTGCTCTTTATCATGGGCCTGAAGCGCATGAGTTCACCGGTCACGGCGCGCAGCGGCATTCTCTGGGCCGGCGCCGGCATGCTGGTCGCGACGCTGGTGTCCTTCCTTACGCCCGGCATGAGCAATATGCCGTTGATCATGGCGGCCATCGTGGTCGGCTCGCTGCTCGCGTGGTGGAGTGGCAAACGCGTCGCCATGACGGACATGCCG
>JAYUZE010000233.1:0-8331 GCA_043752035.1 Gammaproteobacteria bacterium
GTCGTGGCCGGTTGCCTCGTGACCGAGGGCACAGTCAAGCGCAATAATCCGATCCGCGTACTGCGCGAGAGCGTAGTGATCTTCGAAGGCGCACTCGAATCGCTCCGTCGCTTCAAGGACGACGTCGGCGAAGTGCGCGCCGGCACCGAGTGCGGCATAGGCGTGAAGAACTACCAGGACGTGCGCGCCGGCGATCAGATCGAGTGTTATTCGCGCGTGGAGATTACGCGCACGATCCAGTAGCCCCAACGCTACTGGTCGAGCTCTGCCATGCCGCAGCAAAATTCGCGTCACCAGCGTATTGAGTCGCAGATGCAGCGTACGCTGGCACAGCTGGTGCCGCGCGAGGTGAAAGACCCACGGGTCGGTACGGTGACGATTACGGCGGTGTCGCTGGCACCCGATATGAGCGCGGCGCGGATCTGGTTCCTGCCCTTTGGCCTCGCGGCACAGGCCGACGAGGCGCTTGAGGGCCTGCGCAGCGCCGCCGGATTCCTGCGCGGTGAAGTGGCGCGCCAGCTCGGCCTGCGTCACGCGCCGCGCCTGGAATTCATCATCGATACACAGCTCGAGCAGGCGCAGTCGCTGACTGCGCTCATCGACAAGGCGGTCGCCAGCGATCGCAAGTTAACGACCGCCGAGGCGCCCGCCGAGGCGTCGGCAGCTGAAGGCGAACCCGAGACGTGACCATTGAGTCCGCAGCGCTCTGCGGCATCCTGCTGCTCGACAAGCCCCCCGGCCTGACCTCGAACGCGGCGCTGCAGCGGGTGCGCTGGCTGCTGGGCCGGCCGAAAGCCGGTCACACCGGGAGCCTGGATCCACTGGCCACCGGCATGCTGCCGATCTGCATAGGCGAGGCGACCAAACTGGCGGGCGAGCTGCTGGCCGGCCGCAAATGCTACAGCTTTGAGCTGCTGCTGGGCTCACGCACCGATACCGCGGATGCCGAAGGGCAGGTGATCGAGCAACAGGCAGTGCCTGCCCTCACCGAGCCACTGATCGATGCCGCACTGGAGCCGATGCGCGGCCCACAGCTGCAGGTGCCGCCGATGTACTCGGCGCTCAAGCGCGATGGCGAACCGCTGTATCGACTGGCACGGCGGGGTGAAACGGTCGAACGCGCGCCGCGTCCGATTGACATCTACCTGTTGCAACGGCTCGCCTGGACGCCGACGACGATCCGCCTGCGGGTCGAGTGTTCGAAGGGAACTTATGTCCGCGTACTGGCCGAGCAGCTGGCCGCGAACCTTGGCACCTGCGGCCACCTCACCGCCCTGCGCCGTGACTTCGTCGAACCGTTTCGCGCCCAGCCCATGCAGACTTTGGCGCAGCTCGAGGCGAGCGGGGCCGCGCCCCGGCTGCTGGCCGCCGATACCGCCGTGCCCCACTTGAGCGCGCTCCACCTGGATGAGGCGCACTCACGGGCCATCGGGTACGGGCAAACCATCCAGGTGCCGCCCGATGGCGCCGGGATCGTGCGCCTTTACGACCATTGCGGACGCTTTCTGGGCCTCGGGGAGCGCGCCGCCTCGGGCGCCCTCCGGCCGCGACGCCTGTTTGCCGAGCCCCAGATCGTAACTCTCTGTTCCGCTTGAGGGTCGGGCGCACTGCCGCTACAATGCGCGGCTCAAAAAGCGACCATACATTCAGCACAGAGGTTTTCCGCGTAATGGCTTTGTCCACCGAACAGAAGGGCGACGTGCTCGCCAAATATCGCCGCGACCCGAAGGATACCGGCTCGCCGGAAGTGCAGATCGCACTGCTCTCGGAGCGCATCAATGGCCTGGGCGAACACTTCACGGCCCACAAGGCCGATCATTCCTCGCGGCGTGGACTCGTGCGCCTCGTGAATCAGCGTCGTAAGCTGCTCGATTATCTCAAGCTCACCAAGCCTGCTACCTATCAGCAGGTGGTTGAGCGTCTTGGCCTGCGCCGCTGAACCCGCGCCGCGCCGACTCCGTCGGCGCACCGCGCTCCGTGCCTTTTTCCACATCCGAAGATTCAAGGATTGAAGCGTGACTGTCTTCAAGAAAACTTTCAGCTATGGCCCTCATTCCGTAACGATCGAAACCGGCGAACTGGCCCGTCAAGCCAATGGCGCGGTGCTGGTGACGATGGGCGACACCCATGTCCTGGTCACCGCCTGTGCGAGCGAGAAGCCCAAGCCGGGCCGCGACTTCTTCCCGCTGACCGTCAACTATCAGGAAAAGACCTACGCCGCAGGGCGCATACCCGGCGGCTTCTTCCGCCGCGAGGGTCGTCCTACGGAAGGCGAGACGCTTACCTCGCGCCTGATCGATCGTCCGATCCGGCCGCTGTTCCCCGATGGCTTTCTGAACGAGGTACAGGTGGTAGCCACAGTGCTGTCGCTGAACCCCGAGATCCATGCCGATATCCCGGCAATGCTGGGCGCCTCGGCGGCGCTGTGCCTGGCGGGGGTGCCGTTCAAGGGTCCGATCGGTGGCACGCGCGTCGGTTACCGCAATGGCCAGTACCTGCTCAATCCGGAGCGCAGCACCCAGGCTGAGTCGGAACTCGAGCTGGTGGTCGCCGGCACTGCCCATGCGGTGCTGATGGTGGAATCCCAGGCCAAGGGCCTCTCTGAAGAAATCATGCTGGGCGCCGTGGTATTCGGCCACGAACAGATGCAAGTGGCGATCAAGGCGATCGCCGAGCTGGCGGCCGAAGCCGGCAAGCCGCGCTGGACCTGGACGGCACCGGCCGTCGACACCGCGTTGCGCCAGGCCGTTGCGGCCCAGGCGGAGAGCGCGCTCGGCGCCGCCTATTCAATCACCGAGAAGCAGCAGCGCTATGCGCGCGTGAAGGCGATCAAGGCGGAAGTCACTGCGGCCCTGACGGCCGGCGACCCGCCAAAGTTTGCTGTCGATCAGATCGGCGAAGAACTGTTCCTGCTCGAGAGCCGCATTGTGCGCGAGCGCATCCTGGCCGGGCAGCCGCGTATCGACGGCCGCGATCTCGCCACAGTGCGTCCCATCACCGTGAAAGTCGGCGTGTTGCCGCGTGCACACGGCTCGGCGCTGTTCACACGTGGCGAGACCCAGGCACTGGTGACCACGACACTCGGTACTACCCGCGATGCTCAGATTATTGATGCGCTCGAGGGCGAGCGTCGCGAACCTTTCATGCTGCATTACAACTTCCCGCCGTTCTCGGTCGGTGAGACCGGCATGATGGGCAGCCCGAAGCGCCGCGAAATCGGTCACGGCAACCTGGCGCGTCGCGGCATCAATGCCGTGATGCCCGAGCCGGGCAGCTTCCCCTATGTGATCCGCGTGGTCTCAGAGATCTTCGAGTCGAACGGCTCGAGTTCGATGGCCAGCGTCTGCGGCACCAGCCTTGCGCTGATGGATGCGGGTGTGCCGGTTAAGGCGCCTGTGGCCGGCGTGGCTATGGGCCTGGTGCTCGAGGGCAGCCGCTTCAAGGTGCTCACCGACATTCTTGGCGACGAAGATCATCTGGGTGACATGGATTTCAAGGTCGCCGGTACCCGCGATGGCGTGACCGCGCTGCAGATGGATATTAAGGTCGAGGGCGTGACGCCCGAGATCATGAAGGTGTCGTTGGCACAGGCGCGCGAAGCCCGCCTGCATATCCTGGGCGAAATGGCCAAGGTGCTGCAGCACTCACGCGAGAAGATGTCCGAGTGGGCCCCATCGATCATCACGCTGAAGATCGATCCGGAGAAGATCCGCGATGTGATCGGCAAGGGTGGCGCGGTGATCCGCCAGATTACCGAAGAGACCGGCACCACGATCGATATCGAGAACGATGGGACGGTGAAGATCGCCTCGGTGGTCGGCGATGCCGGGCGCGAAGCGCAGCGGCGCATCGAGCTGATCACTGCCGATGTCGAAGTCGGCCGTATCTACGAGGGCAAGGTCGCGAAGCTGATGGACTTTGGCGCCTTCGTGACCATCCTGCCGGGCCGCGATGGCCTGGTGCATATCTCGCAGATCTCCGAGGAGCGCGTCGAGCGGGTGTCCGACAAACTTCGCGAAGGCGATGTGATCCGCGTTAAGGTGCTGGAAGTCGATCGCCAGGGGCGGGTGCGCCTGTCGATGCGCGATATCGGCGCGGCCTGAAGCGCACGCGCCTTAGGGCTTGGCGGCGGCGACCTGGCGCAGACTGGCTTCCAGCGGGCGCGAGACGTCCAGCGCCGGAATCGCGTTGTAGCTGCGTATCAGCAGCGCCAGGAATTCCTTGCTGAGCCTGGAGCCTGCTCCCTGTTCCTGTTCGGCGATCACTTGAAGCAATACGCTGCGGGTGATATCCCGGCCGCCGCGCTGCTCACTGACGCGCACTTCGGTGCCGCCGGCGATCAGCGTGCGCACGTCCTCCAGAGTGATATAGCGGCTCAGCTCGGTGTCATATAGACGCCGATTCGGATACTTCTTGATCAGACGTGGCTCGTTCACCGCACACCTCGCGATCGCGGCCAGGGGCGCAAGCAACTACTGCGCACACCTTAGTCCAGGCGCGCCTCCACTGCCAGCGTAGCCAGCCCCCGCAGCCGGGCTGGCTGCCAGTGCGCCTGGGCCCACTGCCAGACCGCCCTGACCGAAGCCCTACTTAGCTCGGTGGGCGGTTCCTGCCGCAATAGGGTAAGCACCGTATATAGCGCTGCAGCATCCGCCTGGGCAGGTATGGCGATCGAACGCGCGGATTTGGCCAGTTTGCTGCCATCAGGTTCCGTGAGCAGCGGGATGTGCAGGTAGGCCACCGGCGGCAGGCCCAAACCCAACTGAAGCGCGCGCTGCCAGCTGCAGCTGGGCAGCAGGTCGGCACCGCGCACCACGCGATCGACGCCACTGGCGGCATCATCGACGACTACTGCCAGCTGGTAGGCATACAGGCCGTCGCGCCGGCGTACCACCGGATCGCCGGCCGCGCTGACCCGTGGGCCGAGTGGCCCTTGCAGCTCATCGACGATCGACGTGGTCGGCTGCAGATCGGCCCTGAAGCGCAGGGCCGCGGGACCCCGCTTACCGGGTCCCGCCCTGCAGGTGCCGGGATAGCCGCCGCTGTCGTCGGCCGCACCCAGGTCGCGCCGCGTGCAGCTGCATTCATAGAGAAAGCCGCGTTCGCGCAATTGCGCCAGCGCGGCCTCGTAATACGCCAGGCGCTGACTCTGGTACCAGACCGGACCATCCCAGCAGAAACCCAGCGCATCGAGGGTTTGCAGCATCGTATCGGCGGCCCCGGGCACCACACGGGCGCTGTCCAGGTCTTCGATGCGCAGCAGCCAGCGGCCATTACGCGAACGCGTGTCAAGAAAGCTGGCGGCCGCCGCAGCGAGCGAGCCCAGGTGCAGGGCGCCCGTGGGCGAGGGGGCGAAGCGGCCTGTGCAGGCCGCGCCGGGCTCAGCGGTAGCGGTCGTCGCGATCGCCGTACTGGCGCTCGCGTCGCTCGCGCCGCTCCTGCGCCTCGATGCTCAGCGTGGCCACCGGCCGCGCTTCCAGGCGCTTGATGCCTATTTCTTCGCCAGTCTCGAGGCAGTAACCATAGCTGCCGCCTTCGATACGCTTGAGTGCCTCTTCGATCTTGCGGATCAGCTTGCGCTCGCGATCACGGGTGCGCAGTTCCAGGCTGAACTCTTCTTCCTGCGTGGCGCGGTCATTCGGATCGGGAAAATTGGCCGCTTCGTCCTTCATGTGCGTGACGGTGCGATCGACTTCTTCCATCAGATCGCGCTTCCAGCTGCCGAGAATCTGCTGAAAGTGGCCCAACTGCTGCTTGCTCATGTACTGCTCGCCGCGCTTGGCGATGTACGGTTTGACGTTGCGCGGGCCGGCCAGCAGGCTGCCGGGCTCGGCACCGTCGCCTTCCTCGGCATCGGCCGCAGGACGCGGTCCGGTGCGCGAGGGCACGCCGACCGCGATCACGCCGGGTTTGAGGTTGGGGCGCGGCGCCGCCGGAGGCGGGGACGCGCTCGTCGGTGCGGCTGGCTGGGCGGCGGGCACCTTGGGCGCCGGTTTGGCCGCCGCCTTGGCCGTCGGCTTGGCCGCCCGCGTGGCGGGCGCGGCGGGCTTGGTCACCAGTGGCGCTGCGGCGGGCGGCTTCACCGGGGCGCCTTTGGGAGCGGTCGGCCTGGTCGCTGGCCTGGCCGTTGGCCTGGCCGTTGGCCTGGCCGTGGCCTGCGCGCCGGCCTTGGGCAGGGCTTTGGCTGCCGGGGTTTTGGCCCGTACCGCAGCTGTCCGGCTGGTCGAGGCCGGTGCGCGGCTGGCGCCAGCCTTGTGGGCTGCGCTTTTATGGGCCGGCGCGCGCGTGGCGGCACTCTTGCTGACTTTTCGGGCTTTGGACGCCGGCTTTTTGCTGGCCATGGCGTGCTCCTGGGGCTGCTAAATCCGGGTGGGCCGAATTTTGAGCGCGCGATTATACCGGGGGCTTTGCGGGTGTATAGGGGGCGCGGCCTGCCACCCCGACTTATAGGCTTGCTAAGGTAGTTCTAAGGCGGGAGGCGCTTGCCAACCGGGCTGGCGGTGCTCGGCTGTCACATCGGTGTAGATGCCGCCGCGGACATTGAAGCGCGCGTGCAGCCGCAGGTAGCGGGGCGCGAGCGCGGCCACCAGCGTATCCAGCATTTCGTTGGTGACCGCCTCGTGGAAGGCCCCGCGATCGCGAAACGACCAGATATACAGCTTGAGGGACTTGAGCTCCACGCACAGTTTGTCCGGCACATACTCGAGCCTGAGCATGGCGAAATCCGGTTGTCCGGTGCGCGGGCACAGGCAGGTGAATTCCGGCATGCGCATGCGGATGGTGTAGTCGCGCCCGGAGGTGGGATTGGCGAAGGTCTCGAGCGTGGTGGCAGGCGTAGTCGGCATTCGGGGACGGAGATTCATCGCAAGCTGGTGTGCGGATAATTTACACTACGGCGGCGCGGCATTGCCGACATTCCTGGAAGCTCGATGCGCCTTAGTAAAATTCGCCTGGCCGGGTTCAAGTCGTTCGTCGATCCGACCACGGTGCTGTTGCCAAGCAATCTCACCGGTGTGGTCGGGCCCAACGGTTGCGGCAAATCCAACGTAATCGATGCCGTGCGCTGGGTAATGGGCGAGCTGTCGGCGCGGCATTTGCGCGGCGAATCGATGGCCGACGTGATCTTCAACGGCTCGAGCTCGCGCAAGCCGGTCGGCACCGCCTCGGTAGAGCTGGTGTTCGACAATACCGATGGCAAGATCGGTGGCGCCTACGCCAGCTACGCTGAGGTTTCGCTCAAGCGCGTGGTCTCGCGCGATGGTGCTTCCAGCTATTTCATCAACGGTGGGCGCTGCCGGCGCAAGGATATTACCCAGCTGTTCCTCGGCACCGGCCTGGGCTCGCGCAGCTACGCGATCATCGAACAGGGCATGATTTCGCGCGTGATCGAAGCGCGCGCCGACGACATGCGCGCCTTCATCGAAGAGGCCGCGGGCATCTCGCTCTACAAGGAGCGTCGCCGCGAGACCGAAGGGCGCATCGCCGACACACGCGAGAATCTGGCGCGGGTGCAGGATCTGCGCGACGAGGTCGACAAGCAGATCCGTCACCTGCAGCGTCAGGCGGCCGCCGCCCGCCGATTCCAGGAGATGCGTGCTCGCGAACGCCTGTTGCACGCCGAATTGCTGGCGCTGCGGCTGCGCGAGATCGACAGCGGCGCGGTGGTGCACGACGAGGCGACGCGGCGCTGCGAACTGATCATGCAGCAGGAGCTGGCCGAGCAGCGTGCCCATGAAGCCGCGCTGGAAACGCAGCGCGAGTTCCACACGCAGCTGGGCGCCGACCTGGCGCGCGTGCAGGCCCGTGTTTACGAGCTGGGCGCCGAGGTCACACGCACTGAAGAGAACATCCGCTATACCACCGAACTGCGCGCCCGCCACCGCAGCGACCTCGCGCAGACCGGCACCAGCCTGACGGAAGTAGGCGCCCAGCTGGTGGCCGACAACGAGCGTATGGCGCAATTGCAGGCGCAGATCGCGGCCCTGGCACCGGTGCTGGAGAACCTGCGCGCCTCCGAGCAGCAGGCCGACCAGAATCTGCAGGCCGCCGATGCGCGCCTTGCCGACTGGCAGCAGCGCTGGGAACAATTCAACACAGAGCTGGGCGCCGCGCGCCAGAGCAGCGAAGTGGAGGCTGCGCGCAGCGAGCAGCTCGAGGGCCAGTTGCTGCGGCTGCAGACCCAGGCCGACCGCCTGGCCGGCGAGCACCAGAACCTGCAGCAGCTGCAGCAGCGTGCGCCGCTCGACGAGTTGAACGAGCGCGAGCGCGCGGCCGGCGAGCACGCCGCGCAGATGGAACAGAGCCTGGCCGCGGCACTGACTGCGATGCAGG
>JAYUZE010000234.1:0-2654 GCA_043752035.1 Gammaproteobacteria bacterium
ACGCGGGCCGAACTGATGTCGCTCGAGGCGCTGCAGCAGGCGGCGCTGGGCGAGCGCGATCCGGCCGCGGCCGCCTGGGTGGAGAGTTATGGCGAGCGCAGTGGTCAGGGCGCGCTGGCGCGCGTGGCCGCGCTGCTCAATGTCGAGGGCGGTTGGGAACAGGCCGTCGAAACCGTGCTGGGCGATTACCTCGAGGCGTTGTGCGTCGGCGATCTGGATGCGCTTGGCGATGAACTGCAGAAGATCGAGCGCGGCAACCTGACCTTCATTGAGCTCGATAGCCGCGCGGCGTTCGCCGCCGCGCACTCGGGCGCCACGCTTGCCGATCAGGTGCGTGGCCCCGAGCCGGTGCTGGCCAGGCTGGCCGGCGTACGTACCTGCGATTCCCTGGCGCAGGCGCTGCGCACGCGTCGCTCGCTGGGCGCAGGCGAATCGCTGATCACACGCAGCGGCGAGTGGCTGGGGCGCGATTGGCTGCGTTTGCGCCGCGGTGTCGACCCGCATGCCGGCGTGCTAGAACGGGCGCAGCGGCTCAAGACCCTGGCGCGCGAGCACCAGCAGGCGCAGGACGGTCTGTGGGCCGCCGAGACACGACTCGAGCAGCTGCGCGCCGAAGTGCTGGTGGCCGAGCAGCGCCGCGAGGCCGCACAACTGCAGATCCAGCATTCACATCGCGAGCATGGTGAACTGCGCGCGCAGCTCGGCGCACTGCAGGCGCGGCACGACGAGACCGGCCTGCGGCGGCTGCGCGTCGAGGGCGACCTGGCCGAAGTGAACGCCGAGCTCGAGCGGGCCCGCACCGGGCTCGAGCACGCGCGGCGCACCTACCAGGGCGCACTGGAACAGTTACAACAGCTCGATGAACGGCATCCGCTGCTGCTCGCCGAACGCGATGAGCACCGCGATAGCAATGCTGGTGCGCGCAGCGCGGCGCAGGAAGCGCAGCTGGCGTTGCGCGATGCGCTGATTCGCCACGAGAGCCGGCGCTCGACCCATGAATCAATGCTCGAGACCGCGGCGCGCCTCATTGAGCAGCGCAATCAGCTGACGCAACGTTTTGACTCGCTGACTGCGGAACTGGCCGACGGCGACGCGCCGGTGCTGGAATTGCAGGCCCGTCTGCAGGGCGCCCTCGATCGGCGCCTGGAGCTCGAGGGCGATCTGAACACCGCACGCCAGAGCACCCTGGATGCGGAGCGTGAACTGCGCGAACTCGAACAGCGCCGCGCCGGCGCCGAGGAGCGCGTCGCCACGGCGCGCAGTGGTCTCGACAATGCACGGCTGGCAGCGCAGGAATCGCGGGTGCGGCGCGAATCGCTGCTCGAGCAGTTTGCGCAGACCCTGTGCAATCTCGAGGAAATCACTGCCGCGCTGGCAGCCGAGGCCGCGGTCCCCGATTGGGATGCCAGGCTGGTCGAAGTGCGTGCCGACATCGAGCGGCTGGGGCCGGTAAATCTTGCTGCTATCGACGAGCTCGCCCAGCAGAACGAACGCAAGGTCTATCTCGATCGCCAGTATGCCGACGTCAACGACGCCCTCAACACACTCGAGGAAGCCATGCGCCGCATGGATCGCGAAACCCGTTCGCGCTTCGAAGATACTTTCAATCGTATCAACGCCGGCCTCAAGGATAAGTTCCCGCGACTATTCGGTGGCGGGCACGCCTACCTCGAGCTCAGCGGCGACGACCCGCTGGCCGCCGGGGTCACGGTCATGGCGCGCCCGCCGGGCAAGCGCAACAGCACAATCTCGCAGCTCTCGGGCGGCGAAAAGGCACTGACCGCGGTCGCACTGGTGTTCTCGATCTTCGATCTGAATCCGGCGCCATTCTGCCTGCTCGATGAGGTCGACGCGCCGCTCGATGAGCACAACGTCGGCCGCTTTTGCGACATCGTGCGCGACATGGCCGGGCAGGTGCAGTTCATCTTCATCACGCACAACAAGTCGACCATGGAGCTGGCCTCGCAGTTGCTCGGGGTGACGATGAACGAGCCGGGCGTTTCGCGCCTGGTATCGGTCGATGTCGATGAGGCCGTGCGGCTGGCGGCGGTCTGAAGCCTCATGAACTGGTTGCGCCTTATATTGCTGCTTGGCGGGCTGCTGCTGATCGCGGTGCTGGTGTGGCTGGAACGCCGGCGTCCGAGCCGCGTGCAGCAGGAATCCGAGTTTCGCTCCGAGCGTAACGAGCCGGCTTTGGGCTTCGCCGATAACGACGCCGCGCGTGCCGATTCAGGTGCAGATGACGATGCCATGATGGTGATGTCAGCGCGCGGGCCGGATCCTGGCCGATCGCCACCACTGATCGACTGGTCGACGCCGATGGCGGCGGCACCCGCCGACCCGCCGTTGATCAACGTGGGCGATACCTCGGCAGTGCGCACCTCAATGAGCGAACAGCAGGGCGAAGCCGCGAGCCCGCAAGCGCTGCGCGTGGAGTGGCCGCCCGAGGACCAGCGCCAGATCGTCAGCCTGCGTATCGTGGCTGCGCGCCAGAATCGCATTTCCGGCCGCCTGCTGCGCCAGGGCCTGAGCGGCGCGGGTTTCCAGCACGGTGACTTCGGCATCTTTCATCTGGGCGATAGCGATGGGCGTGTGGCACTGAGCGCCGCGAGCCTGGTGCGTCCAGGCCTGCTCGATCCGGCAGCCATGGATTT
>JAYUZE010000235.1:0-3151 GCA_043752035.1 Gammaproteobacteria bacterium
GGGCATGCCGTTCACGCGCGGCTCTTCGGACAACACGTAGTTCACCTTGGCGCAGGGCCCGGCCATGTGTATCGCGGCGATCTGCCGGCGGAACTCGGCTGTCAGATCGTTGGCCGCCAGCAACGTCAGAAAGGTGCGCTTGGGATCGGCGTTCGAAACCACCATCGCCGCATCGAGCGTCTGGCCGGATTCGAGCGTTACGCCACGCACGCGCCCAGACTGCTGGTTGATGCGTACGACTGGTGCATCGGTGCGTATCGTGACGCCAAGCTCGGTGCAGGCGCAACCCATCGCCTGGGTGATGGCGCCCATGCCACCGATCACGTGACCCTGGAAGCCGGGCTGGCGCAGCTCGCCGCCGCTGAGCATGTGAAACACCAGTCCCATCGCCGTGCCTGGCTGATAGGGGCCACCGTGCTTGCCGTAGACGTTGTTTGCCAGGATCAATCGCTTCAGGTGATCGGATTGAAAGCGGCGCTCGAGGAATCGGGCCAGCGAATCGGTGAGCAGCGTAGTCAGGCCCGCGGCATCGGCGCCGTTCAGGCCTCGGAAACGGCGCATCAGGCGCAGCGCCTGCACGGCCTTCGGCCAGCCGCGTGCCTGCACGTCTGGCGGTGCCTCCATGAAGAAGGGCTCGAGGTAATGCGCCAGGTGATGCAGTTCCTGCTCCATCGCAAAGAATGCGCTCACATCCTGCGGCGCCACGCGTTCGAGTTCGGCGCGCATGCGCCGCGCGTCGTTCCACCAGGCGACCACGCTGCCATCCTCGTAGGCCACCTGCACGCCGGGCTCGCAGGGGACCATGCGCAATCCATAGGAGCCGAGCTTCAGGTCGCGAATCACTTCCGGCCGCAGCATGCTGGCGATGTAGGAGGCCGTGGACACCCGACAGCCTGGAGCCCGGATCGGATCGACCTCTTCGGTGACTGCACAGCCGCCGATCACCGGGCGGCGCTCCAGTACCAGCACCTTGAGGCCGCCGCGCGCGAGGTACGCCGCGGTGGTCAGGCCATTGTGACCGGCTCCGATCACGATCGCATCGAATTGCAACGCCGTTTCCTTCCAGATTGTGGGGCCGGGACTAGATTGTGGGGCCAGGACGTATCGGTGAGCCATCGAAAAAACGCGTCAAATTGAAGTGCCGCAGCGAGTCGGCGCTGGCCTTGCCGGTCACGAGGTCGGCGCACAATTCACCGGCAGCGGGACCGATGCCGAAGCCATGACCGCTGAAGCCGGTGGCCACGTGGAAGCCGGGCAGGCGATCGACCGCGCAGATGATCGGCAGCACATCGGGCGAACTCTCGATGGTTCCCGCCCAGCATTCCACGAACGGCGCCGCGGCGAGCTGCGGAAAGGCACTGGCCAGTGCTGTGCGCATCTGTGCCAGCGTGCCGGCATCGGGCGCGGGCTTCAGCACCCGTTCGCGTTCGAAGGGCGAGGGCTGCGAAAGATCCCAGCGGCGCGGTTGTGCCAGCGCCACGAAGAAATCCGATCCGACCCGCAGGCGCACCGCGCCCTGTTCCTGCTTCAGCGCCGGCCAGTACTTGTGGGCATAGCGGAAGCTGGCTGGTGCCAGCGAGTGATCGAAGCGCGAGCCGTGTGCCACCGTATAGCCCTCATCGGCGCGTCGCCGGATCGCCACGCTGCTGCAATAGGCGGCGCCGTTGAGAATTTTCTGCGCCGGCGCCGTCCGCGCCACCGTACCCCTGACACGCAGCTGCGGCACATCGATGCCCTGGGCGGCGCTGAACATGCTGGTCCACGCGCCGGCAGCGCACAGCACAGTGTTGGTTGCGATAGAGCCGTGTTCGGTGACCACGCCGCAGACGCGACCCGCGGCGAGCGCCAGGCCGCGCACCGCGCAAGCAGTGTAGATCTGCGCGCCGGCACGCTGCGCACCGCGTGCCAGCGCCGGTGCGGCACGACTGGGCTCCGCGCGACCGTCGCTCGCAGTGTAGAGCGCGCCGATCCATCGCGATTGCGGGGAACACAGTGCCTGTGAAAGTTCGGCGGTTGCGAGCATACGTGAATCCAGTGGATAGGCACGGGCGCCGCGCAACCACCGCTCGTAGTAGCTCAGTTCGGCTTCGTCTTCCGCCAGATACAGGCAACCGCCTGGTGTGAATCCCAGGTCCTCGCCCAGCTCGGCGCCGAGACCACGCCACAGCGCCATGCTGCGGATCATCAGGGGCAGTTCGCGCAGATCGCGTCCCTGCTGACGCACCCAGCCCCAGTTGCGCCCGGATTGCTCACCGGCGATGCGTCCCTTTTCGCACAGCACCACGTGCAGTCCGCGGCGCGCGAGATAGTAAGCCGCGGATACGCCGACGATGCCGCCGCCAATGATCGCCACGTCGCAGGAGGAGGGCAGAGTCTGATCCGCGCCGAACGCAAAACTGTCGCAGGCGGCGAGTGGAATCTGGCGCTCGCCCGCTGCGCTGCCGTCGATCCCTTGAGCCCGGTACATCATTATTGAACCCCGGAGTGAATTCTTGTGCGTGCCGATCGAGGATCGCCGATTTCAGCAGGGGCGGCAACACGCGGGCGACTGATAAACTAGCGGCACTGCCGAGGGACGTGGGACACTGGCGATGCGCAGCGTGTGCTTGCAGTTCGATTCGATTCCAGTGCGCGCAAAATGTGGTCAGAAATAACATTATGAACATAATGTAAGCTATTGTTTAAAAGAACTAAATGGCTGCTGATAGCCTGGACATGAAACTCTACGGGTACTTCCGTTCCTCGGCCGCCTATCGCGTGAGGATTGCGATCAACCTGAAGGGACTGAACGCGCAGCAGGCCTGCGTGCAGCTGCGCCGGCAGGAACAGCACGCGGCCGCGTATCGTGATCTGCATCCTTCGGGCTTGGTGCCGGCGCTGGAACACGATGGGCAACTGCTGACGCAGTCATTGGCGATCATCGAGTATCTCGACGAGCGGTATCCCGAGCCACCGCTGCTGCCGGCGGCGGCGGCCGATCGCGCCTATGTGCGTGCGCTCGCGTTCGGCATCGCCTGCGATATTCACCCCCTGAACAACTTGCGAGTGCTCAAATACCTGGAAGACGATCTGCAGCTCGATGGCGCCCAGCGCGATCAGTGGTACGCGCATTGGATCCAGGTCGGATTCACCGCGCTCGAAGTCGTGCTTG
>JAYUZE010000236.1:0-5290 GCA_043752035.1 Gammaproteobacteria bacterium
CCGCGGCGGAACACCGCGAACTGCGGCGTGGGAATGCGATGAAAGGCCAGCAACTGCTTGCACAGCACCTTGTCGCGCGCCAGCAGCAGGCCGCGCGGATTGCAGCCGGTGTAGGGCTGGCTCATCAGTTCGAGAAACGCGACCACGTGCTGGTCGTAGGTGACGATGCCGTTGAATTCCTCGAGCAGGTTGAACACCACATCGGGGCGCCACTCGAGTAGCGCGCTGCGCAGTTCGGTCAGCGAATCGAGGACGCCCAGTGGCTGCACCGTGTGACCGGCCTTCTTCAGTGCGCCAATCACATCGAACTCGGTGCGCCACTCGGCAATTTCCTTGTCGCTGTGGCCTTCCAGGCTCGCCGGCGGCAGCAGGTCGGAATGCACCACTACCAGCGCGCGCAGCGACTTCACAGGCGCAAACTCATCTGGTCGCTGGCCATGTAGCCCCGCGCCATGCTGACCAGTGCCTGGCGCAGCCGCGGCAGCAGCGCGCGCCGCGAGCCATGGGCCGGCAGTTGCAGGCGATCGCAGCGCTCGATCGCCATGCGCACCAGTTGCTGCGCGGCGTAGCGATCGGCACCGGCGTCGCGCTCGAGTACCGCGCGCAATTTCGCCTTGTGGGCGCGCAGCAACGCTGCGGCGCCGGCACCCGCCGCGCCAGCACCCGCGACGCGGGCGGCGGCAGCGCCGAATACCCGCCGCAAGGCGCGATCGGCGCGGGCGCGATGACGCCGGCGCAGCGCCTGCTGCTTGCGGCGGTAGTGTTCGCGCAGCGTGAGCGTGTTGTCCTCGAGCGCCTCGATGCGATCGCGGCAACGCACCGGCGGCCGGTGCTGGAAGATTTCGGCGGCCACCTCGGCCACATACTCGAGCTTGGCGCGCGCCGGCCAGGCCGCGTAGCGGCGTCGCCAGTCCGAATGCGGCTGCAGCCAGACCGCAAAGGTCTCGGCAAAATCCTCGGTGGGATGCGCCTGCGCATACCACTCGCCCAGGTGCTGCACGTGGCGCCGGCTGGCGGGGCGCGCGCGGTAGTGCGGCGCGTAGCGCTGCGAGGCCGGGCCAAACAGCGCCCGCCAGCGCGCACGCCGGCGCAGCCGGTAGGCGGAATCGATCGCGTGTCCGGCTTCGTGGCGCAGGATACGCATCTGCCAGTTGTAGTTGCTGCCTTCCACCTCACCGGTCATCTTGCGCTCCAGGCGCTGCAGGCGCGGATGCGCGAGGTAAAACGGCACTGCGAAACCCGGCACGCCATCGGGCGAGAACCACTCCTCGGCCAGCCAGGCGTGCGGGCGAAAGGCGATGCCGCGCGCGCGCAGCTCGCGATACAGGCGCGCGATGCGCGGCTCGAGCCCCGAGCCGCGCAGCTGCAGATGCAGGTCGCACAGACGCAGGTCGAGCAGTTGCTCGTCGTTCAGTCGCGCCCAGAAGGGCTGGCGCTTCACAGCACCTCCGCGTTCTCGCCCACCTGCAGCAGCGCATCTCGCAGCAGTCGATCGGCCAGTTGCGCGATCAACTCGGACTGCGCCAGCGCTTCGCGCCAGCCGCGCGGCGCGGCCGCGAGGCCGTAGAACGCACCGGCCAGTTGTCCGTAGACCGCGCCGATCACATCGCTGTGACCGCCGAGATTCACGGCCCGCAAGGCGCCTTCGCGAAAATTCTTGGTACTGCCAAAGGCCCAGCGTGCGAGGGCCAGCACCGCCAGCACATCGCCATTGCTGTCGGCCAGCTGACTTGCGCGATCGCAACTGCTGGCAGCGATGTCGGCGAGCTGTGGCCGCAACGGCCGCGCACCGAACACCGCTGGCGAGGGCGAGAGCACCTGCGCGCGCGGCTCACCGCGCAGCGCCGCGTGCAGCATCGCCGCCAGCAGGCGGCAGGCATCGAGCACCAGTGGCGCCTGGCTGGTGGTACGGGCCGCATCGGCGGCCAGCTCCACGGCCTGCGGGGCGTTCGCGAAGGCGTACATCACCACCGGGGCAACGCGCGAGAGCGGCTCGGGAGGCATTTGCTTGGGATCGTGCGAGCCCGAAAAAGGCTGCGCGCGCCACTGCGCCGAGGCCAGCGCCTGCGCAGTGCCCGCGGTGATGCCGAGGCACTGGCCGGTGGCCGAGAGGTAACCCTCGCGCTGCCAGCGCGTGTAGCGCGCCACCTGGTCGCGCGGGTCCGAACCGGCGGTTTCGACCAGGCTCTCAGCCAGGCACAGCGCCATCGCGGTGTCGTCGCTCCAGGCGCCGCGCGGCAGCTCGAAAGGACCGCCGCCGAGCAGATCGCCCACCGGAGCAAAACTGCCGGGGCGCCGATACTGGGTGGCCGCAGCCAGCGCATCACCGATGGCGAGGCCTTGCAGCGCGCCCTGGAAACGTTCGCGCAGATCGCGCACCGGCGCGAGCTCGGCAGCGCTGACTTCGGCGCCCGAGAATGCCGAGGCGGCATGAGCTACCGCGCCGGCCGCAACGCTGGCAATGGCAACGGCGAGATTGCGACGCCGTCGCGCGCGCCAGCTGCGGATGTAATCGGCCTGGCGCTCGGTCTGCGGAATCGTGGGCCAGGTGGCGGCGCGTGCGCATTGCTCGGTCCAGAGCTGGTTCAATTCGCGCAGTGCGACATCACCGGCCTTGCCCTGCTCGACCAGGAAGCAGCCGGCCGTGAGCCCGGTGCGGCCGATGCCGGCACGGCAGTGCAGGTACAGCGAGCGGCCTTCGGCCAGCGCCGCAGCAATGTCATCCTGGATGCGACGCATCTGCTTCGGATCGCGCGGCACGTCCTGGTCGGGAATCGCGTGGCGCAGGTACAGCACGGTCTTCGGCAACAGCAGTTCATAGGCCGCGCACTCGCCTTCCTCGGTGAGATCGACGAAACCGGTGATGCCTGCGCCCAGTAGGCCCTGCACACGCTCGCGTCCCGCCAGCGAAATCTGCACGTCGCGCCCAGCCGGATGCTCGCCGGCGAGCAGGCGTCCGGCCAGCACCCAGTAACTGTTGGCGAGTGGCCGGTCCATCAGCGCTCGCTTGCCACGCTAACAGCGCCGATGGCAGGCGGACGAGCAGCAGGTGGGCAGGCCGCAAAGTCATACAGCGCGGTGTCGGCCAGGTGCGCGGGCTCGACATTGCGCAGCGCCGTGAAAATACTTTCGCTCCGTCCGGGCTGCTCGCGCTCCCAGGCAGCGAGCATGCGCTTCACGCTGCGGCGCTGCAGATTGGCCTGCGAGCCGCACAGGTTGCAGGGAATGATGGGAAACTCGCGCCCGCGCGCGTAGCGGGCAATCTCGCGCTCCGGAATATAGGCCAGCGGCCGGATGATCACGTGGCGACCGTCATCCGAACGGTATTTGGGCGCCATGGCCTTGAGCCGGCCACCGTGAAAGAGATTCAGGAACAGCGTCTCGACGATGTCATCGCGATGGTGGCCGAGTGCGATTTTGCTGATGCCGTGCTCGCCCGCATAGCGATACAGCGCGCCGCGCCGCATACGCGAGCACAGCGAGCACATGGTCTTGCCCTCGGGGATCAGCCGCTTCACCACGCTGTAGGTGTCCTGCTCGATCACATGAAAGGGCACGCCGAGCGCACGCAGGTAATCGGGCAGCACGTCCGCCGGGAAGTCCGGCTGCTTCTGGTCGAGGTTGACGGCAATGAGCTCGAAGGGCACCGGCGCACTGCGCTGGAGCGAGAGCAGCAGATCGAGCAGCGTGTAGGAATCCTTGCCGCCGGAGAGGCACACCATCACGCGATCGCCCGCCTCGATCATCTGGTAGTCGGCGATCGCCTTGCCAGCCAATCCGCGCAGCGACGCGCCCAGGCGCCGCAGGGTATTAGAGTCGCGCATGGCGCGCGGATCGGCATTCACGGCGCGGCCGCCAGATATTTGCCTTGCAGGTAGCGCAGCAGCGCGTTGGCGCCCAGCGGCTGCCCGGTGGCCTGTTTTATCAGCTCCTTGACCGGGAGCTTGGCACCCAGGCTGTGCACGTTTTCACGCAGCCAGCCGAATACACCGGCGAAATCGCCCTGCGCGAGCTGTGCTTCCACCTCAGGGAGTTGCGCATGCAGGCTCCCCCACAGCTGTGCGGCGATCACCATGCCCAGCGCGTAGGAAGGAAAGTAGCCAAATGATCCCAGCGCCCAATGCACATCCTGCAGACAACCGTCGGCCGCTCCGGCCGGCCGGCTGCCGAAGCGCTGCTCCATGCCGCTGCTCCAGCTCTCTTCGAGGTGTCGCACCGCAAGCTTCCCCGACAGCAGCTGCTTCTCGATGTCATAGCGCTGCATGATGTGCAGCGAGTAGCTCATCTCATCGGCATCGACGCGGATCAGTCCGCGCTGCACGCGCGTGAGCCGCGCATAGAGCGCATCGAATTCCCATTCCGGGCCACTGATCCCCAGGTGCTTTTGCAGGAGCGGTTGCAGGTAGCGCACGAACGCAGCGCTGCGGCCGATGATCATCTCCAACAGCAGCGACTGGCTTTCCTCGAGCGCCATGCCACGATCGCGCCCGACCGGCTGATCGCGCCAGCCCACGGGAATACCAAGATCGTACATCGCATGCCCGGTCTCGTGCAGTGCGCCCAGCAGGCCGTCGAAGGGATTGTTGGCATCGAAGCGCGTGGTCACGCGGATATCGCCGGCGACGCCCTCGGTAAAGGGATGTTCGCTCTCGTCCAGTCGGCCCTGATCGAAGGGAAATCCCAGCGCTTTCATGACTTCGACCACCAGCGCCCGCTGCTTGCCGGCAGGGAATTTTCCGCTCATCGGCGCCACCGTGGTGGCGCCCTGTACGGCGATCGCCTCGTTGATCATGCCGGGCAGGCGGCGCGAGAGCGCCTTGAAAATCGCGTCGATATCGGCGGTGCCGACACCGGGACTGAACTCATCGACCAGTGCATCGTAGGGCGGCAGGTTCAGCGCCTGCCCCAGCAGTGCGGCCTTGTCGCGCACCAGCAGCAACACCTCTTCGAGGTGCGGCGCGAACAGTGCGAAATTATTCTCGCGCCGGGCCACGGCCCACTGACTCTCGGCACGCGCCGCGGCTTTCGCCAGCCGCGCGATCAGCGAGGCCGGCGTGGCGATCGCGTGATCACGCTGGCGGCGCATTTCACGCAGGTTCGATACCTGCCAGTCTTCGAGCCCGCGCTCACTGGCCTGCGCACGATCGAGCAGGCGCGTGACTTTAGGCGCGGTGAGCAGCGCGTGGTATTCGGTCTCGAGTGCAGCGAGTTGTTCGCCGCGCACATCCGCGCTGCCGCGCGGCATCATCACTGCGGCATCCCAGCGCAGCAGCGAGAGCGCGCCGCGAAA
>JAYUZE010000237.1:0-7047 GCA_043752035.1 Gammaproteobacteria bacterium
AGCAGCGCCTTTGTGTTCTACAGCAGCGTCGCGCACGTGAAGGTCGGCGCGATCACCGGCGTCGCGGTGATGCTGCTGGGCGTGCTGCTGATGCTGCCGATCCGCTTCCTGCCGCAATCGCCCGGGTGACAGACGCCCGCGAATGACCCACACTTCGCCACCTTACAGACCCCCCACAGGAGCGTGAGCGATGGTCGACACTTACCACAAGCGCACGGTCGGCAAACGCACTCTCTCGCCCGTCACGCAGATGATGGGCTTCGGTTACGAGCCGCACCTGTCGGAGGGTGCGCTGAAGCCGCCGATATTCCTGACCTCCACCTTCGTGTTCCGCAGCGCGCAGGACGGCAAGGACTTCTTCAACTACACCTCCGGCCGCAAGACGCTGCCCGACGGCGTCCGCGGCGGCCTGGTGTATTCGCGATTCAACAATCCCAACCTCGAAGTGCTCGAGGATCGGCTGGCGCTGTGGGATGAGGCCGAGTCGGCCGCGGTATTCGCCTCTGGCATGGCGGCGATCGCCACCACTCTGCTCACGCACCTGAAGGCCGGCGATGTGTTGCTGTTCTGCCAGCCACTGTACGGCGGCACCGAAACGCTGATCGCCAAGACCCTGCCGAACTTTGGCATCAAGCATGTGGCCTTTGCCGACGGCTTGTCGCCCGCTGCAGTGCAAGCGGCGGTCAAGGAAGCCGAGGCGCAAGGCCGCATCGGCCTGATCATGACCGAGACACCGGCCAACCCCACCAATACGTTGGTGGATCTCGAACTGATGAAGCGCACCGCCGATGAGATCGGCAAGCGTCAGGGTCACCGCCCGCTGATCGTCACCGATAACACGATGCTCGGGCCGGTATACCAACGGCCACTGCAGTGCGGCGCTGACATCAACGTGTACTCGCTGACCAAGTATGTCGGCGGTCACTCCGATCTCGTGGCCGGTGGTGTCTCCGGCAGTCGCGCGCATGTGCTGCCGGTGCGCCAGGCGCGCGGCGCGCTCGGCACGCAACTCGATCCCAACAGTGCCTGGATGCTGCTGCGCTCGATGGAAACGCTGCAACTGCGCATGGAACGGGCAGGGCACAACGCGCGGATCGTGGCCGAGTTTCTCTCCACGCATCCCAAAGTCACTTCGGTCAATTATCTGGGCCTGCTCGCCGCAAATGACCCGCGTTGTGCGGTGTTTGATCGCCAGTGCACCGGCGCCGGCTCCACGTTTTCCTTCGAAGTGCAGGGCGGCGAGGCTGGCGCGTTCCGCTGTCTTGATGCGATGACGGTGATCAAACTGGCGGTCAGCCTCGGCGGCACCGAAAGTCTTGCCAGTCACCCCGCAGCGATGACGCACTCGGGCGTGCCGATCGAGGTGAGGCAGCGGCTCGGCATCACCGAAGCCATGATCCGCCTGTCCGTCGGCATTGAAGATGCTGCCGATTTAGTGGAGGATTTGCGCCAGGCCCTGGAAAAAGTCTGAGTGCTGCCATGAAGACCAAGCAGCAGATCGTCGACAACTGGCTGCCGCGCTACACGGGCACGCCGCTCGCAGACTTCGGTCCCTACGTGCTGCTGGCCAACTTCGGCAACTATGTGGAAGTGTTCGCGCGCCTGACTAATGCCCAGATCGTGGGCCGCGATCGGTCGATGATGAACGCCACCGGCGATGGCATCACGATGATCAACTTCGGCATGGGCAGCGCGAATGCCGCCACGATCATGGATCTGCTCTCGGCGATCAACCCGAAGGCCGTGCTGTTCCTGGGCAAGTGTGGCGGGCTCAAGCGCAAGAACCAAATCGGCGACCTGGTGCTGCCGATCGCGGCGATCCGCGGCGATGGCACGTCGAACGATTACCTGCTGCCCGAGGTGCCCGCCCTCCCGGCTTTCAGCCTGCAGCGCGCGATCTCGACGGTGATCCGCGATCTGGCCCACGACTACTGGACTGGCACCGTGTACACCACCAATCGCCGCGTCTGGGAACATGATGATGAGTTCAAGGAATATCTGCGCAAGACGCGTTCGATGGCCATCGACATGGAGACTGCGACCATTTTCGCTACGGGCTTCGCCAATTCGATTCCGACCGGCGCCCTGCTGCTGGTGAGCGATCAGCCCATGGTGCCCGAGGGGGTGAAGACCGAGGCCTCCGACCGCCGCATCACCGACGAGTTCGTGGAGCGCCATGTGCAGATCGGCATCGAGGCGCTGCGGCTGATCCGCCGCCACGGCAAGAGCGTGAAGCATCTGCGCTTCGATGAATAAGCGCGCACGGAGCCGGCTTACGGTACCGAACCCGAACCCCCGAGCAGCCGCTTGAGCCGCCGGTCGTGCCCGTAGGTGTCGTTGAAGAACATGATCTGGCTGTCTTCCTTCGCCAGCGCGGTGCCGTAGAGCACCAACACGGGGATGGGTCTTGCGAGTGCAATGCCCTGCGTGGCTTCGCCATGCATGGCCGCTTCGATTGAGGCCGGCGTCCAGTCGTCGGGCGTGCCCTGCAGCACCTGCAGCGCGAGTGCGACCGGATCGGCGATGCGGATGCAGCTGTGGCTGAAGGCGCGCTGCGCCTCGTCGAACAGATGCTGTTCGGGCGTCGAGTGCAGATCGACGTTGTAGCCGTTGGGCATCAGGAACTTGATCAGACCGAGCGCGTTGCCTTGCCCCGGCCACTGGCGCAGTCGCAGTTCGCCGCGCGCCAGCGCCTCGACGCTTGCGGCATCGGGTGCGATCACGGCCCCGTCGTCGCCCTCGCCACGCACCAGCTCGAGGTTGTTGCGCTCCAGTTAGTCGATGGATTGGCAGATCGGCGCCCGCATCTCGTGCTGCACGATGCTCGGCGGCACGTCCCAATACGGCCGGAACACCACATAGCGCAGGTCGCTGACTAACACCGGCATCTGCAGGATATCGTCCCGGCGATCTTCGGTAGTGCGAAACGCAAACAAGCGGAACTGCGGGATGTTTACGATGATCGGTGGCGCGGTGAAGGGCGGCAACCAGCGCCAGCGCTCGAGCGTGAGTTCGATCTGCCGCGCGCGATGCCATCGGCACGGTCAGTGCGCGATAGGTGCTACGGCCGAGCTCGCCATCCGGAGGCAGGCCGTGACGTTCCTGGAACTTCTGCAGCGCCGCGCTCAAGGGGGCATTAAGCGCCAGCGAGTCGGGCGAGTCGCCGCGTGGATCTACGGCGCGCGCGTCGAGATCTCCGACCGCGCGCAGCAACCGGCGCAGCGCGGGCGCGCCGTCATAGCGTTCGCCCACGCGCAGCGAGCGCGCCTTGAAGGCAGGCAGATCGGTCAGGCCTTGTGGCGTGACCAGCAGCCGATAGCGTGGCAGCGCATCCTTCAACAACTGGTAATGCAGGATGGGCGGCTCCAGCGCCCGTAGCGCTCGGCGCCGCGCATCTCCACAATCAACGCCAGCGCCTGGGCGGTCGCGTGTCCATGCTGAAACCAAAGCAGGGGAGTCGTGACACCCGGCGGATCGGCCACAACGCTGAGCGCGACGCTGGTCGCCGTGCTGGCTGCAGTGCCGGTCAGCGCGCCGACCAGCGACACTGCAAGCAGGGCGGGCAGGGTGCGCATCATTCGCCGCAAGCGCGCGGCACGAGGCATCAGTTCTTGTTGCTGGTATTGCTGCGCATCGCCAGCAGTGCCACGATTGCCAGCAGCAGGAAGCCCGCGGCGATCAGCCCGGCGGCGAGTACACGATGCGTGTCCCACGCGGCGATCAGGATCGTCACCGCGGCAAATTCCAGGGCTGTAAAAGCTAGCAAGGCTGCCAGCACGCCCCACATCGCCGCCGACACCGCGCGGCGCACTTCGGTGCGCACCGCCGCACGCAGTGCCGCCACCTTGCCTTCGACCAATCTGCCGACACTGGCGCCGATCCGCTCAATCGAATCCAGGAGCAGAGAAGCTGCACTGCCTGAGAAGCTCATGGTGATGCTCCGTTCAGTCGCGGCGCGTAGAGAGCGCGCCCAGCAGAAAAGCAATTGCGGCCGCCACGCCCACCGACACCCAGGCATTGTTGCGCACGTAGCTGTCGGCGACCTTGGCGCTGTCGACGGCACCGCGCTTGAGGTTCTGTTCCGCCTTGCGGATGCGCGTGTGCGCATCAGCCAGCACTTCCTTGATGTGATCGGAGACCGACGCCGCGCCTTCCGCACCCGCGTGCTTGGTTGCCGACGCGAGCCCTTCAATGTCTTCCACCAGCTTCGAGAGCTGTTTCAACAATTGTTCGCTGCCTGAGCTCACGACTCACCTCCAATCGGGTCGCCCCAGTTACGTACCGCGCCCATGTCCACGTGCACGAAGTCGGAAACCTTGTAGTAGCCCACGCCGCCGGCCAAGGTACGGCGCGCGAGCCGTGCGAGTTGCGCCGTGTCGACGCCCGGCAGGCGGATGTCGATCGCGCGCCCCTGCAGCGCATACAGCCGATTGAGCAGCTGTGGCTCAATCGGGAACACGGTCTCGGTGCGAAAATCGCGCAACAGCACATTGATCGATTCGAGTGCCGTGGGCACATACGCCCCGCCTTCGAAATACACGGTGAAGAGGCTCTTGCCCGTGTGCGTGTGCGCAAAGGCGAGACTGCGTGTGCCGTTCGACTCGGTCAGCACCTTGGGCGCCCGCGCCATCGCCGCGGCCAGCACGCCGAGCCTGCCCAGGAACTTGCGTCGTGAAGTGTGGCTCATAGAGCTATATCATCCGCCTAGTTGCGGCGCTTGGGGTAGGGGCATATGCGTATGGCTGGCCGAGACCCTGCGGCGTAACCTGATGAATATACTGGTTAAAAACACCACCATTCCAATACGAGGGGCATTCCATGATCAAGACTGTTGCATCGACTCTAGTCGCCTGCGCCGCCACGGCGCTCCTTGGCAGTTTCGCGCTGGCCTTTGCCGCCGACGCGCCCCCGCCGCCGAAGCCCGCCGCCGAGAAAATGGAGCATATGGCGCCCACCAAGGAGATGCGCGAAAAGATGGCCTCACTCCATGAGCACATGGCCGCGTGCCTGCGCTCGGCTAAATCCGTTGATGATTGCCATCACGAGATGATGGAGGCCCATGAAAAGATGGAAGGTGCCATGGGCGAGAAGCACGAGCACGAGCACGACTGCGACAAGATGATGAAGATGCACGAGCACACGGAGCATGCCAAAGGTGGCGAGCACGAGCACGACAAAGACTCCACCAAGTAGCGTCGCCGCCGGCGTGAATATCGCCACCGCGAACATTCCGGTGGCGATATCCGCGCGGCATGTGCACGTGAGGCAAGCTACGGTCGAGCAGCACTTCGGCGCCGGCCACCAGCTGCAGGCGCACGTGGCACTCGGCCAGCCCGGTCAATATGCCACTGAGGAAACCGTCACGCTGATCGGCAAGGCCGGCCAGCTGCAGCATGTGCGCATCGTCGGCCCCCCGCGCGGCCGCAACCAGGTCGAGATCTCCCGCAGCGATGCCCTCGCGCTCGGCATCGACGCCCCGCTGCGCGAATCCGGCGATCTCGCCGGCACCCCCGGCCTCACCATCGCCGGCCCTGAGGGCTCGGTGACCATCGACAGCGGCGTGGTTTGTGCACTCCGCCACATCCACATGAGCACCGCCGATGCCGAAGTGCTGGGCCTCAAGGATCAAGATCGCGTCGCCGCCGAAGTGAATGGCGCCGGCCGTCGCCTGGTGTTCGAAGATGTGATCGTGCGCGTGGCCCCAAACTTTCGCATGGAACTGCACCTCGACACCGATGAGGGCAACGCTGCAGGCGTCCCCCCGGCATGCAGGCCACGCTGCTGACCGAACCGCAATCTGGAGAATCACCATGACCGCAATACGCAAGATACTGGTGGCGGTGAAAGACCTGCGCAGCACATCACAGCCTACCGTACTCAAGGCTGCGCAGCTCGCGCGCGCCTGCGGCGCCTCGGTGGAGCTGTTCCACACCCTGAGCACGCCGCTTTATGCCGACCTCTACGCCTTCGGCGCGCAAAGCCTCGAGAGTCTCGAAGCGGAGCTGCGCCAGCAGGCACTGCGCCGGCTCGACGGCGTGGCCGATCGCCTGCGCCAGCACGGCATCCGCGTCGCGATCTCGGCCGAATGGGATTTTCCACCGTTCGAGGCCGTGATCCGCCGCGCGCTGCGCATCCAAGCCGATCTGATTGTGGCCGCTCGCCACGAAGGACGCTTCATCGCGCCTTGGCTGCTGCGCCTGACCGACTGGGAGCTCGTGCGCCAGAGTCCGATTCCGGTGCTGCTGGTGAAGAAGGCCAACGCCTACCGCCGCCCTAACGTGCTGGTCGCGATCGACCCCGGCCACGCGTTCGAGAAGCCACTCAAGCTCGACCAGGCGCTGCTCGCCCTCGGCGCCACCGTGAGCAAGAGCCTGCACGGGAATCTGCACGTGATGCACGCCTACCCCAGAGTGCCGATCGCGATGATGCAGGCCCAGCCCATGACGATGCGCATGCTGCAGAAGGTGCAGCGCGACGCCGAACGCTCCGCCCGAGCGCGAATGACCCGCGCCCTGCGCGGCACCAAACTCCCCCGCGCCCGCCGGCATCTGATCGGTGCCCACCCGATCGACGCGATTCTCGGCGCCGCGACCCGCAGCCGCAGTTCGCTGGTCGTGATGGGCGCCGTCTCCCGCTCGGGCCTCAAGAACCTGCTGATCGGCAACACCGCCGAGCGCATCCTCGATGAGCTGCCGTGCGACATCCTGGTGGCGAAGCCCGAGCGCTTCAAAACCCGCGTGCCCACCCAGCCCCGCGGCCCACGCCTGATGGTCAGCGCCCCCATGGGGCAGCTCGGCTATTACTAGCGCGAGCGACCGCTTTATTCGGTGTGGTAGGATGCGCGCCCCGGACGGAGCCTGCCCTTGAACAGGCGGGCTTCAAGAGGGCCAAGGCGCCCTCAAGTGGCTGATTTATAAAGTTTTAGATGCGCCTGTAGCTCAGTTGGATAGAGTATCTGGCTACGAACCAGAGGGTCGGGAGTTCGAATCTCTCCAGGCGCGCCAATAATCTAAGCTCGATCAATCAGTTAGCAGCGCACCGCTAACC
>JAYUZE010000238.1:0-5327 GCA_043752035.1 Gammaproteobacteria bacterium
GGACACCACCTCGCCCTTCACGGTGCGCTGCATCTCGGTGACTTCCTCGGGCCGCTCGTCGATCAGCAGCACGATCAGGTAGACCTCGGGATGATTGGCCGTGATCGCGGTGGCGATGTTCTGCAGCAGCATGGTCTTGCCGGCCTTGGGCGGCGAGACGATCAGGCCGCGCTGGCCCTTGCCGATCGGCGCGATCAGATCGATGGCGCGTGCGGTCAGGTCTTCGGTGCTGCCGTTGCCGCGCTCGAGCTTCAGGCGCCGGGTCGGATGAAATGGCGTCAGGTTCTCGAACAGCACCTTGTTGCGCGAACTCTCGGGCGAGTCGTAGTTGATCTCGCCGACCTTGAGCAGCGCGAAGTAGCGTTCGCCATCCTTGGGCGGGCGGATCAAGCCGGAAACCGAATCGCCGGTGCGCAGGTTGAAGCGGCGGATCTGGCTCGGGCTGATATAGATGTCGTCGGGGCCGGCGAGGTAAGAGCCGTCGGCAGAACGCAGGAAGCCAAAGCCATCCTGCAATATCTCCAGCACGCCGTCGCCGTAGATGTCCTCACCATTGCGCGCATGCGCCTTGAGGATCGAGAAAATGATGTCCTGCTTGCGCGAGCGGGCCAGGCCCTCGAGGCCCATCGACTCGGCCTGCTTCACCAGTTCATGGATCGGCTTGGATTTCAGCGCCGTCAGGTTCATCGAGTTGCGCGACTGCGCAAGTTCCGCCGGACTGATCACCTCGGCATCGTCTTCGCCCAGCGGCTCCAGATCCGGCAGCTGCTCGTCCATGCGGCCACCGACATTGCCACGATTGGGATCGCGGTTGCCGTCGCGCATGCCGCCGTGACGCGGTCCCTTGTTGGGGCGGTTGTTGTTGCGGCCCTGATTGCCCAGATAACCTCTCACAGGTGCTGGTCCAGGAACGCCGCCAATTGCGACTTCGACAGCGCGCCGACTTTCTGCGCCTCGACCGTGCCGTTCTTGAACAGGATCAGTGTGGGAATGCCGCGAATGCCGTATTTCGGCGGAGTCTGCGGATTCTCGTCGATGTTGAGCTTGGCGATGCGCATGCGACCGTGATATTCGGTCGCCACCTCGTCGAGGATCGGCGCGATCATCTTGCAGGGGCCGCACCATTCGGCCCAGAAATCAAGCAGTACCGGTTTATCGGATTTGAGGACGTCGGCTTCGAAGCTGGCGTCTGATGTATGGAAAATGTGTTCGTTACTCACGCGAACATGGCCTCCGTGTTGTGTTTGATTGGGAATGCAGGGCGCAAGGCGGGAATCCGCGACGCGCTGCTGGAATACGATTTTGAAAGTTTGATTTGCTGGTTAGTGGTTGGTCATAGCGGCCTGGCCAGACAATGGCGCGGGAAAGCCGCTCAGCGGGTACACTTGCCTGTCAGGGTGGATTGGCTGGCGCGCAGAGGAGCCGCCGTTGGCGCTATTTTTAGCCTTTTCCGGGGTGCAATGCAAGTCCCCCTGCTTGATAACGATACCGAACAACAGGATACCGACGATTTCATGAGCGACGATCACTTAAGTTCACTGGCCTTCGCCAGCCTGCCACTGCACCCGACGATCATGCAGGGAATCGTCGAAGCCGGCTTCACGATGTGCACGCCCATACAGGCGCAGACACTGCCTGCGGCACTCACCGGCCGCGACATCGCCGGGCAGGCGCAGACCGGCACCGGCAAGACCGCGGCCTTTCTGGTGGCGCTGTATCAATCGCTCCTGTCGAAGCCCGCCGATCCCTCGCGCCCGCCGACCTCAGTGCGCGCGCTGGTGGTAGCGCCGACGCGCGAACTCGCGGTCCAGATCCACAAGGACGCCGCGGTGCTCGGCCGCCATACCGGTCTGCCGCTGGCCGTGGTATTCGGTGGCGTCGATTACGACAAGCAGCGTCGCCAGCTCGCCGATGGCATCGATGTGCTGATTGGCACGCCCGGGCGCATCATCGATTACTTCAAGCAAGGTGTGTACGACCTGCGCCACGCGCAGGTCGTGGTGCTCGACGAAGCCGATCGCATGTTCGACCTGGGGTTCATTGCCGATATCCGCTTCATACTGCGCCGGCTGCCGGCACCGGCTCATCGCCAGTCGATGCTGTTCTCGGCCACGCTTTCGCAACGCGTGCTGGAACTTGCCTACGAGCACATGAACAACCCCGAGCTGGTGCGTATCGAGCCCGATAAGGTCACCATCGATCGGGTACGACAGTCGATCTATTTTCCGTCGATGCCCGAGAAGATGCCGCTGCTGGTCGCGCTGCTGCGCCAGTTCGAAGCTCACCGCACCATGGTGTTCGTCAATACCAAGCGCGTGGCCGAACGGCTCGAAACCGTGCTGCGCGCCAACGGCTTCAGCGCCCAGGCGATTTCCGGCGACGTGCCGCAGCCCAAGCGCCTGCGCTTCCTGCGCCAGTTCCACGAAGGCGAACTCGCCGTGCTGATCGCCACCGATGTCGCCTCGCGTGGCCTGCACATTCCTGATGTCAGCCACGTGTTTAACTACGATCTGCCGCAGGACTCGGCCGACTACGTACATCGTATCGGCCGCACCGCGCGCGCGGGCGCCGATGGCGATGCCATCAGTTTCGGCTGCGAGGAATATGCGATCTCGCTGCCGGATATCGAAACCTATATTGGCCACAAGATACCAGTGGAAAAGTACGACGCCACGACGCTACCTAAACTGGTGATGCCGCCGCACTCGCCCAGCGACTATCACAGCCGCCCGGCGCGGCGCGGCGGTGGAGGTGGGGGGGCACGTCCGCCGCCGAGCGGCGGGCGCCGGGGACCTCCGCGCCGCCGCTAGCGCTGGTGTACGCGCAGCGCAAACTTCGCTGAGTCCACATGGCCGCGGATATCACGCAATTGGGTCTGCTGCTGTTCGTCTCCGCGCTGGTGGCGATGTTGACGCGGCGCCTGCGCCTGCCCTACACGGTGGGCCTGGTGCTCGCCGGCGTGGGCCTCCATCTGGCGCACGCGCGCATCGACCTGCAGCTGTCGCGGGACCTGATTTTCTCGCTGTTCCTGCCGCCGCTGATCTTCGAGGCGGCCTTGTGCACACGCTGGGCTGAACTGCGTCGCGAACTGCCGGTCGTGACCCTGCTGGCCACGGTAGGTGTACTGCTGGCTGCGGCAGTCACGGCTGCCGGCATGCGCTACGGTTTCTCTTGGAGCTGGGGGAACGCCTGCGTGTTCGGCCTGTTGATCGCGGCCACCGATCCGGTCGCGGTGATTGCCACGTTCAAGGAAGCCCGCGTACCGGGCCGTGTGCGCCTGCTGATCGAATCCGAGAGCCTGCTCAACGACGCCACCGCGGCAGTCGCTTTCGTCACTGCGTTGGCGCTGCTCGCCGGTGCACCGGCGAACCCCGGCGCCATCGCCAGCACGCTGCTGCTGGCAGTGGGCGGCGGCATTGCAGCGGGCCTGCTGGCCGGCTGGGCTTTTCTGCTGCTGGCCGGCCGCACCGAGGACCACCTGGTGGAATTCACGCTGACCACGCTCGCAGCCTACGGCGCATTCTTTCTCGCCGAACATTTCCGTTGCTCCGGCGTGCTGGCCGCACTCACCGCGGGCCTCGTGGTCGGCAATCGCGCGCCGCGCGGCGCCACCGGCGACGCGCGCGAACACAGCCTGGAGATTTTCTGGGAGTACGTCGCGTTCCTCGCCAATTCGCTGATCTTCCTGCTGATCGGCGCGCAGCTGGCGCAGCAGCACTTCGCCGCGCTGTGGGCGCCGATCGTCGCGGCCATCGCCCTGGTCACGCTGGGCCGCGCGCTGGCGATCTATCCCCTGTGTGCGCTGTTCGTCGGTAGCCGGCTGAAGGTCGAGCCGGCGCAGCAGCACGTGCTGTTCTGGGGCGGATTGCGCGGCGCGCTGGCGCTGGCACTGGCGCTGGCGCTGCCAGCCGCGATGCAGGATCGCGCGACCATCATCACGCTGACCTACTCGGTGGTGGTGTTCTCGGTGTTCGTGCAGGGCCTGACTATCACGCCGTTGCTGCGCCGGCTGGGCCAGATCAGCACCAGTCACCACTGAGGAGGCAGCAACATGCAGCGGCGCTACGTCACCACCGATGTCTTCACCGACCAGCTGTTCGCCGGCAATCCGCTGGCGGCGGTACTCAGCTGCGCTGCGGCTCCCGCGCCGGGTCGGTGGCGCTAAGCACCTCGCGAGCCCAGTCCATGCGCTTCCAGCCGGGCACCGGGGTCGTTACCGCCGTGCGCGGCACGAACTTCGAGCGCTCCAGCAGTTTCATCTTGTGGATGTAGCGCGGGCAATTCGGAAACACCTGGCGTACGCCAACCCGCACCACGAACTGGGCCTCCGGGTAGGACGGCGCGACGGTGCTTGCCGGTTGGATACTGGCGTGGCCATTCACTCGCAGGCGTTGCTGATTCTCGAAATCGATGAACAGCAGGCCGACCTCGGCGCAGGTCGCGATATTGCCCATCGACAGGAACATGCCGTTGCCATCGTAGTTCGGAAATACCAACGTATGCTCATCGAGCACCCGCACCAGGCCGGGATTGCCGCCCTTGTAGGAACAGTTGGGGTGTCCGCCGGAGTCGACCGTCGCCAGAAAGAACATATCCAGGCGCTCGATGATCTCGCGATCTTCGCCGCTGATGTGCTCGCGGAACAGTCGCGCTTCGATGCGGTCGGCCAGCCGTTCGGTATCGAACTCGCGTTGCAGTTGGCGCTGCCCGACGCCATAGAGCTTTGACATCGCCTTCCCCCGGTGTTGCCCCACTGCGGCCTCGATGTTACTTTACCTACTAGTAAGTTAAATGCAAGCGGGCGCGACTATGACCCGGAAAACAACCCAGCTGCGCCCGCGTCAGCCAAGCGCCACACCAGCGGCCAGCGCCATTCTCGACGTGGCCGAACAATTGGTACAAACCCGGGGCTACAACGGCTTCAGCTACGCCGATGTGGCCGCGCAACTGGGCGTCACGAAAGCGAGCCTGCACTACCACTTCGCCTCCAAGGCAGTGCTGGGTCGTGCCTTGATCGAGCGCTACCGCACAATCTTCGACGCCTCACTGGCGCGGATCGAGCAGCGCAGCGCGCTGGCCGGCGCGCGATTGCAGCACTACGTCGAACTCTACCGCGCGGTACTGTGTGATGAGCGTATCTGCCTGTGCGGCATGCTGGCAGCCGAACACACTACTCTGCCCCTGCCCATGCGGCAGAGCCTGACGCTGTTCTTCGATACCAACGAACGCTGGCTTACCAGCGTACTGAAGGCTGGTGTGCGCTCCGGGGCACTGCACTTGCGCGACTCGGCAAACGCGCGGGCGCGCTTGCTGCTGGGCGCACTCGA
>JAYUZE010000239.1:0-4476 GCA_043752035.1 Gammaproteobacteria bacterium
CACCTCCTACAAGGTCTCTGGCGGCCTTCACGGCGTGGGCGTCTCCGTGGTCAATGCACTCTCCGATCAGCTGCTGCTGACCGTGTGCCGCGAAGGACGGCGGCATGCGCAGGAGTACCGACTCGGTGAACCGGTCGCGCCGCTGGCCGACGTCGGCCCCACCACAGAGCGCGGTACCACGATCCGTTTCAGGCCCAGTATGGCGACCTTCACCAACATCCAGTTCGTCTACGACACACTCGCCAAGCGCCTGCGCGAACTTTCGTTCCTCAATGCAGGCGTGCGCATCGAGCTGATCGACGAGCGCGACGACAAGAATGAGACCTTCCAGCACCAGGGCGGCCTGCAGGAATTCGTGAAGCACCTGAATCGTGGTCGCACGCCTGTGCATGACTCCGTGTTCTGGTTTCGCACCCAGGAAGGATCGGTCAACGTCGAGGTGGCGCTGCAGTGGAATGACTCCTACCAGGAGAGCATGTACTGCTACACCAACAATATTCCGCAGAAGGATGGCGGCACGCACCTCTCGGGCTTTCGCGCCGCGCTCACACGCACGCTGAACGATTACATCGAGAAAGAAGCCGCCGCGAAGAAGGAGAAAGTCCCTACTACCGGCGATGACGCGCGCGAGGGCCTCACGGCCATTCTCTCGGTGAAACTGCCGGATCCGAAGTTTTCCTCGCAGACCAAGGACAAACTGGTCTCATCCGAAATCAAGGGCGTGGTCGAGACCGCGGTGGCGACGAAACTGCATGAATTCCTGCTCGAGCAGCCGCAGCAGGCGCGCTCGATCGTCGCCAAGATCATCGATGCGGCACGGGCGCGCGAAGCGGCGCGCAAGGCGCGCGAGATGACGCGGCGTAAAGGCGCGCTCGATATCGCCGGGCTCCCGGGGAAACTGGCCGACTGCCAGGAAAAGGATCCGGCGCTCTCCGAGATCTTCATCGTCGAGGGCGACTCGGCCGGTGGCTCCGCCAAGCAGGGGCGCGACCGGCGCACGCAGGCGATTCTGCCGCTTAAGGGCAAGATCCTGAACGTCGAAAAAGCGCGATTCGACAAAATGATCGCCTCGGCCGAAGTGGGCACCCTGATCACTGCGCTCGGCTGCGGCATCGGCCGCGATGATTTCGACATCGCCAAATTGCGCTATCACCGCGTGATCATAATGACCGATGCGGACGTTGACGGCTCGCACATCCGCACGCTGTTGCTGACTTTCTTCTACCGGCAGATTCCGCTGCTGATCGAGCGCGGCCATATCTACATTGCGCAGCCGCCGCTCTACAAAGTGAAGCGCGGCAAGAGCGACACCTACGTGAAAGATGACAACGAGCTCAACGCGCTGCTGATGTCCAGCGCACTCGATGCCGCGACGCTGCAGGTGAGCACGGGTGCGCCGCCGCTGGCCGGCTCCTCGCTCGAATTGCTGGCGCGCAAATACATGGAAGTGCAGGCCATCATTCGCCGCCTCGCGCGCCGCTATGACGAGCGCGTGCTCGAGGCACTGGTGTACCTCCCGGTGATCACGCTGGAGAATTTCGACCAGCCCGGGTTCCTCGACAACTGGTGCCGCGCGCTGGCGCAGTATCTGAACGCCGCCAGCGAGGCGAGCCGCAGCTACGTAGCCGAGGCCCGCGCCGGGAGTGATGGCCACGCCGCGCGTATCGTGATCCATCGCACCGAGCACGGCAGCGTCACCGACAAGCACCTGATGCGCGAATTCTTCGATTCGGCCGAGTACCGGCGCATTGCCGATCTGGCGCGCACGCTCAATGGACTGGTGGGGGCGGGCGCACGCGTCGCCCGTGGCGATGAGCATCACGATGTGGGTTCGTTCAAGGAAGCGATGGGGTGGCTCTTCGACCAGGCGCGCAAAGGCCAGTCGATCCAGCGCTACAAGGGCCTGGGCGAGATGAATCCCGAGCAGCTCTGGGATACCACCATCAATCCCGAGAGCCGCCGCCTGATGCAGGTGCGCATTGACGACGCCGTGGCCGCCGACGAGATCTTCACCACGCTGATGGGCGATCAGGTGGAGCCGCGGCGCGAGTTTATCGAGAAGAATGCGCTGTCGGTGGCGAACCTCGACGTGTAGAGCCGTCGCGCAGAGCCTGCCGCATGTTCGGAATACACGGCTACCTGCTGTTCCTGGTCACCGGCATTCTGCTCAACCTGACACCCGGGCAGGACACCATGTTCATCATCGGCAAGAGCTTGACCGGTGGCAGGCGCGCGGGTGCGGCGGCGGCCCTGGGCATCTCGGTCGGCAGCGTGTTTCACACCCTGGCGGCTGCGCTCGGTCTTTCGGCGCTACTCGCCGCTTCTGCGCTGGCCTTCACGATCGTGAAGCTCGCTGGCGCGGCCTACCTGTTCTACCTGGGGATGAGACTGCTCCTGGTCAGGAGCGCCGCTGGCAAGCCTGAAACCACCACGATGAAGGCTGGCGCTCAATCGCGATCGGCTTTTGTGCAGGGCATCTTCACCAACGTGCTCAACCCCAAGGTGGCACTGTTTTTCCTGGCGTTGCTGCCGCAGTTTATCGACCCGGGCAGCCCGTCCAAGACGGCAGCCTTCCTGCTGCTGGGGGGCACGTTCATCACCACCGGCCTGATCTGGTGCCTGGTGATCGCCTTCGGCGCGGCGCGCTTGCAGATCTTCTTCCAGAAGAACCCAGATATGCGCACGCTGATCAACCGCGTCGTGGGCGGCTTGTTCGTGGCGATGAGCGTGCGGCTGGCCTGGGCACGATAGAGCGTGCGAGCTAAAGCGATCGCCCAAAAGCGGAAGTAGCCGGCGCTCTAATGCGGCCACCCAAACTCGGCTAAGCGGCCAGTCGAAATCCGCGGTCGCTAGACTCCTTCGATTTCGTAGACTTACGCAAGTTCGAGCGCTGGCGGTGCACTTGCCCTCGATTGTGACCAAGCATTCAAATCTGAACAGGTTCTAGCGTCCAATCGCGACCACACATGCATCGAGTGAAGAATAATTTCCAATTGTGTTCGTAAGGATTTGGCGACTGTGCGGGGTGGCACTCGCTCCCTCCCTAATCGAGTTCTGTACCCCTGAGTTCGGGGATCAAAAAAAGCGTGGCGAGAATGTCTAGGAACCAAATCGAAGCAAGGAGCCCGATCGCTACGTGGAAGTTATATTTTGCAGCCAACGCTCCGATGATCATCGGCCCCAGAGAACCAACGCCACGACCAAAGTTCCAGAGGGTGTTCTGCGCCGTCGCGCGCGCTACAGTGGGATACGCTTCGGACATCAAGGCGCCAATTCCGCCGTTTAATCCATTCACGAACATGCCCATGATCGCTCCAGTCCAAAGCAGCACGCTCGGGTCGGTGATGCGCGAATAGATGAAAACCATAACCAGCGCGCCGACCTCGAACAGGAGGAAGCTACGCTTACGCCCGATCCGGTCGGCGAGTTGTCCACAAGCCCAGATGCCGCAGGCCATTCCTAAGACCGTCACACCGGTCCAGAGACTGGACTTGGTGAGGCTGAACCCGAGCGTATTCGAAAGATAAGTGGGCAGCCAAACCATCAATCCGTAGTACGCAAAATTCTGAACTGCGCACAGGACAGCGATTCCGAGGGTCGTCCTGAACGTCATACCATCCTTGACCAGCAGGCGAAACGAGTTTTCCGCTCCGGCCGCGTGCTTCCGAACAAAGATTTCCGGCTCGTCGAGGGTGCGCCGTATGAAGAACGCCGCGATCGCGGGGACAATGCCGACGAGGAACATGCCGCGCCAACCGATCGCCGGAAGCAAAACGGGCGTCGCGAATGCGGCCAGCAGAACTCCGCCGTGCCACCCGACCATCACGTACGACGACGCGCGAGCTCGCTTGCTGGCCGGCCAAGCCTCCGTGGCGAGAGCCATGCCAATCCCGAACTCGCCACCTAGACCCAGACCTGCTGCAGTTCGGAAGCAGGCCAGATCGTGATAATCACGCGCCAATGCACTAAAGGCCAGTAAACACGGCGAATAGCAGAATCGTCCACGTCAGCACTCGGATCCGGCCGAAGCGGTCACTCATCGAGCCAAAAATGATTCCGCCAGCAACAGCGCCGAGCATCGTCCACGTGACGAGCGACCCCGCCTGCGTGCTTGTCAACGCAAGATCGACGGAGATCGCAGAGAGCATGAAGCCGAGAATCAGCATGTCGAATCCGTCCATGCTGAACCCAATCACCGAACCAGCCAATGCCTTCCAGCCGTACGCGGTAACCGGCTCCGCATCGGTGAATCGCGCGCTCATTAAGATCAGGTCCTGCGCATGATGGATATTCTTGCACCGCCATAATACATCGCTAGAATGCCGAAATGACAACCTCGGACGCAGACTATCGTCACGTCGAGAACACTTACGACAAAGGTGCGGATGACTACAGCTCGCACTTCAAACAGCCCCACGAGTTCATCGAACCTGAACGCCAGGAATTCATCGCCCGATTGCCCGCGGGGTCGAAAAT
>JAYUZE010000240.1:0-8191 GCA_043752035.1 Gammaproteobacteria bacterium
AGCGTGCACCCGCGCGAGGTGGTCAAGCAGGCGCTGGGCCGCAACGCCGCCGCGGTAATCCTGGCGCACAACCACCCCTCAGGGGTCGCCGAGCCCAGCCAGGCGGACGAACTCATCACCCGCAGGCTCCGTGAGGCCCTGGCCTTAGTAGATATCCGGGTGCTCGATCACTGCATCGTGGCCGACAATGGCTGCCTGTCCTTTGCCGAGCGTGGGCTGCTGTAGCATCCCGCAAAACCGTTCCGACCCTCCTATAGACTGGCGGGCGCCGGGCTGGTATAAAGCCCGCCCTTCGCCCGCATGCTCTGTGGGCGGAGGAAATACTCAAGTTGCTGATTTATAAGGATTACTCTCATGTCGCGCGTCTGTCAGATCACGGGGAAGCGCCCCATTTCGGGCAACACCGTCTCACACGCCAACAATCGCCGACGTCGCCGCTTCCTGCCCAATCTGCACACGCAGCGTTTCTGGCTCGAGGGCGAGAAGCGCTGGATCACGCTGCGCGTGTCGGGCAATGGCCTGCGCACCATCGACAAGAACGGCATCGAGGCGGTTGTGGCCGACCTGCGCAGCCGCGGCGAAAACCTGTAACTCATACTGCGATCAAGGGCCTGCAGCCATGCGCGAAAAAGTGAAACTGCTCTCCTCGGCCGGCACCGGCCATTTCTACGTGGCGATGAAGAACAAGCGCCTGCATCCCGAAAAGATGGAAGTGCAGAAATACGACCCGCGCGTGCGCAAGCACGTGAGCTACAAAGAAACCAAGATCAAGTAGCCCTCTGGGCCTGAGCGATTGCAAAGGCGGGCGCCGTGCCAGAGCTGCCCGAAGTCGAAACCACACGCCGCGGCATCGAGCCGCATCTCAAGGGCCACATCGTGCGCGCACTGCACGTGCACGATGCGCGGCTGCGCTGGCCGGTAGACCCGAAGCTCCCCCGCCTGCTGCGCGGCCAGCAGATCAAGGCCGTCGAGCGGCGCGCCAAATACCTGTTGATCCGCCTCACGCGTGGCACGCTGATCATGCATCTTGGCATGTCCGGCTCGCTGCGCGTGCTGCCACAGCGGAGTGCGCGCAAACCGCATGATCACTTGGATCTGTGGCTCGATTCGGGCCAGGCACTGCGCTTCAATGATCCGCGCCGCTTTGGCAGCTGCCTGTACACCAGCGCCGACCCGCTGACGCATCCGCTGCTGGCCGCGCTCGCGCCCGAACCGCTGCAGGATGAATTCGATGGCGCGTACCTGCATCGCATCACGCGCCGGCGTCGCGTCGCCAT
Organism: Gammaproteobacteria bacterium; assembly: GCA_043752035.1. Taxonomy (GTDB): domain Bacteria; phylum Pseudomonadota; class Gammaproteobacteria; order Steroidobacterales; family Steroidobacteraceae; genus FEN-1191. Next base: position 1,278 of record JAYUZE010000240.1, read on the forward strand.
CAAACCGCTGCTGCTCAACGGCCGGCTGATCACCGGGGTCGGCAACATCTACGCCAGTGAAGCGCTGTTCCACGCCCGCATCCGGCCGCGCCGCAGCGCGCGCTCGCTGAAGCCCGAAGAGTCGAAACGCCTGGCGACCGCTATCCGTCGTGTACTGGGCGCAGCGATTCGCGCCGGCGGCACCACGCTCCGCGACTATGTGAACGCCGAGGGCATGCCCGGCGATTTCGGCGTGAAGCTCTACGTATACGAACGCGACGGTGAGCCCTGCCGGCGCTGCCGCACGCCGGTGCGGCATATTACCCAAGGTCAACGTTCCAGTTATTTTTGCCCGGAGTGCCAGCGATGAATCAACCGAAACCCGCTGCCGCGATGCGTACGGCGATGCGCCGGCGTGAACGCGCGCTGGCCGGATGTGACCCGGTAATGGCCAGGCTGATCGCGGCGGCCGGCCCCTGCACGCTCGACGCCCGGCTCGAGCGCACGCCTTTTGAATCGCTGGCTTCGAGCATCGCGCACCAGCAGCTGAACGGCGCGGTCGCCAGGCGCATCCTCGATCGCTTCGTGGCGCTGTATGCGCCGGCGGAGTTTCCGCAGCCCACGCAGCTGCTGGCCACCGATGAGGCCGCGCTGCGCGCCGTGGGATTCTCGTTCGCCAAGGTCCGCGCGCTGCGTGACCTGGCTGAGAAAACCCAGTCCGGCGTGGTACCCGAGTCGGCGGAACTGGTCGAGCTCGGCGACCTGCACATCATCGAGCGGCTGACGCAGGTGCGCGGCATCGGTCCCTGGACCGTGCAGATGATGCTCATGTTTCAGCTGGGCCGACCAGACGTGCTACCGATCGACGACTACGGCGTACGCAATGGCTTTCGACTGGCCTATGGGCTCAAGGGATTGCCCACTCCGCGCGCGCTGGCCGAGTTCGGCGCGCGCTGGCGGCCGCATTGTTCGATGGCAGCCTGGTACCTGTGGCGTGCCGTCGATCTGGCGCGTGACGGCAAGCTGCCGAAGGCGGGGTGCGCACCGCGGGTTGCGATCCAGAAGCAGCGCGTCACTGCAAAGCCAAAGAAGAAAAAGAAAAAAGCCAGACCCCCAGCGGGCCGGCGCCGTTCAGGATCGAAGGCCCGCTAACTGGCTGGCCGCGCCGGCCGCACCGCAGACGCCACGTGTCACGCGCCGCGCGCACTGTCAATCGTCGCGCTCCGGAGAAGGCTTGCGATCCGCGGCACGCGAATACACGGCTTCGGAAGACCAATTCGCGCCGTCGATGTCGGTTTCAATATCCGCCATCAGCGTGCGGATCGAATCGAGCGCCCGGTTGATGCGCTCGAGGCGGATCGCAATCGCGCCGCTGCGCCGATCGCTGTCGCGCTCGCGCACGAAATCCGCGGCCTTCATGTTCAGTAGCCGCAGCTGTTCCTCGATGCGCATCAGCTGGCTGGCGACCACGCCCAGCGGCAAGTCGATCGCCAGCTCCCAGTCGGACGAGGACGGCTTGCTCACGCAGCTAGGCTCACGCCGGCGCCCTTACGCCACCGCCCGCGATCAGGCGAGCGCGTACAGGCACTCCACGAATGAAGCCACCGCGCCATCCATGCCCTGCACTCTCGGATTGGTGGAATCGATCAGGTAATACTCATCCGGTGCGTGGGCGCCGGTGCCGTGCCCGAGGCCGAATCCCCCTGCTGACAGGCTCAGCGGCGCGTTGGTGAAGCGATAGCCGGGCCACGAACCCGGGCTGCGCGGCAGCACCTGCGGCGAGGTGCCGAGCTGGCGATAGGTGCTCAGCACGGCCTTGATGTAGCCGCTGTCGGGATCGGTCTGTGTGGGATCGTAGCCGCCGCTCATGTTCACTTCGATATCGGCGAAACCATGCTTGACGAGATGCGCCTTGAGTTTCGCGAGCGTGTCGGCCGCGGTCATGTCGGGAACCAGGCGCATGTCGATCTTGGCGACGGCGCGGTGCGGCAACACGGTCTTGCCACCAGGACCGGTGTAGCCGCCGACCAGCCCTTCGATGTTGATCGTCGGCTGCGAATACAGGCGCAGCAGTGAATCGAGCCAGTTCAGATCGTGCACCCAGCGATCGACGCCCAGCGACTCCTTGGCGATCGCTTCTGGCACCGTTGCGGCATAGGTCTCGATCATCTGCTGCTGCGCGCGAGACAGCGGCTTCGCAAGCTCGAAGAATCCTTCGACCGCCGGCGTGTGGCCATCTTTCTCGACCAGCGTGTTGAGCGCCTGAATCAGATGCCACGAGGGTGAATCTACCTGCGCTTCAAGGCTGGAGTGCACATCCTTGCGCGGGCCGCGCCCCCATTTCTCACCACTCGAGACCAGCTCGAGTTCGACCACGCCCTTGGCGCCCAGGTCGACTTCGACGCTGCCATCGCGCTCCTGGCTGGCTTCGGGCAGCATCACACCAGCGCAGCCCTTGAGCTGCGCCATGACTTCAGGATCGGACACTACTTCGCCGAAGTGCGGCGAGCCGATTTCCTCTTCGCCCTCGCTGACCAGCACCAGGTTCACCGGCAACTTCTTCCCGGCGGCCTTGAACGCCGCCAGCGCACCGAGAAAGGAATTCTGCGGGCCCTTCTGGTTGACCGCGCCGCGACCCATGCACACAGTGCCCAGCCCTTCCTTGTGCACCAGCGCGCCGGCTAGTGGCGGTGAGCTCCATTCCGCGGGCACGAACTGCTTGACGTCGTACATGAAATAAACCGCGAGTGTGGTGCGCGCGCCGGCATCGAGCTTGCCAAAGACGCCTGGCTTGCCGGAGGTGGGCACCAGACGCACGCCATGGAACCCGGCCTGGCGCGCGAGATCGGCCATGTGCTCGGCACCAGCGGGATAATTCAGGTTCTCAGCAGCGATGGACGGCAGCGCGATCCACTCCTGCAGGCGCCGGAGATTCTCGGCATGCATTTTGGGAATCTGTGCCAGCACCTGCATCTGGTCGGCGCCTTTGCCGGAAGTCGCGGCGAGCACCGCGGCCGGTGCGGCTGCCAACAGCGCTCCCGAAGCGGCGCCCTGCACGAATTGACGGCGGCCAAAGGCCTGATCGGATTTGTCAGCCATGTCGGTCCCCTTCGTTCGTGGTCTTGCCAGAGTGCTGCGCAACTATTGTGCCCCGATTCCGGCGCGGCCGCAGTACCATTGTGCCGGTCGATCGCCAGTGTGCGCAGCGCCACGCGCGGAACCAATTGCTGCGCGCCGGGTCGCTAACGAATTGCAGGCCAAAACCTGTGGCCTACGGAGTCTGACGATGAAATTCACAGCGAGCGTTTGCGCCCTGGCCATTGCGGCTGGCGGCGCGCTGTTGTTTGATGTGCCCGCCCTGGCGGCAATGCCTGCGTATATCACGGCGGCAGTGGCGGATGCGGGCCGACCCGAGGCCGACCGGCAGCGCGATGCCGATCGCAAGCCTGCCGAGACCCTGCTGTTTGCCGACATACGGCCCGGCAAGCAGGTGGTGGAACTGGTGCCGGGTGGCGGCTACTACACGCGCCTGCTCAGCACGGTGGTCGGCAAGCATGGCAAGCTCTACGCGGTCTCTCCGGCGTCGCGCACCGCGCCAACGGCAGACGAGCCCGACCGGGCCGCGCCGGTAAAGGCCATCGCCGCGGATCCGCACTATGCCAATGTCACGGTGCTGGTGCAGTCGATCCGCAGCCTGTCACTACCCGAGCAGGCCGACGTGGTGTGGACTTCTCAAAACTATCACGATGTGCACAACGTCCCGGACCTCGACCTGCTGGCGTTCAATAAATCGATTTTCGAGGCGCTGAAGCCCGGCGGCCGGTATTTCCTGATCGACCACTCGGCGGCGGCCAACGCACCGGCCGATGTCACTTCCACACTGCACCGTATCGATTCTGAACTCGTAAAGCGCGAAGTGATCGCTGCCGGCTTCGTGCTGGAAGCCGAGAGCCCGCTGCTGCGAAACCGCGCCGATCCGCGCACCGCGGCGGTGTTCGATCCGGCGATACGCGGCAAGACGGATCAGTTCGTGCTGAAGTTTCGCAAGCCGAAGAAATAGCGAGCGCGATCAGTCAACCAGGCCGACGCCCTCGCCGCGTGGATCGGCGGCGGCTTCGACCGTGCCGTTGGCGCGATCCCAGAGGATGGTCTGCAGATTGCCCCAGCGTCGGCCGCCCGGTTCCACGGTATCGCCGCGCGCCTTGAGCGCAGCGATCTCCTCCGCGCTTAGCGCGTCGGGTTCATAGCGCACCACATCCGGCAGGTATTGATGGTGTATGCGCGGCGCGGCAGCGATCTGCGCGGCGCTGTGGCCATCCACGAAATCGAGCGTGGCCAGCAATACCATGCCGATGATCAGGCTGCCGCCGGGCGAGCCCGTAATCATCACGCGATCCCCCAGCTCCACGAAGGCCGGCGAAACCGAGGAGAGCATGCGCTTGTGCGGAGCAACGGCATTGGCTTCGGCACCGACCAGGCCGTAACCGTTGGGCACGCCCGCCTTGATCGAGAAATCATCCATTTCGTTATTCAGGAACAGGCCGGTGCCCTTGATCATGCGCCCCGAGCCAAAACCGAAATTGAGCGTGATGGTCGCGGCGACGCGATTGCCTTCACGATCGAGCACCGAGAAGTGCGTGGTCTGCGGGCCCGCGGCAGCACCCGCACCTACGCCCGGCAGTGCGCTGCTCGGTGTCGCGCGATCGCTGCGGATTGAGGCCGCGAGCCCGGCCGCGTAATCGGCACTGGTCAGGCGCGCACCGGGTACGCTGACAAAATCAGGGTCGCCCAGATACACCGCGCGATCGCGGTGTGCGCGGCGCATCGCCTCGATGATGAAATGCTTGCGCGTAATCGCATCGACATTGGCGAGCGGCAATTGCTCCAGCACGTTCAGTGCCTCGATCAGCGCAATGCCACCGGAACTGGGCGGCGGCGCAGAGACCACGCGCGCGCCGCGATAGTGGCCGATGAGCGGCGCGCGTTCGAGCGCACGATAGTCGGCAAGATCGGCGACGCTCCAGATGCCGCCCTGCGCTTTGACACCAGCAACCAGCCGCGCGGCGAAATCGCCCTGATAGAAGGCCTCGAGTCCATGGCGCGCCAGGTATTCGAGTGTTGCGGCGAGTTCCGGTTGGCGGATGATCGTGCCGACCGCTGGTACCGCGCCGTGCTGCAGGAAATTACGCGCCACTTCCGGATCGGCGGCGAATTGTTTCAGCGAACGCTGCAGCGCGTCGTGCAATCGCGCCGAGAGCGGAAAGCCCTGGCGCGCGAGCCGGATCGCCGGTGTCAGGCTGCGCGCGACCGACAGTTTCCCGTAGTGCGCCGCGAGCAGTGCCATGCCCGCCGGCTCGCCCGGGATGCCGGCGCCGAGCGCACTTTCCATCGACAGGCCCGGCACGGGCTCGCCCTGTGCGTCGAGGAACATGTCGCGCGTCGCTGCCGCCGGCGCGTACTCGCGCGCATCGACGGCGGTCTCCATGCCATCGGCTCCGCGATGCAAGAGGTAGAAGCCGCCGCCGGTGAGGCCAGAGCCGGTGGGCTCCACCACCGCCAGCGCCGCGCTGATCGCGACCGCGGCGTCGAAGGCGTTGCCCCCAGCGTGCAGTATTTCCATGCCGGCGGCGCTCGCCAGCGGGTGCGCGCTCGCAATCGCGGCGTGGGTAGGCGCAGCAGCGGGCGCAGCGGCACCAGCCGGTTGCGCGGCAGAGAGCGCCAGCAACAGCGAGAGCAACACGCCTGCAGAACCTGAGCGGCACGCGTTCATTTGTGCAGCCGGCGCGCAAAGGCCGCTTTGACCAGCGGATGCACGAATTCCGTCACATTGCCGCCGAGCGAGGCGATCTCGCGCACCATCGACGAGGAGATGAAGGTGTACTGCTCTTTGGGCGTAAGGTACACGGTCTCGATATCGGGGTTCAGATGTCGCCCCATGTTGGCGAGCTGGAATTCAAACTCGAAATCGGCCACCGCGCGCAAGCCGCGCACGATCACGCCGATGCCGTTGCTGGCCGCGAACTCGACCGTCAGTCCGGTGTAACCGACCACCTCGACATTAGCTATGTCCGCCAGCACCGCGAGCGCGAGCTCGACGCGCTCGTCGATCGTGAACATCGGCACCTTGCTGGGGCTGGCGGCAATCGCCAGCACCACTCGATCGAAAATGCCGGCAGCGCGGCGCACCAGGTCTTCATGGCCGCGGGTGATGGGATCGAAGGTGCCGGGATAGACGGCATGGCGGTGTGTGGGCACGAGGCACTCCTCTACAGGCGTTCGAGCAGATCATAACCGACCGCGCCGGCCGTGCCGCTGCGCAGCGGCCGCCAGCTCGCGGGCAACTGTGTCAGCGGCACGCTGCGCGGGTGTTCGATATAGACCAGGCTGCCGGCGTGCAGCCAGCCGCACGATTCGAGCTGCTGCACGCTGGCGGCAAGCGCACCAGCGGCGAACGGCGGATCAAGGAACACTACATCGAAAAGCTGCGCCGGGCCGGCCAGGTAACGCTCAGCCTCGACCTGCAGGCACCGTGCGGCTGCCGGCGGCGCCTGCCACGCCAGCAGCAGCGCGCGCAGCTGTTCAATCGCCTGGCGATCGCGGTCGACGAACACACAGTGCGCGGCGCCGCGCGAGAGCGCCTCGAGACCGAGTGCACCGGCGCCCGCGTACAGGTCCAGGCAGCGGCGGGCACTGATGCGCCCCTGCAACCAGTTGAACAGCGTCTCGCGCACCCGATCGCCGGTCGGACGAATCTCGCCCGGCGGAAAGCGCCAGCGGCGGCCGCGCCAATGCCCGGCGATGATACGCAGCTGCCGCGCCTGCGTGCCACGCCCGCCCTCAGACCTGTGCTGTTTCATGTAGTGCTGCAGCGTACCTCAAGGGCACCACACGGCAAGCCGCGCACGGCTACAATTGCGGCCCGCAACAGCCGCACA
>JAYUZE010000241.1:0-2694 GCA_043752035.1 Gammaproteobacteria bacterium
CGCCTGGCCGAGCTGCGCCAGACGCAGCGCCGACAGCGGAATCACCAGCCCGGCGCCCTGCGCATCGCGCCAGGCAGTCGGAATAAACAGCATGCGCGGCGCGCGTGCTGCCGCTAGTCCGCCACAACTCACCGCCGTGTGCAGCAGCCGCTCGGCCATCGAATGCGGCAGCGTCCACGCCAGCCACGCGATGAACGCCGAGGTCACGGCAACCACCGCCGAGACGATGACTTCGCGCTTGCGCCAGCGCGGCACAGCGACCGGCGCGGGCAAACCGCGCGGTTGCGCTGGTCTGCGCACGGGAGGACTGGACATGAACCACCTATGTTAGGTTCTTGTTATTATTCTGGCGGTCAATGCAGGCCGCGCGCGCTGCGAATCACATCCCAGGCTTCGATGATCTGCTGCGTGCGCTGCTTGGCGTGCTCGAGCATCGACTCGGGCAAACCATTAGCCTTGAGCTTATCAGGGTGATGGCGCGAGAGCTGCCGTCGATATGACTTAATCACCTCATCGTCGCTCGCAGCGGCCGATATTTCGAGGATTTCATAGGCTTCATTCAGCGATACACCTGCCGATCCGGCCGGACTGTTCGCGCTGCGGCCCGGGCCTGCGCCGGCTTCGCCGGAGGCATAGCGGTCCTGCCGCAGGCGAAAAATCGCTTCCATGTGGGCAAATTCCATCGGCCCCACGCCGAGCAGCACGCCGACATTTTCGAGCACGCTGCGCGCCGGCCCGCGCATGTCGCAGCCCGCAATCGACGTGCGCACCTGAATTTCCAGGAATATACGCAGCAGATCCGGCCGGCCGGCGCAGGCACGGCGCAGGTTGCGCACCGCTGCCGTCACGTCGAAGGCGCCGTCCTTGCCGCGCGTGAAATGCGCGATCGCCGCCTGAACTTGTGCGGCATCGAGATGAAAATCGTTCATGACGGCTCGCGCCGCGCGAATTTCCTCGTGCGAAATACGGCCGTCGGCCTTCGCCACATGGCCCATGACTTCGAAGGTCGTCTGGAAATAGCGCTCGCTGACCGCAACACCGTCCAGCGGATCCGCGCTGCCATAGCCGTCCGCACGCTCACCGGGCTGCGGGCCACGTCCTTGCGGGTCGTCGAACTGATGACCGAGAGCAACGCCGAGCGCCGCGCCCCAGGGCCCGCCCGCCAGCATGCCGAGCACGCCGCCAAAAACCTTGCCCGTCCACTTCATGTTGTAATAGTAGCAAGGGCGCCCAGCGCGCTTGAAAACAACCGAGGATCGCACTTGTCAGCGGCTCAGGGCACCGTCCACACCACATCACTTCGGCATCTGCGCAAAATCCACGCCGGCAAAGTGCGCGACATTTACGAAGTCGACGCCAGCACGATGCTGATCGTCACGACCGATCGACTGTCGGCCTTTGACGTGATCCTTCCCGACCCCATTGCGCGCAAGGGCTGGGTGCTGACGCAGATTTCGAATTTCTGGTTTGCGCGCAGCACTCACATCGTGCCTAGCCACCTGTCGGCGCGCTCCCTCGCAGAGCTGAATCTGACGGCAGAGGAGCGGCTGATGCTCGATGGCCGTTCGATCCTGGTGCGACGACTGCGCGCGCTGCCGATCGAGGCTGTGGTGCGCGGCTATCTCATCGGCTCGGGCTGGAAGGACTACCAGCGCAGCGGCTCCGTCTGTGGCATCGCGCTGGCGCCGGGCCTGCGTCAGGCTGAGCAGCTGCCGGCGCCGCTGTTCACGCCAGCTAACAAAGCGCCGGCCGGCCAGCACGATGAGAATATATCCTTCGATCAGGTCGTCGCGCTGATCGGCGCCGACCTGGCGCAGCAGATGCGCGCTACGGCGCTCGCCCTGTATCGCTTTGCCAGCGCGCATGCGCGCGAGCGCGGCATCATCATCGCCGACACCAAGTTCGAATTCGGCGTCGATGAGACCGACCGACTGACGCTGATCGACGAAGCCCTGACACCGGATTCATCGCGTTTCTGGCCAGCCGATACCTACCGCGTTGGCAGCAGTCCGCCGTCATTCGACAAGCAATTCGTGCGCGACTACCTGGAGACGCTCGACTGGGACAAACGTGCGCCCGGCCCGGCGCTGCCGGCGCACATCATCGCGCGCACCAGTGAGAAATACCTCGAGGCCTACACGCGCCTTACGGCGCCGCTGGCGCGCGCGCCCGCGACCAACGCGCGATAACGGCATGCAGCTCCCGCAGGCCGTCGGTCAGTGCGGCTGGACCCGGCTGCAGAATGATCGACGACTTGATCTCGTGCAGTTCGCCATCGCGGACCGCGGGCACCGCCTGCCAGCCGCTGCGCTGCGCCACCGTCGCGGCGCGGAATTTCTTGCCGCACCAGGAACCGAAGATGATGTCCGGCGCACGACGCACGATTTCCAGCGGGTCCGCGATGATGCGATCCTTGCCTAACGGTTTGACGGCCAGCTCCGGGAAGCAGTTGATGCCGCCAGCGATCTGCACGAGTTCGGCTACCCACTGAATGGCGCTGATGGGCGGATCGTCCCACTCCTCGAAATAGACATTGGGATGGCGCGGCAACGCCGCTGCCGCGCCACGCACCACCTCAACACCCGCGGCGAGCTCATCGGCGAGCGCCTGCGAACGCGCTTCGCAGCCGATCAGACCCCCTAGCACGCGCACGGTGCGCAGGATTTCGGCGACGCTGCGATGATTGAAAACATG
>JAYUZE010000242.1:0-2662 GCA_043752035.1 Gammaproteobacteria bacterium
CCCAGCCGGCGGTCAGCGCGCACAGCAATTCAAACTGTTCGAGCGAAGTGTCCTGGAACTCGTCGATCAGCAGGTGGCGGATCGCCGCGCCACTGCGCAACGCGAGATCGGTGGGTTGGCCTTCCTCGGCCAAGGCACTGCGAGCCGCTGCGGCGACGGCTGCGTAGTCCACCTGACCCTGCGTGGCAAACTCGAGCTGCAATTCGGCCGCCGCGTGCCGCAGCAGCAGCGACAGCGCCGCGAGCGTCGCGGAATCGTCGGCGGGTATGTCAGCATCCGGCAACGCGAGCACTTCGCGCAGCATCCCGAGCATGCCATCGACGGCTTTGAGGCTCGCGACCCATTGCTCCAGTCGCGGCTTGAGTGCCTTGTCTTCAGGCGGAACTCCATGGGTCTTGTTCCACCGGCGTCGCCACTCACCCTCTCCGGTGAGTGCCATTGAGCACAGGAAGCGCCAGCAAGCAAGCTGCGCGGCCTGCGCACCCAGCGCTATGTGCGCTGCGGGCCACGTGAGTCCGCTGGCCGCCGCCGCACCGCTTGCCGCCAGCCTGCCCGCGGCACTGCGCGAAAATTCCATGCCCTCAACCATCAGCGCGGCCGGCATTAGCGCAGCTGCTTCACCGAGTTGCTGTTGTATGAGCGACTGCAGGCCAGCAGCGACACTCAGCGACAGATCGGCGAGGTCGGCGGAAAGTACGCGCGGCAGCCAGTGAGCCCGCTCCTCGAGCATCAGGATCAGCAGCTCTTCCAGGCGCTCCCAGTGGTTGTCGAGTCGACGGAACAGTTGCTGCGCCACTGCTCGCAAGGCGTTCTCGCGCAATGCGCGTTCGAGCACGCGGCGCGCCGCGGCTGCGTACAGCGGTCGCGCCGGTACGGCTACCTGCCACTGCAACCCCGCGCGTGCCGCAACCGGCAACTGGCCGGCGATGCCCTGACACAAGGCGTCTATGGTCTGAATGCGCAGGCGCGCCGGATTGTCGAGCAGCCGCCAATTCAGCTCTCGATCTCGTTGCAGCGCCGCCGCGGCCAGCGGCGCCTCGAGTTCGCGCCCCGGCCGGCCCGCGGCGGCATCCTGGAGCGCGCGCATCACACGGTCGCGCATCTCGGCCGCAGCCTTGCGCGTGAAAGTGATTGCCAGTATCTCCTCGGGATGTGCGGCCTGCGCCAGCAATGCCAGCAGCCGGCAGGTCAGCACCGTAGTCTTGCCCGAGCCCGCGGGCGCCTGGATCAGGAACGAGCGCTTGGCATCGAGCGCCATCGCCCGCGCTTCGGCATCCAGGCGTTGCAGCTCAAGGTTCATCGGCGACTCCGGCCACTTCCACCGACTGGTCCAGTACCGCGTCTTCCGGCAGGGTTTCTTCCAACGCCAGATCGGCGCTGTCGATGCGACACAGTCCCGGCAGATGGCAGCGTTCGCAGGCCTTCGGCCCCGGAGCTACCACGGCATTGCCGGCGAGGAATTCCCGCACCAGACCCTCGATTGCCTGCTGCGCATAGGGCAGTACCCCGGGCCAGGGTACGAGCACATCGCTGCGCGTACTCAGCCCTGGCATTACGCTGCCGTCGATCGCCGCGCCGCGCCAGCCGATGCCGCGAGCCTGCAGATGCACCGAGGCGACTCCCGCCAGCGGCGCGCCCACCAGCGCGGCGTAGACCAGCAGCTGTACGTTGCGCGGCCGCTCAGCGCCAATGGAAAAAGTCCGCGGTGTTCCGCTCTTGTAGTCGATCACGCAGCGCCCATCGCCCACGCGATCGACGCGATCCATTCTGACGCGGATTTCGGCATCCGCGAGCCGGTGTACGCGCGACACTTCCAGCTCATCGATCCGAAAGTCGGCGCGCGCCTTCTCCTGTTCCAGCAAGGCAACGATCAGGGTGCTGGTACGCAGGCTTTCGTTGGCCTGCAGGGCCGGCGACAGTGGCGCCACGCGCGCCGCCAGCACCTCGGACAGCGCCTGGTTGGTCGCGCGCTGCGCAAGCGCTTGCAGCACACTGGCATCGCTGGCGCGCAGGGCGGTGGAATCGTTCAGCTGCCGCCACACCTGCTCCAGCGCCTGGTGCATCACCCGCCCGCGCTCGCGCATGTCGAGGCCCGGCCGCGGCTCAGGCAACGGCGCCGCATCGAGGCGCAACTCCGCGGCGGCGCGAAACGGACAATCGGCCTGCAATTCCAGCGCCTTCGTGCCGCGCGGCAGGCAGCGCCCGGCAGGCCACGGCTGCGCCTGCTCCGGCGGGCGCGCTTCCAGCCTGCCGCTGGCGCGCAGAGCCACGATCAGCGAATCCGCCACCGGTGACGCTGTCAGCTTGCGATCGGGTTGTGCGTCACGCTGTGGCCAGCGCACCAGACTGCAGGGCTGCACACTCACATCATCGTCGGCCGAAGGGTAGCTCAGGGCCAGCCTGCGGCCACGCTCGCGCCAGGCCGCCAGCCGGGAATGCGCCAATGCGAGCTGCCCTTCGGGGCTCGCGCCAGGTATCCCGGCGGCGCGCTGCACGGCGATCGGCAAGAAGGGATCGGGCTGCGCCGGCGCCGGCCATTGCCCGGCGCTGAGGCCGGTGGCCCAGATGCCGTCATAGTGCAGCAAAGGATCGCCGCAGGCCGCAGTCAGCGTCACCGCCACGTCATCCGTAGCGGGCTCGAAGAGCGTGCGCGTGGCCAGGG
>JAYUZE010000243.1:0-3754 GCA_043752035.1 Gammaproteobacteria bacterium
TTCCCAGGGCCGCTGCGGTATGTGGGCACTGGCACAGCTGAGGTCTGCGCTCTGCAGCGCGCGGCGCATGTCGCGGGCGCTGCGCCCGTAGAAACCCGGCAGCTCCACATCGCGATAGCCGATCGCCGCCACCTTGCGCAGCGTGCCCTCGAAATCCTGTTTCAGCTCGGCATCGACGGTATACAGCTGCGTACCGATCGGGAGCGAGCCTACCTGTCCGTCGCGTGCCCGACCGACGCTGCTCAGCATCAGACCGGCAGCGGCACTATCTAGGAACTGGCGGCGGTTGATCATGATCGGCTCCCCCGTGAATACTTGCCCCGAATCAGCTTAACGCACCATGACTATAATTGCCGCCGCCGACGGAATGAGCGGCGGTGACGGCAGCGCGCGTCATCCGCACATGCACCGCACCGAGACGATCGACTACGGCATCGTGCTGGAAGGCGAAATCACGCTGCTGGTCGATGAAGGTAAGATTGTGGCACGCGCCGGCGATATCGTCATCCAGCGCGGCACCAATCACAGCTGGGCCAACCGCTCCAACGCGAACTGCCGTATAGCCTTCATACTCATCGACGGCAAATACGCCGACGGGCTGCCTTAAGGCCAGCGCTCCTATTTCTTGTAGGTCACCACTTCGTTCCTGAAGAACAGCGCAAACAATACGAACACGCCAGCAGCAAACGCTGCCGGGTAGCTCCAGATGCTCCGCCAGTCGTGCATGCCTGCCGCCGCGAACTGATCGGTGATCCGGCCCGCCGCCCAGAACCCGATCAGCATGCCGATGCCATAGGTGGCCAGCGTGATCATGCCCTGCGCAGCGCTCTTGTACTGCGCGCCAGCCTTGGAATCGGTGTAAATCTGGCCGGAAACAAAAAAGAAGTCGTAGCACATGCCGTGCAGTGCAATGCCGACGAGCAGCATCCAGGCCAGACCGTGCGCGTCGCCGAAGGCGAATAGCAGGTAGCGCAATGCCCAGGCAGCCATGCCCAGCAGCAGCGTGCCCTTCATACCGAAACGTCCGAGGAAAAATGGCACCGCCAGCATGAACAGTACCTCGGACATCTGGCCGATGGTCTGCTTGCCGGTGGCATTAGCGACCTGAATCTCGGTCAGGAACAGGTTGGCATTCTGGTAGTAGAACGCCAGCGGAATGCAGATCAGGATCGAAGCGACGAAGAACACCAGGAAATTCCGATCGCGCAGCAACCCCAGCGCCTCGGCACCGAGCATCTCGCCCAGGCTCCTCGGTTTGGCCGTTGTGGGCGGCGTTGCCGGCAATGTGAAACTGAACAGCCCGAGCAACAACGAGGCGGCGGCACACATCAGGAACGTGTTCTTCAGCGCACCGGCCGCTTTGGCAGCCGCAGCGTCCCACGCAAACACGTAGCTGATCACCAGGCCCGCGATGATCCAGCCCACCGTGCCCCAGAGGCGGATTTTGGCAAAATGCTTGGCAGGGTCGTCCATCTGCCGGAATGCCACCGCGTTCACCAGCGCCAGCGTCGGCATGTAAAGAATCATGTAACCCAGCAGGTAGGGATAGAAGCCATCGAAAGTGGTGGCCCGCGAAAGCAGGTACAGCAGCACCGCCCCCACCAGATGAATCAGGCCCAACAGCCGTTCGGCATTGAAATAGCGATCGGCGATCAGGCCGATCACGAAGGGCGCGATGATCGCGCCCCAGGACTGCGTAGAGTAGGCCATGCCGGTCTGCGCACCGCTGGCGCCGAGGTTGCCTGCCAGGAAACTGCCGAGCGTGACGAACCAGCCGCCCCAGATGAAGAACTCGAGGAACATCATCGCGCTGAGGCGAAGCTTGACTGCCGTGCTCATGGAAGGACGTCCTGGGTTATCCTGTAGGCTGGTTTATAGCAGACAACGTTGCCATGGGAAAACCTTCATCAGCTGCTCGCCAGCGCGGCCCGCGCCGCGTTAATCGCTGGCTCGCCGCCGCTCTGTTGCTGTGCTGGCAGTTGCCGCTACCGGCGCAAACGCCGGACGACGAGTTGTTCGAAGGCCAGGCACCGCCCGATTGGGCGCTCACCCCGTCCTTCCCCGACCGCAAGCCCGATCCGGCGGCGGTGGAGCGCGGTCGCACGCTGTTTGAATTGAATGGTTGCTCTTTCTGCCACGGCAAGGATATCCGTGGGGGCGACGGCGGACCGAGCCTGTTGCGCTCACTGATCGTACTAAGCGACCAGAAGGGCGAGCAGATCTCGAAGATCGTGTTGAATGGCGTGCCCAATACCAACATGGCCGCCTTTGCACTCAAGAACAATGAAATCGAGGATATCGCCGAATTCCTGCACAGCTTCAAGGTCTCGGGTGACGACCTCGCCCGCCGGCGCCCGCCCTCGATCGTCACCGGCAATGCGAATGCCGGGGCACAGTATTTCAAGGCCCATTGCAGCGCCTGCCATGACGCGACCGGCGCGCTGCACGACATCGCCAGGCGCTTTCCCGTTGCGCGCAAGCTCCAGCAGCGCTGGCTGAATCCGCACACCGGCGCCGTCACGGAGGTGGTGGTGGACCCGGCCACTGGTGAGGCCATCAAAGGCAGGCTGGTGGAAATCGACGAGTTCATGGTCTCGGTGCAGCTCGCCGATGGCAGGCATCGCAGTTTCGAGCGGCGCGGCGCATGGCCACGGGTCGAGGTGCTGGACCCGCTCGCCGCTCACCGGGCGCTGCTGACGCAGTATCGTGACCGGGATATCCACGATGTCACCGCCTATCTGCTGACACTCAAATGAGCGCGTACTTGTGCAAACGCCGCCGGCTGCACCAGTTTTTCAGCGCCGTGGTCGCGCTGAGCTGCAGCATTGCGTTCAGCGCCGACGACTGGCCAAGCTACTCGGGTGACCACAGCGGCCAGCGCTACAGCAGCCTCAAGGAGATCAACCAGTCGAACGTCCAGCATCTGACGCTCGCCTGGACGGCGCGCGTCACCAGCGGCCCCGGGCTCCCCGGGGCCGCTGGCGGTATGCACGGACCAGCCACGATAGTCGGTGGCGAGGGCGGCGGCACGCTGTTCTCAGCACTGCAGGCCGATATCCGCGCGTCGATACTGCAGGTCGATGGCGTGCTGTATTTCTCCGTGCCCGACAATGCCTGGGCCATGGACGCCCGCACCGGGCGAGTGCTGTGGCACTACTACTGGAAGACGCGTGGCGGCACCCACATCGGCAACCGGGGTCTCGGCAAATGGCGCGACTATCTCTACATGGAGACGCCCGACGACTACCTGGTCTCGCTCGATGCGCACACCGGCAAGGAACGCTGGCACGTACCGATCGCCAGCTTCGAGGCGCAGTATTTTTCCACGCCGGCACCGATCGTAATCGGCAATCACGTGCTCGCCGGCACCGGCAATGACCTCGACGCTCCCGGCATGCTGCAGTCCTTCGATCCGGAGACCGGCGCGCTGCAGTGGCGCTTCTACACCGTGCCGATGAAAGCTGGTGATCCGGGACTCGACACCTGGAAGAATCTCGATGCCGCCAGTCACGGCGGCGGCAATGCCTGGGTGCCGGGCTCCTACGATCCGGAAACGCACCTCTATATTTTCGGCACCGGCAATCCGACGCCTTCGTATTTCTCCGCAGCGCGCGGCGATGGCGCGGCGCTGTTCACCTGTTCGCTGATTGCCGTCAATGTCGATACTGGCAAGATGGCCTGGTACTACCAGACCTCGCCCAACGACACGCACGACTGGGATTCGGCGCAGACGCCGGTGCTGGCCGACATCATG
>JAYUZE010000244.1:0-12989 GCA_043752035.1 Gammaproteobacteria bacterium
GCGGTCGACCGCTCGTTCCGCATGGGCATGGTGTGGTTCATCATTTCCGAAGTTATGTTCTTCTCGGCCTTCTTCGGCGCGTTGTTCTATGCGCGCGAACTCTCGGTGCCGTGGATTGGCGGCGAAGGCGTCAAGGTCTTCAATCATATTTTCCTGTGGCAGAACTACGATGCCGGCTGGCCGACCAATGGCCCCGCGAAACTCGGCCCGCGTGCCGACGGCACTTTCGAGGTGATTCCGGCCTTTGGCGTACCGGCGCTCAATACGCTGATCCTGCTGAGCTCCGGTGTCACGATCACGATTGCGCACCACGCACTGCGAGCCGCCAATCGCAATGTGCTGAAGATATTCCTGGCGCTGACCTTCATGCTCGGTTTCTTGTTTGTGGCATTTCAGGCCAGGGAATACGGCGAAGCTTACATGCACAAGGGGCTGCAGCTCGGCACTGGCATCTACGGCTCGACCTTCTTCATGCTCACTGGTTTCCACGGCCTGCACGTAACCATCGGCGCGATCATGCTGACGATCATCTGGTTTCGCACGCTCAAAGGACATTTCACACCCAGCCGGCATTTTGGATTTGAGGCAGTGGCGTGGTACTGGCACTTCGTGGATGTCGTCTGGCTCGGGCTGTTTATATTCGTCTATTGGGTGTAGCCGGGGCGTTGGCGCACGATTCGCGCGACTTGGATTGACGGAGTTTAAGAGCGCTCGAAGCGGCGTAGTCGTGGAACGACGAGCTGTTTTCGGGAACGCCGTGAATCCGTCCATGGAGGCTACGGGCGCGACCTCCTGTCGCGCACGTTCCCGCAAACACCCCTCGCTGTACGCCCGGGCCGCTACACGCGCCGTCTTAATTTCCTGTTCTTGTTCCCGATTGCTCTAAAGCAGCTCAACACGCTCAACGTCGGGCACGGCCGGGTTGTGTTCTTCCGTGTTGAACGACACCAGCACGAACGGCCGCGCCCCAGTATTGCGGAAGGCATGCGCAACCCCCGGCGGAAACCGAAATCGCCAGACCTCGCCCGCCGGCACGTCGGCATCGTGAATCGTGCCGCCCTCGCGATAGCGCACCTGTGCCGGGCCGACCACGGCGCTGATCTCGGTGCCGCGCAGGTGGGAGTGATTGCCGCGCACGGCGCCGGGTTCGCTGATCACTGCGTGTACATTGCGCCAGCCCGCGAGCAGTTGCGGCTCCAGCGGTTCGAACACGGCGCCGCGGGCATCAGCATGCACCTTGAGCTTGACGATTTCTACACTGGCCATGAGAAAACTTCCTTGTGCTGATCGCGCTGCGCTGAGCGCTTTATTGTGTCACGGCGGCAAGACGCACGCCGACGATCACGAGCAGCGCGCCCAGTATCTGCAGCGCGCCCATGGGCTCGCTCAGGAATGCCCAGGCCAGCAGCATCGTCAGCACTGGACCCAGCGAGCCGATGATCGCGGTGGTGCCAGCGCCGAGCCGGCGTATCGCTTCCGACACCAGCCAGATCGGTAGTACGGTCGAGAACACCGCCATCGCGATGCTGAGCGCGTGCACGGGCCAGGGCTGGCTGACCAGCGCGGAAGCCGGCCGCAACGCAAAGAACTGCGCCAGAGCCAATACACTGGCGAAAGAAGTCGCGCCGGCCGCCACGCGCGCGGATCCAAGCCGCTGCAGCAGCGGCCCGGCGCGCAGCAAATAGACTGCGTAGGCAATCGCGCTGGCCAGCACCAGCGCGCCGCCGATCCACACTTGCCCCTGGCTGTGCTGCAGATCGTGCAGCATCGCCAGCACCACGCCGAGATAACACAACAGCAGCGACAGGCGCTGCGGGGGCGTGGGCCAGCGGCGTTGCTGCCAGGCCGTGAACAGCACCACGATGGTGGGATAGATGAACAGGATCACGCGCTCGAGCGCGGCCGAGATGTGTCGCAGGCCCAGGAAATCGAGATAACTCGCGGCGTAGTAGCCGAGCACGCCGAGCAGCAGCAGCTCGCGCCAGTCGGCGCGAGCCAGCGGCAGCGGCACACTGCGTGAGGCATGCAGGCCCAGGACCAGAAAAAACGGCAGCGCGTAGAGCATGCGCAGCGCCATCAGCGTCTCGGCGTCGACGCCGTAGCGGTAGGCCGCCTTGATGAAGACTGCCTTGAAGGAAAAACCGGCTGCTCCGAGCAGCGCGAAGGCGACGCCCGTGGATCGCGCCCGCGACACGCTGCTCAGCGCGCGAGCCCGTGCGGACGGATCAGGCCGGCGCGCCAGGCGATCATCAGCAGCAGGAACAGCAGCACGGAGAGCACCACGCGGATGGTCAGCGAGCGCAGCAATTTGTCGGAACTGCCGCGACTCGAGGCCAGGTGAAACAGCGCCATGCCGAGGCTCAGGAGAATTCCCGCAATTACGACGAACACGCCTATTCTTATCAGTCCCATAGGGGTTGCATCCTGCCTCGCAGCGACGGCCAAGTACAGCGCCTGTACTCGCCGGGCGCGGGTCGGCACAATGCGCCCCTTCCTGCTGCTGGAGACCCTGACTTTGCTGCGAGTGAGCATGGGCAATCGAACACTGCACGCCTCCTGGGGGATGGCGCTGCTGGCGCTGGCCGGCGCGCTGCTGTTCGCGCAGCTCGGGCGCTGGCAGTGGCACCGCGCCGCGGAGAAACGCGCGCTGGCTGCGGCCTTCGCCAGCGGCAGCCTGGAATCCTCGCCGCTGGGCAGCCGTTCCACGAGCTCCTTGCCGCGCTATGCGCGCGTGAGCGTGCGTGGTGTGTACGACGGCGCGCATCAGTTCCTGCTTGACAACATCATCCGCAAAGGCCGGGCGGGCTACGACGCACTCACGCCGCTGAGGCTCGAGCGCGGGCGCATCCTGCTGGTGAACCGCGGCTGGCTGCCGCTGCCGCAGGGACGGCGCGATACCGTACCCGATCTCACATTGGTGGCAGGCGATAGCATCGAGGTCGACGGACGACTCGATGCCCTGCCGGTCGCAGCCATTGCCGCGGGCAACGTACCACCAGCGAGCGATGAGCACTGGCCCAAGCGCTGCAGCTTCCCGACCAGCGCGCAGCTGGGCGCGGCATTGCGAGCCGGCGTGGAAACGCAGCAATTGCTGCTGGCCGCAGATCAACCCCAGGGGTATCTGCGCGACTGGCAGCCGGCGAGCGCCGGCTTCGGGCCCGAGCGGCATATCGCCTACGCCATACAATGGTGGAGCCTGGCAGCGCTGAGCCTGTTCCTGTTTTTCTTCCTCAACCTGAAACGCAAGACATCATGAATTCATCCACGCCCAGAGCCGGCCGCGGCCGCCCGCAATTCCTGCTGTTGCTGCTGGTGTTCGCCGCCCCGCTGGGCCTGGCGTTCTGGCTGTACTACGGGTCGTCGTGGCGGCCCGCGGCACGCAACAATCACGGCACGCTTGTTGAGCCGGCGCGGCCGCTGACACACCCCGGAGTCCTGGCCGGCAAGTGGTCGCTGGTGGTGATCGGCAGCGGCGAGGGCGGGTGCGATGCCACCTGTCGCGAGACACTGATCTACGCCCGCCAGACCTGGCTGTCGCTGGGCAAATTCGCCTCGCGGGCGCAACGCGTGCTGTTCGGCAGCGGGGACTGCTGCGATGAGAATTACCTGCAGCGCGAGCACCAGGGTCTGGTGCTGCTGCGCGCCGCCACGCCGGATACGCAGACCTTGCTGCAGGCCTTTCCGGCCCCCCTGGAGCACAGCATTTTCATCGTCGATCCGCTGGGCAATCTGATGATGCGTTACGATGCGCAGGCCGACCCGAAGGGGCTGCGCGAAGACCTCAAAAAATTACTGGACCTCTCCCATATCGGCTGACGGTGCCACGCTGCGATGACTTCCAGAGCTAGCCTGATACGCCCATTGGTGGTGGCCGCCTTCGTGCTGGCCTTCATCGTCGTGGTGCTCGGTGCCTACGTGCGGCTCTCAGCGGCGGGCCTCGGCTGCCCCGATTGGCCCGGCTGCTACGGCCACCTTACACCCACCGGCGCCGAGCAGGCGGCCGCCGACGGCGCATTCGATGGCGCCACGGTAGAGGTCGGCAAAGCCTGGAAGGAGATGATCCATCGCTACGCAGCGGGGACATTAGGGCTACTAATCCTTGTTATTGCCGCATTAGCGATACAATACCGGCGTGAACGGCTTGTGCAGGTGTCCTTTGCAGTGGGCCTGCTGGCACTGGTCATCGCCCAGGGATTGCTCGGCATGCTGACCGTCACCTGGCAGCTCAAGCCGCTGATCGTCACTGCACACCTGGTTTTCGGGCTGGCCACGCTCTCGCTGCTGTGGTGGCTGGCAATGACGCTTTCGCGACGCCGCGCGAGCGCCTGGCGGGCGGCCACGCCCTTCCTCGGCTCGAGCCTGCCACGCACCCGCAGGTTCGCACTGATCGCGCTGCTGGTGCTGGCAATGCAGCTCGCGCTCGGCGGCTGGACCAGCAGCAACTACGCGGCAGTGGCCTGCCCCGACGTCCCCAAATGCCAGGGCGCCTGGTGGCCCTCGATGGATGGCCGCGATGCCTTCGTGTTGTGGCGCGGACTCGGCGTGAACTACGAGGGCGGCGTGCTGGCGCAGCCGGCGCGGGTCGCAATCCATTTCACCCATCGGCTCGGCGCTTTACTGGCCACGGCGTTTCTGCTGCTGGCCGCGATCCGCGTGCTGCGCATCCGCAGCGATCGTTTCGCCCGGCGCGCCGCCCTGTGCGTGCTGGGCGCGCTGGGGCTGCAGCTGACGCTCGGCATCACGATGGTCCAGTTCGGGTTTCCGCTGTGGCTCGCGACCGCGCACAACGCCGGGGCGGCGCTGCTGCTGCTCGCGGTCGTGGCCCTCAATCGCGCGCTGAGGCCGGCCTAGGCTCGTGGCGACCGAACTGAACCAGGGCGTTGCCATGGCTGCGGCGACGCATTCCGCCGCGAGCTGGCGCGACTATCTCGAGCTCACCAAGCCGCGGGTCGTGGCGCTGATCGTGCTGACTGCGGTGGTGGGCACGTTGCTGGCGACGCCAGGCCTGCCGCCATGGCGCGCGCTGGTATTCGGAAACCTCGGCATTGCGCTGGCCGCAGCTTCGGCCGCCGCGATCAACCACGTGCTCGATCGGCGCATCGATGCGCGCATGGCGCGCACCCGCAGCCGCCCGCTGCCCACCGGGCACCTCGACTATCGCCATGCGCTGCTGTTCGCGATAGTGCTGGGCGTGCTCTCGATGTGCGTGTTGTTCCTGCTGGTCAACGCCCTGACCGCGCTGCTGACTTTCGCCTCGCTGATCGGCTACGCCGTGGTCTACACGGTGTGGCTCAAGCGCGCGACCCCGCAGAACATCGTGATCGGCGGTGCGGCCGGCGCGGCGCCGCCAGTGCTGGGCTGGGCTGCGGTCACCAACAGCGTGCATCCGCACGCGCTGCTGCTGTTCCTAATCATCTTCGCCTGGACGCCACCACATTTCTGGGCGCTGGCGATCGCGCGGCGCAACGATTACGCCAAGGTCGACATCCCGATGCTACCGGTCACGCATGGCGCGGAATTCACGCGCCTGCATGTGCTGCTGTACACACTGATCCTGGTACTAGTGACACTGCTCCCCTATCTCACCGGCATGAGCGGCCTGATCTATCTGGCCGCGGCCATCGGCCTGAACACACGCTTCCTGTGGCACAGCGTGGCGCTGAAAGTCACACGGCGCGATGAGCTGCCGATGCGCGTGTTCCGCTTCTCGATCAGCTACCTTATGTGGCTGTTCCTGGCGCTGCTGGTCGATCACTACCTGCTGTTACACTAGCCGCATGATCGTCGAACGCATCTGGGCGGCCAACCCGCTCCGCAATTATCACTATCTGATCGCCTGCGCCGAATCCGGCGAGGCGCTGGTGGTCGACCCGCTGGACGCTGGCACCTGCCTCAAGCGCGCTCGCGAGCGCGGCTGGACGATCACGCAGATCGTCAACACCCACGAGCACAATGATCACACGGACGGCAACGCAGAGGTGGTGCGTGCCACCGGCGCGAAGGTGCTGGCGCATGCCGGGGCCGCACAGCGCATCGGCGGCGTCGACCGGGGGCTCAATGCCGGCGATGTGATCCGCGTCGGCCGCAGTATCGAACTCGAATCGCTCGATACGCCGGGCCATACGCTCACGCACGTGTGCCTGCTGGCACATGGGAGCGAGGCCGCGCTGTTCTCCGGCGACACGCTGTTCAACGCCGGCGTCGGCAACTGCCGCAACGGTGGCGATCCGGAGTTGCTCTATGCCACCTGTCACGCGCTGCTGCAGCGACTGCCCGCGAGCACAAAAATCTATCCAGGCCACGATTATCTGATGAACAACCTGCGCTTCACGCAGCATGTGGAGCCCAGCAATACTGTTGCCAGCTCCTGGCTCGAGCGCTATCAGTCCACGGCGCCCGAAGCTATGCCGGTCGTGACGCTGCAAGATGAGCTCCGGATCAACAGTTTCTTCAGGCTGGCAGAGCCTGGTTTGCGAGAAGGTCTGCGCCAGCGCGTTGCCGCGCTGGGTGCCGAAGCGAGCGAGCGCGAGGTGTTCCTGCGCCTGCGCGAGCTGCGCAACAGCTGGTAGCCTCGGACCCCGGTAATCCGCCGTGTCCGACTCGACTCTCGGTTTTGCCTTTCAGCATTCGAGCACGAATTCGGGCTTCATGAAGGCGCCGCCGCCCGCGGCCCGCGCTGCGGCGCGCTGGGTGGTCGCGGGCGTGCCCTGGGATGGCGCCACGACCAACCGGCCGGGAGCGCGCTTTGGTCCGGGAGCGATTCGTCGCGCGAGCCACATGCTGTGCGATGGCGCGCATCCTGAGTTTGGAGTTTCACCGCTCGATGCGATCGCCGACATAGGCGACCTGGCGCTGCCCAACACCTCGCTGACCGCCATGCGCGCCGCACTGGTGCCGCAGGCGCAGGCGCTGATCGCGCGGCATCACCTGGTCTGGCTGGGAGGCGATCACTCGATCACCCTGCCACTGCTGCAGGCCTATCGGCGCGAACTCGGGCGCCCGCTGGCGGTCGTGCATTTCGATGCGCACTGCGATACCTGGACCGATCACTTCGGTGAGCCCTCGGGGCACGGCACCTGGGTGCACGAGGCGGTGCGCGACGGGCTGGTCGATCCCACGCTATTCGTGCAGTTAGGCATCCGCTCTCCGGCGACGCCGTCGACCAGCAACTACATCGCCGAGCGCGGCGGACTCCTCTACACCGGGCGGAGCCTGCGCGGTCGCGAGAATTCCACGGCGCTGGCACCGATCACCGCTGCGATCCGCGAGCGCCTTACGAGCAGGCCCGAGACGCCGCTGTACCTCACGCTGGATATCGATTGCCTGGACCCTGCCTTTGCACCGGGCACCGGAACACCGGAGCCGGGCGGCATGAGCAGCAATCAGGTACTCACGCTGCTGGAAGACCTGCGCGACCTGCCGTGGATCGGCATGGACCTGTGCGAAGTGGCGCCGCCCTATGATCATGCGGAGCTGACCAGCAGTGCTGCCGCTAATTTCATCTGGACCTATCTGTGCGGGCGTGCGGCGTACGCCGCATGACCGGCGCAGGCGGGCGCACCGTGACCTGCCCGTTCGGCTACCATCACCTCTCAGGCCGCCGTGCATCGAGGAGTACTGCCATGCCCAAGCGCGTCATTCTCGCGGCGATCGCCGTGATCGGCTCGACGATCGCCATGGCGGCGGGCGCTCCGACAGCAAGTCCTCCGGCTGTGCCACGACCTGCCGCCGACCTGATCATTCACCACGCCCTCATCTTTACAGTGAACCCCGCGCAGCCGGAAGCGGCTGCACTGGCTGTGCTCAACGGTCGCATCGTCGCTGTCGGATCCGACGCCTCGGCATTACGCTGGCGGGGGCCGGCTACAAAAGTCATCGATGCGCAGGGCAAGCGCCTGCTGCCGGGTTTCAACGATGCGCACGTGCACATCATGGACGGCGGTGTCGAGCTCGCCTCGGTGCAGCTCAAGGACGCCAGCAGCCCCGCTGATTTCGCGCGTCTGATCGGAGAGTTCGCGGCTACCCGGCCACCGGGCGAATGGCTGCTGCAGGGCAACTGGGACGAAACCAAGTGGAGCCCGGCAACACTGCCGACGCGCCAGCTCATCGATGCCGTGACGGCCGATCATCCTGTGGCGCTGTGGCGCTACGACGGCCACGTGGTGATCGGCAATACGCGGGCGCTGACGCTGGCGGGTATCACGGCGGCGACGCCCGATCCGCCGGGCGGCGTGATCGTGCGCGACGCGGCCGGTGAGCCTACCGGCGTGCTCAAGGATGCAGCCACACCGCTGCTCGAGCGCGTGATTCCAGAGCCGACGCCGGCGCAGCGACGCACGATACTCGAGCGCGTGATGCATGCGGCGGCCGCGCGCGGCGTGACCAGCGTGCAGGCGATGTCGATCGACTACGCCACCATCGCGGCGCTGGCCGACCTACAGCGCGAAGGCCAGCTCACGCTGCGTGTCTACGCGGCGCCGGCGATCTCGGGCGTGGAAGATGAGGCGCGGCTAGGCATCGGCCGGGCCTTTGGCGGGCCGATGCTGCGCATCGGCGCGCTCAAGGCCTTTGCCGATGGGTCGCTGGGCGCGCGCACCGCGTATTTCTTCGAGCCCTTCGATGACCAGCCCGGCAACCGTGGGCTGCTCTCTGCCGACATGCAGCCGCTCTCTAAAATGCGCGACTGGATGCTGCGTGCCGATGCCACCCAGCTGCAGCTGTGCACGCACGCGATCGGCGATGCCGGCATCAGCGCGATCCTCGATCTGTACCAGGACATCGAAGCCGCACACGGCAAACGCGATCGCCGCTGGCGCATCGAACACGCCCAGCACATGGCAGCAGCCGATTTCGAGCGCTTGGCGAAGCTCGGCGTGATCGCCTCGGTGCAGCCATACCATGCGATCGACGATGGCCGCTGGGCCGAGGCGCGCATCGGCCACGACCGCTCGAGCCGCACCTACGCCTTCCGCACCTTGCTCGATCATGGTGTGCATCTGGCGATCGGCACCGACTGGCCGGTGGCGCCGCTCGATCCGATGCAGACACTGTACGCCGCGACCACGCGCGCCACGCTCGATGGCAAACGCCCAGAGGGCTGGTTCCCCGAACAGAAACTGAGTGCGGCCGAAGCGATCACGGCCTATACGATGGGCTCGGCCTATGCGGAGTTCCAGGATAAGGACAAAGGCTCGATCGAAGTAGGCAAACTCGCCGACTTTGTGCTGCTGAGCGCGGACGTGCTGAAAATACCGGCGGCGGCGATTCGCGACGTGAACGTGCAGAATACCTGGGTCGGTGGTGTCGAGGTCTATGACGCCGCGCGGTCGCACTGAAGCATTCAGTACAACGGGGACAGCAATGGAAAGTTCGCGCCTGCCTCATATGACCCGCCGCGCCGTGCTCGGCGGCCTGGCGTTGTTGCCGGCCGCGGCAGCGCGCTCGCTGAGCGACGTGCAATCGCCCGCGCAGCTGTTTCTGCGCGATGCCCCGCCGATCACCTACGCAGACCAGGTACTCGACGTAATGGAGTTCGAGGCACTGGCGCGCGCAGCGCTCCCTCCGGCACATTTCGGCTATATCGCCACCGGTGCGGACGACGATCGCACCGTGGAGCGCAACCACGACGCGTTCTCGCACTACGAGATCCGGGCACGACGCTTCGTCGATGTGAGTCAGGCGAATGCGCAACGCACCGTGTTCAATCTTCGCTGGCCCAGTCCGATTTATCTCTCGGCGGTTTCCGGCCAGCGCGCCTTTCATCCGGATGCCGAGCTGGGCACTGCGCGTGCCGCGCACAGCCGCTCGATGCAGATAATGCTCTCGTGCGTGGGCTCGACGGCGGTAGAACCGGTGACCGAAGCACGCGGCGCGCCGATTTGGCAGCAGCTCTATCCCACCGATGACTGGGCCGTTACGCAGGGCATGGTACGCCGCGCCGAGCGCGCCGGGTGCCCCGCGATCGTGCTCACGGTCGACAGCCAGGTCGGCCGCGGCTACACGCGCAACAACGAAACGCTGACGCGCGCGATGCTGATCGACAATCGTACCTGCACCGACTGCCATGTAAACAATTCGCATGACCCGATACACCGCGCGCCGATGTTTGAAGGGCTCGATGTCTCGCACGTCACTTCACTGGCGCCGCCGAACATCACGCCGGAGTATCTTGATCGGCTGCGCAAGCTGGTCACCGGCAAATTGCTGGTCAAGGGCGTAGTCACCGGCGAAGATGCCGAGATTGCGGTCAAACACGGCGTCGATGGCGTAATCGTGTCGAATCATGGCGGCCGCAACGAGGAAACGCTGCGTGCCACGCTCGACTGCCTGCCGGAGATCGCTGCCGCTGTCGGCAAGCGCGTGCCGGTGCTGCTGGACGGCGGCGTACGTCGCGGCACCGACGTATTCAAAGCCATTGCACTCGGCGCCACCGCGGTGGGCATTGGCCGGCCGCAGGTGTGGGGGCTGGCGGCTTTCGGTCAGAGCGGGGTCGAGCGCGTGATCGATCTACTCAATCGCGAGCTGCTGCAGATGATGCGCCAGGCCGGCACGCCGACCCTGGCGGACATCACGCACGAACACGTGATTGCTTCAAGCTGGCGCTGATCAGTGCGCAGGCCCGGGCGCGGGGCAAGGTTTCAGCTCCACCGACAGCGCGTGCATCGGGTCCTTCACGCCCGGCTTGATGCTATATTCATAGACCCGCACGAAGTCGTTCTTGAAGCGCGCGGTGTACAGCTGCGGTGACAGCTGCAACGGATCGAGCTCGGGCTGGGCGGCGGCCATGGCAGCCATGGCGGCAACGGTCGCAGTGATGCCACAGAGCGTTGCACAGGTGAATAGCGCGGTTCGGTTCACGTTGGCTCCTGAAGTTGGCGGTCCCGACAGGCGAGGCGATAAGATGGTCTCAAGGGTAAGGGGGAGTCAATCATGAAGAAGGCCTACACTGCCAGGGTTGCCGCACTGCTGTGCTCGCTGACGCTCGCGCCTGCCTGCCTGGCGGCACCCACGCTGATCGAACATGTGCAGGGCTATACGCTGGCCAACGACAAGCTGCAGCATTTCGATGCGCTGGCTTTCGAGAACGGCAAGGTGCTGGCCACCGGCAGCGCGGCCGACCTGCGCAATAAATATCCGGGCGCGCAGCTGATCGACGGCCACGGCCGCACGCTGCTGCCGGGCCTGATCGATGCGCACGGTCACATGCTCGATCTCGGGCTCGCGACCGTGCGCGTCAGGCTCGAGGACACCACGAGCCTGGCCAATGCGCAGCGGGTACTGCGCAGCTACTCGATAGCTCACCCCGATAGCACCTGGATCCAGGGCAACGGCTGGAACCAGGTGATCTGGAAACTCGGTCGCTTTCCGCTGGCGAGCGAACTGGATGCCGCCGTCAATGATCGCCCGGCTGCGCTCGATCGGGTCGACGGCCATGCGCTGTGGTTGAATACGCGCGCGCTCAAGGCCACCGGCATCACGCGCGATACGCCCGACCCGAGCGGCGGTCGCATCGAGCATGACAGCCAGGGCAATCCCAGTGGCGTGCTGGTCGACAACGCGATGGATCTGGCCACCCGCGTGATACCGCAACCTTCGGCTGCCGAGCAGAAAACTGCACTGCAGGCCGCGCTGCGCCACATCAACGCAGTCGGGCTGACCGGCGTTGCCGATGCCGGCGTGAGCGCACAACTGGTCGCGATCTATCGCGAGCTCGCCGATCGCGGCGAACTCAGCGCCCGCATCTACGCGATGATCAGGGGCACGGGCGAGGATTTCCACAAGCTGTCGGCGAGCGGCCCGCTGATTGGTTATGGCCATGATTTCCTGTCGGTGCGTTCAGTGAAACTCTTTGCCGATGGCGCGCTAGGCAGCCGGGGAGCGGCGATGCTGGCGCCATATTCCGATCAGCCAGGACAAAAAGGGCTGATGTTCAATACCGAGGCCGCGATGCAGGCCAGCATCGAGACGGCGCTCAAGGCCGGTTACCAGGTCAACATCCACGCGATCGGCGATGCCGCCAATCGTCAGGTGCTCGATGCCTTTGCGGGCGCGTATCCGAAGGTCGGGGGCATTGAGCTGCGCAATCGCGTCG
Source organism: Gammaproteobacteria bacterium (assembly GCA_043752035.1). Classification (GTDB taxonomy): domain Bacteria; phylum Pseudomonadota; class Gammaproteobacteria; order Steroidobacterales; family Steroidobacteraceae; genus FEN-1191. The sequence continues at coordinate 12,092 of JAYUZE010000244.1, forward strand.
AGCATGCGCAGGTGGTTGCGCTTAGCGACATCCCACGCTTCAAGCAGCTCAACCTGATCGCCTCGATGCAGCCCACGCACGCCACCAGCGACATGAACATGGCGCAGGATCGCATCGGCGCCGAGCGCCTCAAGGGTGCCTATGCGTGGCGCAGTTTCCTTGCTCAGGGCACGCGCATCGCCGCGGGCTCGGACTTTCCGGTCGAATCGGATAACCCTTTCTTCGGACTGTACTCAGCCGATACACGCGCAGATCACGCCAATCAACCCCCTGGCGGCTGGCATCCGGAACAGGCCATGACGCTGCTGGAAGCCTTCCGCGCCTTCACGCTCGATGCCGCCTACGCGCAGCACCAGGAGCAGTCGCTCGGCTCGCTGGAGCCTGGGAAATGGGCCGATTTCATCCTGATCGATCGCGACCTGTTCAAGGTGGCGCCGGCGGAGATCTGGAAACTGCAGGTGGATGAGACCTGGGTTGCGGGCAAGCGCGTGTTTGCCAGGGCAGCTGTGCCTACCATGTCCAAGGGCCACTAGCAGCACTGCACCGCACGGGCAATTCGGGCAATTGCGCCCCGCTTTGAACACTGCGGGCCTAAGCGCCGCGCGGTAGAATCCGCGCCCCCGATGGACGTCTCACCGATACTTGCACCTCTGAACGATGCCCAGCGCGCGGCTGTCACCGCGCCCATCGGGCCCACCCTGGTATTGGCCGGCGCCGGCAGCGGTAAGACCCGCGTACTGATCCATCGCATCGCCTGGCTGATCGAGGCGCTGGGCGCCACGCCGCACGGCATCCTCGCGGTCACCTTCACCAACAAGGCTGCGGCCGAGATGCGCGCGCGCGTGGAGGCGCTGCTCGGCATCGCCGGCGGCGCGTTGTGGCTGGGCACCTTTCACGG
>JAYUZE010000245.1:0-4725 GCA_043752035.1 Gammaproteobacteria bacterium
CCACAGCCCGATGGGCCCACCAGCGCAACCAATTCGCCATCGGCGACATCAAAGGTAGCGCCGGCCACCGCAACCTGGCCGTTGTCGTATACCTTGCGCAGCTGTTCCAGCCTCAGGCCGGCCATGTTTTCCCTTGAGTTACCTGCCACCGGATCCTATACAATTGCCCACAACAAGGCCATGTAAACGTTTTCCGGCGGCTTTCGGAGTGGGAACAATAACAGTGAACGACAACCCCGCTGGCCGCTTTCCCTCTGGCTTTTTGTGGGGCGCCGCCACCTCGGCCTATCAGATCGAAGGCTCGCCGCTGGCCGATGGCGCAGGGCCTTCCATCTGGCAGCGCTTCTGCCGCACGCCAGGCATGGTGCTGGGCGACGAGACCGGCGATGTCGCCTGCGATCACTACCGACGTTACCAGGAAGACGTCGCGCTGATGCGCGAGCTCGGGCTCAAGGCCTATCGCTTCAGTATGTCGTGGAGCCGGGTGCTGCCCTCGGGGCGCGGTGTGGTCAACGCCGCGGGCCTCGACTTCTATGAGCGCCTGGTCGACGAACTGCTGAAGAACGACATCGAGCCGCTGGTCACGCTGTTTCACTGGGACTTACCTGCAGCACTCGACGATCGCGGTGGCTGGCTGAACCCCGATATTGCCTCCTGGTTTGCCGACTATGCCTCGGTGGTGTTCCGCAAGCTCGACGGACGCGTGAAGCATTGGGTGACGCACAACGAACCCTGGGTGGTGACCGATGGCGGTTACCTGCATGGCGCGCTGGCGCCGGGCCATCGCAATCGCTTCGAAGCCCCGATCGCCGCACACCATCTGCTGCGGGCGCACGGCGCCGCGGTGCAGGCCTACCGGGCCAGTGGCAAGCATCGCATCGGCCTGGTGGTCAATCTGGAGCCGAAGTATCCGGCCAGCGCTTCAGCCGAGGATCAGGCCGCGACGGCGCGCGCCGATGCCTACATGAATCGCCAGTATCTTGATCCGGTGTTCAAGGGCAGCTACCCCGAGGAATTGCGCGAGGTGTTTGGTGAAGCCTGGCCACAATGGCCGGCGGCCGATTTTGAGCTGATCCGCCAGCCGATCGATTTCCTGGGCGTCAATTACTACACGCGCAATGTCACGCGCAACGATGCGCACAGCTGGCCGCTTAAGGCCAGCATGGTGCGCCAGCCGCGCGCGACCTACACGGAAACCCACTGGGAAGTCTTTCCCCAGGGCCTGTGCGACACGCTGCTGTGGGTCAAGGAGCGCTACGGCAATCTGCCGCTATATGTGACTGAGAACGGCGCGGCGTTCTTCGATCCGCCCACGGCCGAAGAGGGGCGCGTGGATGATCCGCTGCGCGTGTCCTACCTGCGCCACCACATCGGCGCAGTGCGCAGCGCCATCGCCAAGGGCGCGGATGTGCGCGGCTATTTCGTCTGGTCGCTGCTCGATAATTTCGAATGGGCGCTGGGCTATTCCAAGCGCTTTGGTATCGTGCATGTCGACTACGCGACGCTGGCGCGTACACCCAAGGCCAGCGCGCACTATTACGCTTCGGTGATCGCCAGCCACGGCGCGCTTATCCCTTGACGCTGCCCAGCATGATGCCGCGCAGGTAGTAGCGCTGCATCGCCAGAAACAACACCAGCACTGGCAGGACGGTCACCACTGCGCCGGCCATCGTCAGCTCATTGTCCTGCACGTGCTCGCGCGACATACCGGCCAGCGCCACCGGCAGGGTCTGCATGTCGCGATCGGTGAGCACGATCAGCGGCCACATGAAATCGTTCCAGGTAGCCAGGAACACGAAGGTGCCAAGCGTCATCAGGATCGGCACCAGCAATGGCACCACCACCGAGCGGAAGATACGCCACTCGCTGGCGCCGTCGATACGGGCTGCGTCCAACAGCTCATCCGGAATCGACTGCGCGTACTGGCGCACCAGGAAGATGCCGAAGATGCTGGCCGCGCCCGGCAGGATCGCGCCGGCATAGCTGTTCACCAGCCCCAGCATCTTCATCAGGCCGAACAGCGGGATCATCGTCACCTGCGCCGGGACGATCAGGCCGGCGAGCAACAGGCGATAGAGCGCGTCGCGGCCGCGAAAGCGCAATTTGGCGAAGGCATAGCCAGCCATGCCGTTGAACAGCAGCGCCAGCACCGTGGCACTGGTGGCGACCACGAAGCTGTTGAAGAGATACCGCCCCATGTGCTGCTGTGCGAACAGCTCGCGGTAGCGATCGAAACTGGCGTGCGCCGACCACAAGGGCGGCGGGTAGTTGGCGGAGCTGCCGGTGGGCATCAGCGACACTGAGACCATCCACAGCAGCGGAAACAGTGTCAACAGTGCCGCGATCCACAGCGTGCCATTGACCAGCCAGGAGGCGGCGCGGTTGCTCAAGCGAGTGACACGCGGCGCGCGAGCCGCATCTGCAGGGTCGTGAGCACCAGGATCAGCGCGAACAGCAGGAACGCGACCGCCGAGGCCAAGCCCAGGTTCCACCACTTGAAGCCCTGCTCGAACATGAAATACAGCACGCTGACGGTACTTTGCAGCGGCCCGCCCTGCGTCATCACGTAGGGTTCGGCAAACAGCTGGAAGTAGCCGCTGACCGTGAGTATGCCCACCAGTGTAAGCGTAGGACTCAGCAGCGGCAGCGTGATGTGGCGCAGCCGTGCCCAGGCGCCGGCGCCATCGAGCCTGGCCGCCTCGTGCAGGTCTTCCGGAATGCTCTGCAGTGCCGCGATCAAGATGATCATGTTGTAGCCGAAGTTTTTCCACACGGCCAGCAGCACGATGGCCGGCATCGACCAATGCGGATCGCCCAGCCAGTCGATGGTCGGCAGGCCCAGATGACTCAAGGTGTAATTCAACAACCCGTAGCGCGTGTGCAGCAGGTAGCGCCAGATCAGCGCCACGGCCACGAGCGTCGTGACCACTGGCGCAAACAGCGCGGTACGAAAGAAGGCACGAAATCGTGTCAGGCGCGACTCGATCAGCAGCGCAGCGCCCAGCGAGGCGGCCAGCGAAAGCGGGACGCCCAGTATCACGAAGATCGCGGTGTTGCCGAGCGCCTTCCAGAACATCGGCGTTGCGAGCAGCGTACTGTAGTTGTGCAGGCCGATGACGCGCAGGTTGGCCGGATCGGCCAGCGCGTACAGATCGAAGTCCGTGAAGCTGATCGCGAGCGCGGCGATCACCGGCAGCAGGAAGAACAATGCGATCAGCAGCAGCGCCGGCAGGGTGAAACCCCAGGCAGCACGCTGCACGCCGTTGCTCACATGATGCACCGACCTCACCTGGCGCCCCGGCGCCGAGCGATCATCCAGCGCCGCTTGGCCAGTATGCCATCGACCTCGGCATCGAAGCCATTCACCGCGCTGTCGATATCCAGCTGGCCCTGGACCACGCGCTCGGCCATCACGCGCATCGCCTGCATGATCTGCTCCCACTCGGGCACCTTGGGAAAAGTGCGTAGGCGCTCGAGCTGTACCCGAAAGGCGCGCGAATAGGGATCGCGCGCAATCTGGCCACCTTCCCAGCTCGTACGGCGCGGGGGCAGATCGCCGGTGAGCTCGTGAAAGCGCTGCTGCACGGCAGGGCGCGAGAGGAATTCGATCAGTTGCCAGGCGCTCTGCTGATGATGCGAGCGCGCGAACAACACCAGGCTAGCGCCGCCGGCATTGGACACGCCAGGGCCATCGAGGCCCGGCATTGGCGCCGTCATCCAGCTCTGCTGCTGGTCAGGCGGCAGACGCTTCTTGAACTCAGCGATATTCCACGGGCCCGAGACATAGAACGAGAAGAAGCCGCGGCCCAGTTCGTTCCACACATTGGAGATCTGGGCATTGGTCATCGTCGGTGCAAGCGAACTGGCAAACATGTCGCGATAGAAGGTGAGTGCTTTGCGGAATGAAGTGCTGCGAAAGTTCCCGTAGCGATCGCCATCGCGCAGCATGGCCTCGTCCTGGTTGAGCGCCAGGATCTGCAGCGGCTCGAATTCGTTCAACGGCAGCAGGATCGCGTAGCGCTGAGGGCCGACCATACGCTTGATGGCCTGGAGCTGTGTGAGCCAGCCGGCCCAGGTGTCTGCCGGTGCGGCGTAGCCCGCAGCCTTCAGCAGATCGCTGCGATAAAACAGCAGTCGCGTGTCCACGTACCAGGGAATGCCGTAGAGCGAGTCGGCGATCAGATTGGTCTGCCAGACACCCGTGAAAAAATCTGCCGGGGCAATTTCCCGCGATGCGGCGACTCGCGATTGCAGGGGCACCAGCGCATGCAGGGCCACCAGTTCGGGTATCCAGGAATTGCCGAGCTGGCACAGGTCAGGGGTGGCATCACCCGCGATCGCGGTCAGCAGCTTTTCGTGCGCGGCGGTCCAGGCGAGTTGCTGCACCTCGACGCGCAGCAGCGGGTGTTCGCGCTCGAACTCCGGTATCAGTTGCGAGAGCACTTCGGCCTCGCTTCCCATCGCCCAGAAGTGCAGCACCTCGACCCTGGGGCCCCCATGGCCACAGCCACCCAGGAGCAGGGCCAGGGCGCACAGCAGGCACTTCAGGCCAACCATCCGCCCGTAAATCCAGCCCGTGTCAGGCCCCGGCGCAGTACGGGGTCGGTGCGCGAGAGGCGCCAGAAGAGTTCGCTGTTCTGGTTTTCGATCATCGCGACGATCGGCCCCTGGTTGATGCCGTAGTAGCGTGTATCCACCCAGCCCAGGCCGCTGACCAGCCGGCCG
>JAYUZE010000246.1:0-8654 GCA_043752035.1 Gammaproteobacteria bacterium
CAGGGCGCCGAACTCGATTTGCTGCTGTTCAAGGGCGGGCATCGTTTCGGCGTCGAGTTCAAGCGCGTAGATGCGCCCACTCTGACCGCATCGATGCGCGTTGCGCTCGCAGATCTGAAGTTGGAGCAGTTAACCGTTGTGTATCCGGGCAAGCAACGTTACGACTTGACGCCAAAGGTCAGAGTGCTGCCTCTCGAAGTAGCAGTTACCTTGAGGGATGATGGTCTACTGCCACGGAGGCTTTCGCGGGCACGGCCAAAAGAGCGAGATACACCCGCGATGACGGAAAAAGGGAAAGTCTGAGGAATTACGAGTGCCTGGCAGACTACTCCTACAACGTCCATTGCCATACGCGGACGGTTGCAGGCGGTGTCATCGTAAAGATGTGCTGATTGGCTTTACGCGTCCGTCTCACTTCGCCGCCGGCGAGTGCCTCTTCGCGTGCCGTTCCTGCCATGATGATCAGGATTACGCCTATGGCGCTCCACCTTTCGAGGTGATTTGCCGCAGCAAGCTTCCGGCGGGAATTGATCAGGTTCGTATTAATATGAAAGACGGGGGTAGGGGGCGAACCGGCCTATGACGGCATGTGCGCACCGGAAAAAGAGCCAGGGAGCGATGTGGAGAGCGATGATGTTCGGGGACAGGTTCAGGGACGGATTGAGAATCCCGTTGGACAAATCCTTTCGAGATCAGCGGTTTGCACGGGGTATTCGATCCCCTTCCACCCACCATCCTAACTTGTTTATTTGTAACGAGAAATTACAAAAAGCGCTGTGAATTTTCACAACGCTTCGCTTCAGCCCCGAAGTGTGTGTTTCCGACTGGCGCGGCTGCTTTCAAAGTCGGCTTCTGTGGACACCAAAGTACCTTGAACCGGTATCCACGAGGCCGATAGCAGCCCCTCAATTCAAATTTTCCGAAGATCTTCCAGCAATTCACCTAGGGCTTCGCCGTCGTGCTATTCCTCCCACTTGAACCGCCACATTGCGATTCCGAGGCAAAGCGCGGCTGTGCCCACCAATACCGCCGTAGGCATTAACGCATTGCTCAACGGCAGTCCGCGCCACGTCATAGCATCGAGACCGTCGACGGCCCAGCGCGTGGGCGCGTATAGCGACGCGCTCTGCAACCAGCGGGGGAATACAAAGGCGGGTACCCAGGCACCGCCGATCATCACCAGCAATAGCGTGACCATGATGGATATGCCGCGCGTGGTCGCGGCGCTCTTGCCCAGCGTGGCCAGCATCAGTCCGAAGGTGGCGTTCAGCAGGCAGAACGCGCTGGCAACCGCGATGAATCCAATCCAGCTGCCTTCGATGCGAACTTTGAAGATTGCGGCAGCGGCCGCATAGATGATTGCGAACTGGGCCAGGCTGATCAGTGAGGTAGCCAGCGCTCGTGCCAGAATGAAATCGCCGCGCGTCAGTGGGGCACTGCGCAGCCGCTGCCAGATGCCACGCTGACGCGTAAGCAACAGCAGGATGCCAGCGTCAATGCCGGCGAACAGGATGAACTGCACGGTCATGCCCGCAAAGGAATGCGCGTAGCTGTTGTACGGGATGTTGTCGCGAGCGGTCACGCTGGTGGACACAACCTGGTACGGAATGCTCAGTCCAAAGCCGCGCTGATTTCCGGTATCGCCACCCTTGGCAGCATTCGGGCCGAGCTCGCCAGTGGCGGCTTGCTTCGCTTCCACGGCGCTACGCGCCTTGTTGGCTTCATTGAGCCTGCGCGCAGACTGCAGCAGCGTGCGTAATTCGGAGCGCTCGCTCGCAGCCGGCGCGGGCAGCGAATCCAGTTGCGCGAGGTAGTCGTCGATCGCCTGCGCGCCGAAGTTGCCGGTGAAGGCTTCCCGCGAAATCTCCTGCATTGAGTATTGCGCCAGCAATCCTTCGATTACGCGTGCACCGGTGGCCTGGCTGGGATCCACCAGCAGCTCAACACGTGGCTTGTCCTGGCCACTGAACAGGGCCTTGGTGGTCTGTTGACCAAAGCCGGCCGGGAACACGGCGGCGGCATTCTGCTTGCCGCTCTTGACCTGTTCGCGCGCGGCGGCACGATCCAGCGGCGTGACCTGTAGCATATTGTCGCCGCCGAGATCGGCGGTAATGGCGCGGGTGACGCTGCTCCGGTCCTCGTCCACCAGGGCAATCGGAATCTTGCCGGCGTCCGCGCTCTTGCCAGTACTGCCAAACACATAACCGAAGAACGCGGCGATCAGGATCGGCACCAGGACACCGACGATCACCGCGCGACGATCGGCAAAGTAAAGCCGGATGTCGTTGCGGATCAGAGCGACGATAGCGGTCGTATTCATGGTTCGTCGCCATCGCGAAGTCCGCGTCCGGTCAGACGCATGAAAGCCTGCTCGAGATTGTTGTGCTGACCTATCAGGTTGGCCACGCTGTCGGCGGCGAGTATCTTGCCGTGGTCCATGATCAGCACGCGATCGCACAGGCGCTCGGCTTCCTCCATGTAGTGAGTGGTATAGAGCAGCGTCTTGCCGCGGCTTTTCAATTCGTCGAGATTGTCGAAAATGGCATTGCGAGACTGCGGATCGACGCCAACGGTGGGCTCATCGAGCAGGATCAGTGCCGGGTCGTGCAGCAGTGCACCGGCGATGTTCAGCCGTCGCTTCATCCCACCGCTGAAGTTCTTCACCTGTTCGTGGGCGCGGTCTGCCAGACCAACCAGTGCCAGCGCCTCTCTGCCGCGCTCGCGCAGCTGTGCCTTGCGCAGACCGTACAGGCCGCCGAACAGTTCGAGATTGGCCCAGGCCGACAGTTCGTCGTAGAGCGCCAGATCTTGCGGCACCAGGCCGACGCTGCCCTCGACGCGCACGCTGCCACCGTCCGGACGCGCGATGCCGCAGATCATCGCGATGGCGGTAGTTTTTCCAGCACCGTTCGGACCCAGCAGCCCGACTGTTTCGCCGCTGCAGATGGTAAAGGAAATGCCGTTGACCGCCGTACGCGTGCCGTAGCGTTTCGTCAGTTGATCAACTTGCAGCATGGGTAAATCCGGCCGGAAGTGGACGTCATTGCCGAGTTGCGCCGCCCCTGCACAGGAGTCTAGCGCAGTTGCTGAGTAGCCGCTTACCCGGAATTGAAGGAATTCTGGGCCCGTACGCTCTGGTATTTGTCCCCTGCGCGGCCGCGCGATCAGCAGGTCAGCAGTTCCTCCAGGAACCCACCGAACTGCCGGGCCCGGTCGACCAGATGTATCTCCAGAATCCAGTGACGCACCTTGCCTTCGCTATCCGGCTGACGCAGACGCAATGGATTGCCGTGTTCGATCGTCAGTGCGCGCGAACCGCCTGAGGGGCCTTCATGCGGGAAGTGGCCGATAGGATGGCCGGCGGTTGAGGCGCCGAATTCCCAGCCGCCAGACTGAGCGAGGCTCGCGACAAAATCGTAGAGCTCGCCAGCCATTAAATCCGGTGTGATCTGAAAGAGCTCCTTGCCACTGCTGAACGCGGCCGCGAGATCGCGCACCAGCTGATGCTTGCGCGGATCATTGCCCAGCACGTAGGTGCGGCCGAAGTCCGCCTCCCACGAATTGAACACTGGTCCGAAATCCAGGAACACCACATCATCGGCGGCAATGCGCCGGTCTTCGGCTGCATCGCCGTAACTTAGCAGCGTGTTTGGCCCGGCGCGTACGACGCGCTGGTGCCAATGACGGCGTACGCCGAAATCAGCCCGGGCCAGCGCGTGAATATCAGTGCTCACCTCGCTTTCGAGCTTGTCGGGCTGTATGAGGCCGCGGGCGATGACCGCAGCGAATAGCGCCTCGGCCCGCTGCTGTGCTGCCAGTAACTGTTGAGCTGCCTGATCCAGATCACACACTCCTAGTCGACCCGGCGCTAGTGCACACTGGCGAGATGTTAAGCTGATTGCCAGGTGCATCTGACAACAGGTACAGAATCATGTTCGACATCTCGCCGTTGCGGCCAGCCGAGTTTGCGCGTTGGCAGCAGCTTTGGCACGAGTACCAGCGATTTTATAAGGTTCAGTTGCCCGCTGCTGTGACCGACAGTACCTGGAAACGCATCCATGCCGGAACGTTGCATGGCCTCGGAGCCCGCGATTCCTCCGGCGAACTGCTAGGCATAGTCCACTACCTGTTCCATGCGGATACCTGGTCGGAACTGCGCGCCTGCTATCTGCAGGATCTGTATGTGGACCCGAAGACCCGGGGCACAGGCTGTGGCCGCCAGTTGATCGACAGTGTTGCAGATGCGGCCCGGCGCGCCGGAGCCAACGCCCCATACTGGCTGACGCATGAAGCCAATATCACCGCCCGCAGGCTCTACGACACCTTGGCGCGAAATCACGGCTTCATTCAGTACGTGTTTGACCCGGAGCTCATGCATTGAGCGCTGCCGACCTCGACATCGATGCCCACTCGCCGCGCGAGATTGGCCGGCTGGCCGAAAATGTTGGCGTTGCCAGGGCGGCGACCAATATGCTGACGCTGCTGGTACTGGCGATGCTCGCGGGCGCCTTCATCTCGCTCGGCGCAATGTTCTATCTCGTCGTGACGACCAATGCCGGTCTTGGCATTAGCGTAACGCGACTGCTCGGTGGGCTGTGCTTTTGCCTGGGGCTGATCCTCGTGGTCGTGGCCGGTGCCGAGCTGTTTATCGGTAACAACCTGGTGGCGATCGCCTGGGGACCGAGGCTCTGACCCGCTACGCGAACCTCGCCGCGCTGAAGACGGCGCAGTCGGAGTGACTGCATTGCGGCTTGCCAGCGCCAAGACCGCGCTGACACGGGGCGAAGCCTTCGCCCGCGGTGTGCTGTGCAACGTGCTTGTCGGCCTCGCCGTGTGGCTCGCGATGGGCGCGCGCAGCGTGACTGACAAGATTGTGGCTGTGGTTTTTCCAGTGGCCGCATTCGTCGCCATCGGTTTTGAGCACTCGATCGCCAACTCGTTTTTCCTGCCCTATGCGATCACGCTGGACGGGCAGGGCGCAGTACCGGTCGGCGGTGCGGCGCTCAACCTGCTGATTGTCACTGGCGGCAACATCGTCGGCGGCACCTTGCTGGTCGCTGGCGCCTATTGGCTCGGCTATCTGCGCGGTGGGCAGAGCAACAAATAATCGTCGGCCCTGCGCCAGCCGTATGCTCTAAAATCCATGGCTGCGCCCCCGTAGCTCAGTGGATAGAGCGACCGCCTCCTAAGCGGTAGGTCGTCGGTTCAACTCCGGCCGGGGGCGCCATCCGCACTTCCAGGGACGTACTGGGACTTCCAGTAACGGATGGCAAGTGCTAAAAAAGAAGCATATTGTCGCTTGAGACGTCCACAGACTGTCGTTGACAGCCATCTTGGAGTAGGGGTACTTTCCGGGGTACTTGAACACCTGGGAGTCACAGGTACCCCAAAAACCATGGCACTCACTGACACGGCAGTTCGTAGCGCGAAGCCACGAACCAAGCCCTATAAATTGTTCGACGAGCGCGGTCTCTATCTCTTCGTGAAGCCCGGCGGCTTCCGCTATTGGCGATTCAAATACCACATTGCAGGGCGCGAGAAACTTCTGTCGTTTGGTGTGTATCCCGATGTATCACTCGCCAAGGCTCGAGGCCGTCGCGATGCGGCGCGTCAGTTGGTAGTCGACGGCATTGACCCTGCTATGCGCAAGCAAGCGGAGAAAAGTGCTGACGCCAATACGTTCAAGGCCATCGCGCTGGAGTGGATCGACAAACAGAGCTTTACGCCCAAGACGCTGAAGAAGGCAAAATGGATGTTTGACGATCTACTGTTTCCTCATCTCGGGTCCAAGCCAATCAGGGGCATTACCGCCCCCGAAGTACTTGCAACGGCTCGAAGGCTTGAGGTGCGGGGAAAGATCGAGACGGCCCACCGCTGCAAACAGCGCGCGAGCCAGATCTTTCGCTATGCCATAGCGACCGGCCGAGCGGAGCGCGACCCCGCTGCAGATCTGCGCGGCGCATTGGCACCACTCAAGGTCACCAACCGAGCGGCGATTACCGACCCACGGCGCGTTGGGGAGTTGATGCGTGCCATAGACGGCTATTCCGGTCACCTGACCACCGAGTATGCCCTTAAACTCGCGCCGCTGGTCTTCGTGCGACCTGGCGAGTTGCGGGCGGCCGAGTGGACAGAATTTCGACTCGATGGACCAAACCCGGAATGGCGCATTCCTGCCGCGCGCATGAAGATGCGGGAGCTACATGTGGTTCCGCTGGCTCGCCAGGCGGTCGTTTTGCTGCGCGATTTTCAGAGCCAGGCGGGTGGCGGGCGCTTTCTGTTTGCAAGTCTGAGAACCGCGGCAAGGCCAATCTCTGAAAATACCCTTGGCGCCGCACTTCGTCGCTTGGGATTTACCAAGGACGAAATGTCTGCTCACGGGTTTCGTGCAATGGCCAGTACGTTGCTCAATGAACGGGGATTCTCTCCTGATGTAATAGAGCTGCAACTCGCGCATGCCGAGCGCAACGAGGTGAGGGCCGCCTACAACAGAGCCCAGCGCCTCGATGAGCGCCGGCGGATGATGCAAGAGTGGGCGGACTACCTTGATGAGCTCAGGGTCGGCGATAACGCTGTGCCATTGCGACGCGGGCAATCAAGGTGATGTGGCGCGCCCGGATTTGATTCGAGTCTCTACCCACGTCTGGATTTCTCCCTCGGCCCAACCGACCGCCCGCGCGCCTATCTTGAATCGCCGAGGGAACCTCCGCTCCGCTTCGAGCTGGTAAATCATTGACCTGCTCAGACCAGTGGTTAGGCGAACTTCGGAGAGTCGCAGGACGCGCTGCCGCCCCGCAATTGCTGGTGTTGAATCAAGCATGTACGACCTCCCGCATATTGCGGTTCCGGCCGTCTAGGGACGAGTTGTCACTCGAAGCAAATCATGGCCCAACGCGATGCGAATGTCCGCCTGAGTATCTGGTCAAAACAGGCAAATACGGAGACAACCATGCGGGCGAGTTTGTGCTATGCAATTCGTAACGCGCCGCCGGCGTCGCGTGATTGCGCAATCAATACGAGCAGTTCCAACGTGGAACCAGAACAGTCGCTGGGCTCTTCAGAGTGGCGATGAAGGGCTCAATGGCCCGCGCCATTGGCGTCGCCGTGCGCCAGGTCATGGTGCTCCAGCTCCTTTCGGCGGCACTCATACAACGTTGTGATAAGTACTTCCCCGCGTTGCAACATGCGATTGGCGAATTGCGAAGGCAAATAGCGGAAGCTCTTCATTCCGACAGTTGCCTGATTGTGGTGTATGACCAAGATTAGCCGCGCTAGCGGGCGCCAGTCCGCGCGAGGTAGAGGCAGGCATTGAATTCATTCGCCGGCATGGAATCCGTCCGAAAAGCGGTATCAAGCGGCATGCCGGAGGATAGGCCAATCCGCCAAAGAGCGCTGCCGTCCTATGTGCCGATAGTGAGTTCGGCTGGACGCAGGCGCCTGGGTGCAGCACATAGCACATGGGCGGCGCAATTGGTGTTTGAGTTTCAGGGTGTTTTTGGCACAAATGCAGGATAGCCATTCGGCTGCTCTTGTCACACGATCTGCCGTCATGACTGCAGATGCGTTTGTTCAGTGTCGGGTGTCGCTCGCGGCGAAGGCGGCGCTGCGCGCCTCGGCGCAACGGCAGCAGCTGACGGAATCAGCATTGCTAATGCGACTGCTGGAGACGGCACTTCAGATCGATGCCAGACCTCAATGGTCCGTCACGGGCCGCGATCAGGCGGTGCCGCGCAACGCACGCACTACCATCCGATTGCAGCCGGATGATCAGTTGCTGCTGGCAGAACGGGCTAGTGCCCGCCGGCTCCCCGCGTCAACCTATGTGTCGGTCCTGGTCCGCGCTCACCTCCGCCACCTGGCACCCCTGCCCAAGGAAGAACTGCAGGCCCTCAAGCGATCCGTGGCCGAACTCAGTGCCTTGGGTCGTCTGCTCAATCAGATCGCCAAAACCACCCACCAGGGCGGTGCGCCTACAGGCCCTACCCGGGACCATGTGGGTGTCATGCTCAAGGTTTGTACAGCGCTGCGCGATCACGTAGCCGTCCTGCTCCAGGCCAACGCTACGAGTTGGGCCGCCGGCTATCCGAATGAGCACGTTTAGTCTTCAGGGTCGGCCGTTGCTGGATATCGCCAGCTACGCCCGCCGGGGACCGGGCCGGGTCGATCGATTGTCCCCAGCGCAGATCGAGCAGATTGCCCGCACGGTGCGGGGGGTGCCCGAGGTCATGGTCAAGGTCTCCGGAGGGGGCACGAGCCCCAAAGGGGTCGCTGCGCACTTCAAGTACATTGACCGCCACGGGGATCTTGAACTTGAAACCGATGAGGGCGAACACCTCAAAGGGAGCGGCGTCGAGAAGGATCTTGTTGAGGACTGGGACCTGGCATCCGAGGCTGCCGCCTGCCACGCTCCGTATTCCGGCAGGCCCGGTCGGAAGCCGGCCAAGCTGGTACACAACGTGATCCTGTCTATGCCTGCGGGAACCCCTCCGGGAAAACTGCTCGCGGCCAGTCAGGCATTCGCACGCGAGCAGTTCGCGTTGAAGCACCGGTTCGCAATGGTGCTGCACACCGATCAGAACCACCCCCATGTGCATGTGGTGATCAAAGCCATGAGCGAGCAGGGGGAGCGGCTCAACATTCGCAAGGCGACGTTG